>NZ_JAAKZY010000145.1 GCF_011045015.1 Streptomyces scabichelini | reverse complement strand
CTCCGACGCCCTGGCGCGGGTACGGGTCGTGCCGGGCAGCGCCCGCACCCTGCCGGACGGCGTCTATGACCTGGCATCGATGAACTTCGTCGCCGAGAGCGTCACCGAGGACCTGGGTGAATTCGCCGCCCTGTGCCGCGCGTTCATCCGTTCCGTCCGCCCGGGCGGACGGCTTGTCGCCGCCTTCATGGAGAACATGCCCAGCTATCGCATCGCCTCCGGGACGCGCTGGCCGGCCTGCCCGGTGGGGGCGGGCACCGTCCACGACGTCTTCGCCCCGTACACCGAGCGGCTGCGCATCACCCGGGTACCGAAGGACCCCACGCTTCCCGACTACGGAGACACCGGAATGGTGCTGTTGCACGCTGTACGGGGGGATGTCGCCGTCGAGCGGCTGGCTCATGCCAGGAGGCGCCGGTACAGCTCCGCGTAGCGCGAGCTGAACGGCCCGGCAGCGAAGCGCTCCTCGACGGTGCTCCGGCCACGCTCCGCGAGCCTCTCCCACCACCAGGGCCGGTCCAGGAGCTGGAGCAGCAGATGGCCGGCGCGGTGGGTGTCATGGGCGGGGGCACGCAGTACGGCGTCCTTCAGCGGAGCGAACTGGGGAAGGTCGCTCAGTATGACGGGACGTCCCGTCGCGAGCGCCTTCAGGACGGTGAACGGCACGTCCGGCCGGCCGCCCAGCGCTCGCGGAAGGTGCAGCACGATGTCCGAGACCGCCAGCAGCCGCAACAGGTTGTCGACACCGCCGAGCACCTCGGTGGCGTGCAGGCCCTCCTGTGCCGCCCGCGAGCGCAGCGCCCGCTCCAGGCGGCCGACGTTCTGTCCCGGGCGCCCCTGGAGAGCCAGGATCAGCTGGAAGCGGGCTCCTGCGCGGGCGGCGACCGCCGCCGAGCCGATGGCCTCGTACGCACCGCCGTCCGGATCATGATGGCCCGTGGCAAGGACGATCGGTGGATCCCTGACCGACCGGGGCCGCAGTGGCCACTGGTCCAGCTCGATCATGGGGCCGATGACCCGCACCTCGCCGAAACCCGCGGCGCCGAGCGACTGGGCCGTCACCTCGGACAGCGCCACGGTGGGGCCGAGCGGCCGCGACCGCGCGAGCAGCTCCGGGTCGGTGACGCCGGGGACGGTGTGCAGGACCGGCTTTCCATGGATCAGCGGCGGCCACAGCCGGGAGAAGGCGGGGAAGCCGGGACCGATGGTCAGCACGGCGTGCACGAGATCGGCCTCCCGTGCCATCCGGGCGCCGACGACCGCCACTTGGAGACGTTCCGGCAGGCCGGGTGCGCCGTGCCGCGACACGACCGGCACCGAGCGACCGAGCCAGGGGACGGCGTGCCGGTCCCGCCCTCGCCTGAACCACAGGTAGTCCATCTCCGGCATCGCCCGGGCGAGTCCCATGGCCAGCTCGGCCTCGGCTCCGTTGTCGACGTCGAGGGGGCCGTTGGTGAGCAGCAGTACGCGGGGCCTGCGTCCGTCAGTGGCCATGGCGGCCTCCGGCGGATGCGTCCCGGTCGCCCGCTCCGTCCCCTGAGCCGCTCGCTCGGCGGCTGCCGACGGTGCGGGAGGATGCCGTACGGGAACGCCTGCGGCGCGGAGCGGTCCTGGCCGGGCGCAGCGCCACAGGGCGCACCGGGGCGGACGGAACGCGGTCCGAGGCGCGGCGCAGCGGATGAACGCCACGAGGGCGAGCTGATCCGGGATCCGCGGGGCGCCGGGAGCCGGCGGCGACAGGCCTGTCCGTCGCACGCCGCAACGGGTGCGAGACCATCCGTGCCGGGAACCGGCTCGCCAGCGGAGGGGACATCGATACGTCCTGCCGAAGAACTGCCGAAGAACTGAATGCCCTGCCATCCCACCTTTAACACAGCGCCCAGAGCCCAGTCAATGAATATGTTCCCGTTCAATTTCTTACGTCTCGTGCGACGCATTCGAGGGCTCGCAGGCTCTGGAACTAGACTTTGCTTCATGGTCGGGCGAATCGAGGATTACGCCCTCATCGGAGATCTTGAGACGGCGGCTCTGGTCGGCAGAGACGGTGCGATCGACTGGATGTGTCTGCCTCGCTTCGATTCTCCCGCGTGTTTCGCCGCACTGCTCGGCGGTGAGGACAACGGCCGGTGGCGGATCGCCCCGGCCGACCATGCCGGAGCGCGATTCGCCGCCCCGCAGGTGTGCGCCCGCCGGGCCTACCGTGGCGACACGCTGATTCTGGACACGGTCTGGCAGACGGCCCGCGGTGCCGTGCGCGTGACCGACTTCATGCCTCCCCGCCAGGACGTTCCCCGTCTCGTACGGCTGGTGGAAGGGCTGGCGGGCCGCGTCGAGATGTGCGGGGAACTGAGGCTGCGGTTCCTCAACGGCCGTGTCGTGCCATGGACCAGGACCGTGGACGCGCACACGGTGGCCGCGGTCGCCGGACCGGACTCCGTCTTTCTGCGGTACGACGACCATGAGGCGAGTGTCTCCGTCAGCAATGCCTGTACTCGATCGCTGTTCACGCTCTCGGCCGGACAGCGGATGTCTTTCGTCCTCGACTGGAGCCAGTCCCACCTGTCGCCGAATCCGCGCGAGGACACCACCGAACTCCTGGACGAGACACAGGAATTCTGGCAGCAGTGGGCGGCGAAATGCAGTTATCAGGGGCCGTGGCGGGAAGCGGTGATCCGGTCCCTCATCACATTGAAGGCGCTGATTTACGCGCCCACCGGAGGAATGGTGGCCGCCGTCACCTCCTCACTGCCCGAATGCCTCGGCGGAGAACGCAATTGGGATTACCGCTTCTGCTGGCTGCGCGACTCCACCTTCACCCTGTCCTGCCTGCTCCGCACCGGCTATCGCGAGGAAGCCGTCGCCTGGCGGAACTGGCTGGTCCGTGCCGTGGCCGGCGAACCCGACGACCTCCAGCCGCTGTACGGGGTGTCGGGCCAGCGGAGGCTGCCCGAGAAACCCGCCTCCTGGCTCGACGGATACGAGGACTCCCGCCCCGTCCGCTTCGGCAACGCCGCCGCCGACCGACCCCAACTCGACGTCTACGGCGAAGTGCTCAACACCGTGTACTGCGCGGTGCGCGCGGGCGTACCCATCGACCACCGCATGTGGCGCGTCGTCGCCTCACTCATGGACCACGTGGAGCAGCACTGGCGGGAACCCGACGCCGGACTCTGGGAAGTGCGCGGCCCGCCACGGCACTTCGTGCACTCCCGGATCATGTCGTGGGTCGCCGCGGACCGTGCGCTGCGGATGGCGCGGATCGCGGGACTGCGCGGTTCGGCGGAGCGCTGGCGGGTGATGCGCCAGACGATCCACGACGAGGTGTGCCGCGAGGGCTGGGACGCCGAGCAGCGCAGCTTCGTGCAGTCGTACGGCTCCCGTCGGATCGACGCGTCCGCACTGCTGCTCCCCAGGCTCGGCTTTCTCCCGCCGGACGACCCCCGGGTCCGCAGCACGCTGTCGGCCGTGGCCCGCACGCTCGGCCACCACGGCTTCCTGCGGCGCTACGCCGACGGCGGCCCACCCCGAGAGCGCGCCGTGCACGCCGTGCACGCCGTGCATGACGTGCATAACGTGCACGACGTGGACGGCCTGGGCGGCCACGAAGGAGCCTTCCTCGCCTGCTCGTTGTGGCTCGCCGACGCCCTCGCGGCGACCGGCCGCCGCGAGGAGGCGGACGCCGTGTTCGAGCGCGTACTGGACACCCGCAACGACGTCGGCCTGCTCTCGGAGGAGTGGGACCCGGTCGCCCACCGCCAACTCGGCAACACCCCACAGGCGTTCAGCCACGTCGGCCTCGTCAACACCGCCTTCGCCCTGCACGGCACACGCAATGGAGCGCGGCGCAGGCAGATGTCACCGTGAGACCGCAGCCCATGCGAGACCGTCCTCCGTGGCGACCAGGCCACCCGGACGCAGGGGTGCCTCGTCCTCCAGCGGACCGCCGAAGACGCCCCGTTCCTGTAGCACCACGCCTTCCTGGAACACCTCGCGGATCCTGGCGGACTCGAAGAGGGGATTGCGCAGACCGTCGGAGTCCGGGAGCCGGACCACCGCCTGATCGAATGCCGAGGAGGTCGCTGTCAGGCGGGCGTCTGCCTGCCCGGGCCCGGTGAGCGACGCGTCGCCGGACGCCAGACCGCCCACCAGCTCGACGAAGGCCTCCAGTTCCGTGGCGCCGACGTTGGTGACCTTGCGTGCCTTCCAGAAGTACGACCGCTCGTCCTGGTGCATGTCGTAGAAGGAGATCATGAACTCGTAGAACAGGCCGTACTCGCGGCGGTAGCGGGCCTCGAACTCCTCGAAGCAGCGGTCCTCGTCCAAAGCGTCCGGGGTTCCGGCCAGAGCGCTGTTGATGGACCTCGCCGCGAGCAGCGCACCGTACGTGGCGAGGTGCACACCGGAGGACAGGACGGGGTCGACGAAGCAGGCCGCGTCACCGGTCAGCACCATGCCGGGCCGCCACAGCCGGGTCTTCCAGTACGACCAGTCCCTGCGGACCCGGACCTGGTCGTACGGCGCCTCGGTCGCCTGAGGGACCCCGTCGAGGAAGCCCCGCACCTCGGCGCACGAGTCGATCAGACGGCGCCATGCCGCCGCCGGGTCCCGCTGGATCGCCGCGGCGTTCTCCCGGCTCACCACCGCTCCCACGCTCGTCAGGTCGTCCCGCAGCGGGATGTACCAGATCCAGCCCTCGTCGAAGGCGGCGCAGAAGATGTTGCCGTCGTTCGGCGCCGGCAGACGCCTGCCGCCGGCGAAGTAGCCGAACACCGCGATGTTCCGGAAGAAGTCGGAGTACGTCCGCTTCCCGCCGACGTGCTGGTGGATCCTGCTGCCGTTGCCGGAGGCGTCCACGACGTACCGGGCCCTCGCCTCGCGTGTCCCGCCGTCCGGGGCGGTCCAGCTCACGCCCCGGACCCGCTCCTCGTCGGCGAGCACGGTCGTGACGCGGCAGCCCTCCCGTACGTCCACGCCCACCCGGCGGGCGTTGTCCAGGAGGATCGCGTCGAACCGGGACCGCTCGACCTGGTAGGCGAACGAGGTCGGGTCGGCAAGGCGGGGCGACAGCGCGAAGGAGAACTGCCAAGGGTCCCGGTTCCGCCCCCAGCGGAAGGTGCCGCCGCGCTTGAGCTTGAAACCCGCCCGTGCCATCTCGTCCTCGACGCCCAGGATGCGGCACACGCCGTGCACGGTGGAGGGGAGCAGCGACTCCCCGATCTGGTACCTGGGGAACGTGTGCTGCTCGACGAGGAGGACACGATGGCCCCGCATGGCGACGGCCGCCGAGACCGTCGCCCCGGCCGGACCGCCTCCGACGACGATGACGTCGTACTCCTCGTACGCCTTGAACTCCTCCATGTTCTTGTCGCCTTGCTCCGAGAGGTTCACCGGTCTCCTTTCGCCGTGCGTGAGTCGATCCAGGTACGGAGGGCCGACGCCGTGGTCCCGGCATGCTCCTGCATCATCGTCAGGTGGTCGCCGGGCACGTCCACGCAGTCGTGCGGCAACGGCCAGGACGTCCGCCAGGTCCCGTTCCGCCCGTCCGGAGAGGCGGCCATGGCCGGGGTGGGCTCCGTCGCGCGGATCAGGAGCGTGGGGGAGTCGACCGGCTCGGGCTCCCAGCCGAGGAAGATGCGGTTGTAGGCGCCCATCGCGGCCAGCGCGCCGTCGTCCCCGGCGAGGGCGGACTGCCCGAGGTCCTGGACCGCGGCGGCGGCCAGTGAGACCAGCCACTCCTTGTCGCTGTTGTCCTCGTTGATGTGGTACGTGTCGATCAGGACGAGGCCGGCGGGAGCGATGCCGGTGCTCTCCAGGTGGTGGGTCAGGGCGTGGGCGACGTTCCCGCCCGCGCACCGTCCCACGATGACGAAGGGCTCGTCCCCGACCTGCCGCACCACGGTCTCGGCATGCGTGCGGGCCAGGGTTTCGCGGTCCTCCGGCACCGCGGTGCCCGTAGCGATGCCGGGGTGCGGGAGTTCCAGGACGTCCAGGTCGCCCTGGAAATGGCGGTGGAAACGAGGGAAGCGTCCGCCTTCCGACGGGGGCGACGGGTGGTAGGCCGGGAGGTAGACGATCGTCGGGCGGCTGGAATTACCGCTTCCGTCGGCGCGGCGGATCGGGGGCAGCGCGTGATCGCGGCATGCCGCGGCACCGTACGTCGGCAGCGCATAGGAAGCGGTGACCAGCATGTGCATCGCCGCCGCCGGGTGACCGCTCTCGCCGACCTTCCGGAACAGCGAGGAGAGGGTGTGCACGGGCCGTTCCGGCTCAGGTGCGGGCAGCGAATCGTCCAGCAGGCCGAGCAGATGCCGGGCCAGTCCGTCCGCCGTGGGGTGCTCGAACACCGTGGCGGCGGACAGCCTGAGCCGCAGCGCCATGCTGAGTCGATTGCGGACCTGAACCGCCGTCAGGGAGTCGAAACCCAGGTCCGCGAAGGTCTTCCCGGTCGGCAGCGCGGCGGCATCGGGGTAGCCGAGCACCGCGGCCACGTCACCGCGCAGCAACTCCGCGAGCGCCCCCTCCCGTTCGCCGGCGGGCAGCCCGGCCAGCAGCTTCCGCCACGCACCCGGTTCCAGCATCTGCTGCCCGGGGCTGGAACCGGAACCGGAA
Source organism: Streptomyces scabichelini (assembly GCF_011045015.1). GTDB lineage: Bacteria > Actinomycetota > Actinomycetes > Streptomycetales > Streptomycetaceae > Streptomyces > Streptomyces scabichelini. Next base: position 19,359 of record NZ_JAAKZY010000145.1, on the reverse strand, counting down.
CCGGATCCGCCTGCTGTCGGCCGTCCCGGGCGCACAAGCCCTCGCAGCAGTGGTGGGAGGCGGTCTCCGGCGGACCGGAGGGCCGCCGCGTCCAGCAGGATCGGGGCCAGTACGGGCTCCCTCTCGCCCAGCGCCGCGTCGAACAGTGCCAGTCCCTGCTCCGGGGAGAGCGCCCGGAGGCCGTCACGGGAGGTCGAGGACTGTCCGCTGTCCGCGTTCTCCCTGAGCTGTGCGGCCATGCCGCCGTCGTGCTCCCACAGCCCCCATGCCAGGGAGACCGCGGGCAGTCCGAGTGCGGTGCGATGGCGGGCGAGTGCGTCCAGGAAGGAGTTCGCCGCCGCGTAGTTGCCCTGCCCTGCCCGGCCCAGCAGGCCCGACGCCGAGGAGAACAGGACGAACGCCGACAGGTCCAGCTCCCGGGTCAGTTCGTGGAGGTTCCAGGCCGCGTCCGCCTTCGGCCGCAGCACCGCCGCCATTCGCTCGGGGGTCAGCGCGGCCAGTACGCCGTCGTCGAGCACGCCCGCGGCGTGCACCACGGCGGTCAGCGGGGGCTCGCAGCTCTTGATCACCTCGGCCAGCGCGGAGCGGTCGGCCGCGTCGCAGGCGACGATCCGGACCTCGGCTCCCAATTCCTCCAGTACGGTGCGCAGTTCGTTGGCGCCGGGTGCCTGCGGGCCGCGACGTCCGGCCAGCAGCAGATGCCGTACGCCGTGCGCGGTGACCAGGTGCCGGGCCACCTCCGCGCCCAGTGCCCCGGTGCCTCCCGTGATCAGTACGGTGCCGTCCGGGCGGAACGAGCCGCTTCCGCTCTCCCCGGCCTGCGTGGCCGCCCCGACCAGCCGGGGCACCGTCATCCGCCCCGCCCGTACGGACAGTTGGGGTTCGCCGGTTGCCACCGCCGCGGGGAGCAGTCGCAGGGACTCGGGCCGGCCGTCCACATCGACCAGGACGACGCGACCGGGCAGCTCCGACTGCGCCGTACGCACCAGTCCCCAGACAGCGGCGCCCGCCAAGTCCGGCACCGGTGCTGTGGCGTCCCGCGTCACCACCACCATCCGTGATCCCGCGGTCCGCGGATCGTCCTGCCAGTTCTGCAGCGCCTGAAGCACCCTGCCGGTCAGGAGGTGCACGGCGGAGAGCGGATCGGAGTCCGCCGCCGTGTCGAGTGCTGTACTGAGTGCCGTACCGAGTGCGGGGCCGAGTGCCGTGACGGCCACGACGTCCGGTTCGGCCGTCGTGGGGGCTGCGACGGCAGGGAGGAACTCGCCGAGGTTCAGCTCGTCGGGGCCAAGGACCGTCCAGACGCCGTTGTCCGAGGCGGGGGCCGGGTCCGGGTCCGTGTCCGCGGGCGGCTCGACGGCGACCCAGTCCGGGCGCAGCAGGGCGTGTCGGATCGCGTCGTCCGCCAAGTCACCCTGCCCTGCGGGGAGTTCGCGGGTGGACAGCGAGTCGATCCGCGCCACCGGGCGGCCTTCCGGGTCCGCGAGCGTCAGTGTGACCGTGCCCGTGCCCGCCGCCCCGGCGGGAGCCACCCGTACGCGCAGCTCCGAGGCTCCGGCGGCGTGCAGACGTACCCCGTTCCACGCGAACGGCACCCGGACCGCACCGCGTTCGGGGCCGGCGAGCAGGACGGTGTGCAGTGCCGCGTCCAGCAGCGCCGGGTGGATCCCGAAGCGGTGGGCGTCCGCCGCTGCCGGCTCGGGCAGCCGTACCTCCGCGAAGAGTTCGTCGCCGCGCCGCCACAGGGCCCGTACGCCCCGGAAGGCGGGCCCGTAGGCGAAACCGTCGTCCGCCAGGGTGTCGTACGCGTCGGCGAGGTCCACCTCGGCGGCGTCCCGCGGCGGCCATGTCGTCAGGCCGGTCTCCGTCTCCTGGGGCGCCGCCCGGCCCACCACTCCCGTGACATGCCGGGTCCAGGCGGCCTCCACGACGTCTGCCGCTCCTGCCGCTTCTGCCGCGGATTCCTTGGGCCGGGAGTAGATGTCGACCGGGCGCCGGCCGGAGTCGTCCGCCGGCCCCACGACGACCTGGACGCGTACCCCCGCGGCGGCGGGCAGAGCGAGCGGCGACAGGACCACGAGTTCGTCCAGCGCGTCGCAGCCGACCGCATCACCCGCCCGGACGGCCATCTCCACGAACACCGTCGCGGGTACGAGGACGGTCCCGGCGATCACATGGCCGGCGAGCCAGGGATGGGTCGAGGTGGACAGTAGCCCGGAGAGCACGGTCCGGTCGGCGCCCGGCACCGCGAACGCCGGGCCAAGCAACTCGGCACCGACCGTTGCCTCGGGCGTGTGCGGTGCGTCGAGCCAGTACCGCTGCCGCTGGAAGGCGTACGTCGGCAGGTCCACCCTCCGGGCCCCGGTATCCGCGTACACCGTCGGCCAGTCGACCTTCACCCCGCGTACGTGCAGCCGGGCGACGGCGGACAGCAGCGTCTCCGTTTCCCGCTCACCGCCCCGGGTGGCCGCCGCGCACTCCCCGGCTACATCACCGTCCGTGGCGGTCAGACACTCCTCGGCCATCGTCGTGAGCACGGGACCGGGCCCAAGTTCGAGGAAGGCGGAGACCCCCTGGTCGCCGAGCCACCGCACAGTGTCGGCGAACCGAACCGGCAGGCGGGCGTGCCGCACCCAGTACTCGGGGGAGCACAGTTCCTCGGCGTCGGCCTGCCGGCCTGTCACGGCCGAGACCACCGGGATCCGCGGCGGCCGGAAGGCCAGCCCTTCGGCGACCCGGCGGAACGCGTCGAGCATCGGCTCCACCAAGGGCGAGTGGAAGGCGTGGCCGACGCGCAGGCGTACGGTCCTGCGGCCGCGTGCCTCGAACCCGGCGGCGACGGCGAGTACCGCGTTCTCCTCGCCGGAGATCACCACCGAGTCAGGCCCGTTCACGGAGGCGATCGCCACCTGGTCCCCGACGTCCGCCAACGCGGGGAGGACCTCCTCCTCGGCCACGTGCAGGGCCACCATCGCCCCACCCTCGGGCAGCGCCTGCATCAGCCGGCCGCGGGCGGCGACGAGCGCCGCGGCGTCAGCCAGGTCCAGGACTCCGGCGACGTGGGCCGCCGCCAGTTCCCCCACGGAGTGTCCGGCCAGGAAGTCGGCCCGCATCCCCCAGGACTCCAGCAGGCGGAACAGCGCCACCTCGAAGGCGAACAGACCGGCCTGAGTGAAGTCCGTACGGTCGAGCAGGGCGGCCTCGGGCGAATCCTGCTCGGCGAACATCACCGTGCGCAGGGGGCGTTCGAGACGGTCGTCCAGCTCTCGGCAGATGTCGTCGAAGGCCGTGGCGAAGACGGGGAACGATGCGTACAACTCCCGGCCCATACAGGCGCGTTGAGCGCCCTGGCCCGTGAACAGGAACGCCGTACGGATCCCCGCATCCGCAATGCCGGTCACCGCGCCGCCGCCACCCGTGCCCCTGCCGAGTGCCCGCAGCGCCTCCAGCATCCGTGCCCGGTCCCCGGGCGGCACCGTCGCCCGGTGGGACAGTGCGGACCTCGACGTGGCCAGGGTGAACCCGATGTCGGCGGACGCGAGGTCCGGCCGGGTCTCCACTGCGGCTGCCAGCCGTCGTGCCTGGGCACGCAGGGCGGCTTCGTCGGCTGCGGAAACCAGCCAGGGCACCGCAACGTCGTACGGCACCCCCTTCTCCAAGGTCTCCGAGGTCTTCGAGATCTTCGAGGTCTCGGAGGGCTCCGGGGTCTTCGAGGTCCCGGAGGGCTCTGAGGCATCCGGGGCCTCCGAGGCCGGTTCGTCGGCCAGCGGCGGGGGCTCCTCCAAGATCACGTGCGCGTTGGTCCCGCCGATCCCGAAGGCCGAGACGCCGGCGCGCCGCGGTCGGCCCGCCGACGGCCACGGCCGGGCCGAGGTGAGCAGTTCCACCCGGCCGGAGGACCAGTCGGCATGCGGTGTGGGCGTCTCCACGTGCAGCGTCCGGGGCAGCTCCTCGTGCCGCATGGCCTGCACCATCTTGATGATTCCGGCGACTCCGGCGGCGGCCTGGGTGTGCCCGAGGTTGGACTTGACCGATCCCAGCCACAGCGGCGGCTGCTGTTCGGTCCGTCCTTGGCCGTAGGTGGCCAGCAGTGCCTGCGCTTCGAGGGGGTCGCCGAGCGTGGTGCCCGTGCCGTGCGCCTCCACCGCGTCCACGTCGCTCGCGCGGAGCCCGGCATCGGCCAGCGCCTGCGTGATCAGCCGCTGCTGTGCCTGCCCGTTGGGCGCCGTCAGCCCGTTGGACGCGCCGTCGGAGTTGACCGCGGAACCGCGCAGCACGGCCAGCACCGGGTGACCGTTGCGCCGGGCGTCGGACAGCCGCTCCAGCAGCACAAGGCCCGCGCCCTCACCCCAGGCGGTACCGTCCGCCGAGGACGAGAAGGACTTGCAGCGGCCGTCGGGGGACAGACCGCGCTGCCTGCTGAAGACGCGGAACGGATTCGGCGTCGACATCACGGTGACTCCGCCGGCCAGGGCCAGCGAGCACTCGCCCGAACGCAGCGCCCTGGCCGCCCAGTGCAGCGCCACCAGCGAGGAGGAGCACGCGGTGTCGACCGTGATCGCGGGCCCGCGCAGGCCGTATGCATAGGAGATCCGGCCGGAGGCCACACTGCCCGCGGAGCCGAGGCCCAGATGCGCCTCCAACTCGTGGGGGCGGGTGAAACGGGCGGAGTGGTCGCCGTACATCACGCCGACGAACACCCCCGTGTCGCTCTCGCTCAGCGACGCCGGGTCGATTCCGGCCCGCTCCCAGACCTCCCAGGACGTCTCGAGCAGCAGCCGCTGCTGCGGGTCCATGGTGAGCGCCTCACGGGGCGAGATCCCGAACAGGCCCGCGTCGAACTCCGCGGCCCGGTGCAGGAATCCGCCGCTGCGGGTGTACGACGTACCGATCCGGTCCGGATCGGGGTCGTACAGGGCGGCCAGGTCCCAGCCCCGGTCGGCCGGGAACTCCGAGATCGCGTCCCTGCCTTCCGACACCAACTGCCACAGTTCCTCGGGGGATTGGACGTCGCCTGGATAGCGGCAGCCCATGGCGACGATCACCACCGGGTCCTCGTCGTACGGCCCGGGGGACTGGAAGGCCGGGGCGTGCCCCCTGGTCCTGGTCTCCGGGGAGAAGAGGGCGGTACGCAGGTACCGGGCCACGTCGGCCGGTGTGGGGTGGTCGAAGAGCAGCGTCGCCGGCAGCCGCAGTCCGGCGTGTGCGCCCAGCCGGTCGACCAGCGTGACGGCGCCCATGGACGTCAGCCCGAGATCGGTGAAGGGGCTGTCCGCGTCGAGCCGGTCGTGCGGTTCGTGTCCGCAGACCGCGGCCGTCTCGGTGAGTACGGTCTCGCGCAGCGCCCGTTCCTGCGCCTCGCGTGAGAGAGACAGGAGCCGCTCGCGCAGGGATCCGTCGGCCGGGACCGTCGTCGTGGCAGCAGTGGAGGCAGTGGAGGCAACGGAAGCAGGGGCGAAGCGGACGTCGGGTGCGGGCCGGGCGAGCCCTGGGACGACGGCGTGCCGGGCGATCTTTCCGGACGCCGTGCGCGGGACGGCGGCGATCTCGTGGATCTCCGCGGGAACCTTGTGGTCGGACAGCCGGGTGCGGCAGTCGGCCAGCACCCGCTGGGGGTCGATCCCGTCCGGACCCGGCACGACGAAGGCCGCCGGCACCTCGCCGAGGACGTCGTGCGGCACGCCCACCACCACGGCGTCGGTCACGCCGGGGCAGCGCAGCAGGACCTCCTCGACCTCCGTGGGATGGATGTTCTCGCCACCACGGATGATCAGTTCGCTGAGCCGGCCGGTGAGGACGAGATGCCCGTGCTCGACACGGCGGCCGAGGTCCCCGGTGCGGTACCAGCCGTCCTTCAGGGCGGCGGCCGTGGCTTCGGGCTGGTTGTGGTACCCGGTCATGAGGCTCGGCCCGCGCACCCAGATCTCGCCCTCGGCTCCTTCCCTGACATCGTTGCCGGTGCCCGGATCGACAACCCGTACGTCCATGCCAGGGACCGGTGGCCCGCAGGAACCCTCGACTCTCGGCCCCTCCGGCCGGTTCACCGCGATCATGCCGCAGGTCTCGGTGCTGCCGTACGCGTCGAGCAGCGGTGCCCCCAGCGCTTCCTCGACCGCTCGGCGCAACGACGGGGAACTCGGCGCGCCCGCCACGACGCACATCCGCAACCCTGTCGTGGAGGACGGGGTCTCTGGTGTCTCTGGTGTCTCCGGGGCTTTCGGTGCCTCCTCGGCCGACGACACCAGCAGGTGGTAGGTCGCGGGCACACCGGCCAGGACGGTGAAGGGACCGCCGAGGTTGCCGGGGCCATCGTGCGCTGCGTGAAGCTCCCGCAACAGGCCGCCGGGCGGCAGGAGTTCGTCGGCGATCCTGGCGCTCGCGCCCACGGCGGTGACACCCAGGATCGCGAGGGAGTGGCCGAAGCTGTGGAACAGCGGCAGTGGCCAGAGCAGCCGGTCCTCGGGCGAGAGCCCGAAGACCGGGGCGTAGCAGGCCGCCACCGACCACAGCGCACTGCGTTGCGTGGACAGCACTCCCTTGGGCCGGTGGGTGGTGCCGGAGGTGTAGAGCATCCAGGCCGGGTCGTCCAGCCCGAGGTCGTCCCGTGGCGCCTCGCCGGGCTCGCCGGGCTCGTCGGCCTCGGCCGCGCTCCGGAAGAGGACCGTGCCGTCGGGGGCGTCCGCGGGGACCGGTTCCGTACCGGTGAGCAGGACGCGCAGTCGACGGTACGAGGGACCCAGGCGCCGCAACTGTGCGAGGTGGGCGGAGTCGGTGACGACGACGGAAGCGCCGCTGTCCTGGAGGAAATGGGCGAGCTCGGTGTCGGAGGACCGGGGATCGAGGGGGACGCCGATCGCCCCCGCCCTGACGGTGGCGAGGCAACTCTCCACCATCTCCACGCAGTTGCCCAGGCAGAACGCGACCCGGTCGCCGCGGCCGACGCCCGTCCGGGCGAGATGCGCGGCCAGCCTGCCGGTGCGCCGCTCCAGCTCGGCGTAGGTGACGCTGCGTAAGGAGTCGGCAAAGGCGACACGTTCCGCCGATTGCTCGGCGTGCGTCTTCAACAACTCCGGCAGCGGCCGGATCAGCTCGTCGTGCCTCATGTCCATGCCTCTCGATTGCCGTTCAATCGCCTTGGCGTACACCGGTGTTGAGCGTACGTGGACGTGGGGATCGGGGAAGCGGATGGAACACGTCGGCGTTCCGACGAGGCGTGCGGTCCAGGCGCAGGCTGGAGCCGCAGTCGCCGACCGCCGGGTCGTCCGCGCCGCCGCCCAACGGGTGACGTGTGCGTCAGGGACCTGATCGCGCGCCGATCCGGTGACCGGTGACCGTCGAACACAGCGGTGGCGGATAATCGCGGCATGCGAATCTCGGCGAAGGCGGACTATGCGGTACGGGCTGCGTTGGAGCTGGCTGCGGCAGGTGGCGACACGTCGGTCAAGGCCGAGGCGATCGCCGCGGCGCAGGGCATCCCGCACAAGTTCCTGGAGGGCATCCTCGGTGACCTGCGCCGAGGCGGGCTCGTGGTCAGTCAGCGGGGCGGGAAAGGCGGATACCGGCTGGCCCGCCCGGCGGACTCGATCGCCATCGCGGACGTGATCCGGGTGGCGGACGGACCACTGGTGTCGGTACGGGGCGTGCGCCCGCCCGAGCTCTCCTACTCCGGCCCCGCGGAATCCCTGCTGCCGCTGTGGATCGCGGTACGGGCCAACGTCCGGAAGATCCTGGGCGAGGTCACCCTGGCCGATGTCGCCGCGGCCAAGCTGCCCGACGAGGTCCTGGGCCTTGCCGAGGACCCTGCGGCCTGGACGAATCCCTAGCCGACGCCCCCCACCGGTTCCGCTCGACGTCCGTTGCACAGACGCCACGAGGCTGTCATACGGGAGCTGGACGAGACGCGCGGTGCCGACTTCCACGCTGAGCTGCTGACCGCCACCACCCCGCTGCCGGCGACGGTGCCCGGCGAGCCGAACCGCTCGTGCCGTGGCTAGTGGCCGACAAACAGCCGGAGTTGGGGAGTGACGAACACTCGCTCCATACTGCCTGCCAGGTCCGCGCGATCGTCGGACAGGAAACCGCCTGGCCCTGCGGCGTTCACCCGTCGGCGGCTGCGCCCGAGTCACTTCGACATGGCGGCACCCATTGCAGCGCTCAAGTTCGCGATCTCGGCAATGACATCACCCGGGTCCCTGTCCGGGACCCACGGGAGTACCGCGATCTCGTCCGCTCCCGCCGCACGGGCCGCGTCCGCGTACGTCTGGAACGCCTCGGGTGCGGTGTAGGTGAAGCCGTGGATGCGGCGCACGTGTGCGGGGTCGCGGCCCACGGCCGCGCAGGCATTCTCGAGCCGCCCGACCGTCGGGGAGATCTCTTCCGCGGGCAGCATCCAGCTGATCCATCCGTCGCCGTGCCGGGCTGCGCGACGCAGGGCAGGTGGGCTCTGGCCACCGACGAGGACGGGCGGCCGTGGCTGCTGGACGGGCTTGGGCAGTGCCACGACATCACTGAAGGAGATGAACTCTCCTTCGTAGGCGGCGAGTTCGTCCTTCCAGATGCGGGTCATCGCGGCGATGTACTCGTCCGCGCGAGCGCCTCTGCGCTCGTACGGAACTCCTAGGGCGGCGTACTCCTCCGGGGACCAGCCGAGGCCGACGCCGACGTCGACCCGCCCTGCGGACAGGTGGTCGAGGGCCACGATCTGTTTGGCCAGGAGCAACGGATTGCGCTGGGGCAGGATCAGGACGTTGGTGCCCAGTCGTAGGCGGGTGGTGGTGCCGGCCGCGGCGGCGAGTCCGAACAGCGGGTCGTACCATCCCTGTCGAGGGCCGAGCGGGGGAAGGCCGTCCGAGCTGTAGGGGTAGTTAGGGGCGTACCGCTCGAAGAGCACGATGTGGTCCGGGAGCCACAGGTGAGCGAAGCCCATACTCTCGATCCGCCTGGCGGTCTCTCCGGCGTCCGCCAGCGTGTTTCCCGGTTGTCCGTCGAACAGCAGAATGATCCCGACGTCCATGGCTGCTTCTCCTTGTCTCGCGATGTGCCGTCTTTCCGCGCGATGTGTCCTCGCTGCCCATCGGTCTGTTGGCGTGGGGCGCCTCACTGCGCCAGATAGCCGCCGTCGATCGGATGGACGCTTCCGGTGATGTAGGCCGCGGCGTCCGAGACGAGGAAGGCCACCAGCGACGCGACCTCCTCGGGGCGGGCCACGCGCTTGATCGGCTGGGCGGCGACCGCCCCTTCCACCAGCCCCATGGCAGGCTTGATCATCGGTGTGTCCACGGGACCGGGCGCGACCGCCACGACACGGACGCCGGCTGCCGCGTACTCCAGGGCGGCGGCGCGCGTGAGGCCGATGATCGCGTGCTTGCTCGCCGTGTAGGCCGACATCGTGGGGAAGCCCGCCTCGCCGGCGATCGAGGAGATGTTGACGATGGCCCCGCTCGCGGCCGCCGCCATCACCGGAAGTTCCGCCCGCATGCAGTGGAACACACCCATGATGTTCACTTCGAAGACCCGGCGGCACTCCGCGGCCGGGGCTTCGGCGAGTGGCGCGAGCGGCCCGAGGATCCCGGCCGCGTTGACGGCGATGTGCAGGCCGCCCTCGATGGCCGTCATGGAGTCGACCAACGACCCGACCGTGCCAAGGTGCGATACGTCGACGTGTACGCCCCGGGCCTTGCCGCCCGCGGCCTTGATCTTCTCGGCGGTGCGGTGGGCCGCCGCCTCGTCGGCGTCGGCGATGACGACCGCGGCGCCGAGCTCGGCCAGGTGCGTCGCGCAGGCCGCTCCGATGCCGGAGCCGCCGCCGGTGACCAGGGCCACCCTGTGGTCGAAGTCGGTGGTGTTCATCTCAGCCCGTGCCTTCCTGTTGGTGCCTGTCGGGTTCGTGCTTGTCGGTTCGGTGCTTGTCGGTGTTCGGGACGACCGCCGTGGACCTGTCCTCGACGCGCGGGGTGGGAATCATGGGGAGCCGGCCCGGGTGGATCACGACGGTGTTGCCCGGGCGGAGGTTGTGGCCGGTGGCGGGGCGCAGTTTCCAGCGGGACACGATGTGGGCTGTCGCCAGGGTGAGTTCGGTCCAGGCGAACCCGTCTCCGATGCACTGCCGGCTGCCTGCGCCGAAGGGGATGAAGGCATGCCGCAGAGTTTCCGTCTGCGGGAGCGGCCAGCGGTCCGGATCGAAGCGCAGTGGGTCCGGGTAGAGCACGGGATCGCGGTGCAGTGTCGCCGGACTGAACACCACGTCAGTGCCGGCGGGAAGCGTGGCATCGCCGAGTGCGACGGGGGCGGTGGAGCGGCGCATCACCAGCCACAGCGGGTGGTACAGACGCAACACCTCGCACACGACCCGCCGGGTGTACCGGAGTTCGGGCAGCTTCGCGGCCTGGAGGGGGTGGTCTCCGGCTGCCGCGCGAACCTCCGCGTACACGCGCTGGTCCACCTCCGGATGGCGGCCCAGGACATGGCAGATCCAGGCGAGCGTGCTGTTGGTGGTCTCCATGCCGGCGATCAGCAGGTTGATCACCTCGTCGCGGATCTCCTCGTCCGTCATGGCGTCGCCGGTGTCCGCGTCACGGGCCGACAGGAGCATGGAGAGCAGATCGCCGTGGTCGGTGCCGGCCTCGCGGTAGGCGGCGATCATCTCCTCCACCACGGCGCGCAACCGTGCGGCGGCCGTGTTGAAGCGGCGGATGGCGGGGGTGGGGATGCTGTCCATGAACGGGGGCGAGAGGGTGCGCCTGGTCAGCCCCTGATTGAAGGCAGGCAGTGAGCGGTGCATCTCCTCCGCCGCGCGCTCGCCGGCCCGGGAGGCGAACAGCGTGCCGGCAAGGACGTCGACGACCAGGTTCTGCATCTCGATGTCGACGCGCACGGTGCGGTCGGGCCGCCAGTCGGCGATGCGCTCGTCCACGCACCGGAGCATGAGATCGCCGTAGCGGGTGATCCGCTCCCGGTGGAACGCGGGCTGTACGAGGCGCCGTTGGCGCCGGTGGTGAGCGTGGGTGGAGGTGACCAGGCCGTTGCCCAGGAAGGGCCGCATCTTGTCGAAGATCAGGCCCTTCTCGAACTTGCGTGCCTCGGTGACGAGTACGCGGTGGATCAGCTCGGGTGAGTTCACGACACAGACCGGGTGCGTACCGAGCCGGATCCAGACGAGATCTCCCTGGGCACGCAGGGACTGGATGAACGCCATGCGCTTGACCATGAGGGGCAGCAGGTGCCCGAGGACCGGCATGCCGCCCGCGCCGGTGGGCGCAGCGGCGGAGGGAGAGTGGGTGATCACGGTGTACTCCTTGGTGGGACGGGATGGACTCCTCTCGTCGCCTCCCTCGCTCGCCCCAAGTGCGTTGGCCTGGAGAGCTGGGCGACTACATGGGGGGAGACCAGGGCCCTCGGCGTGTCGAGCATGTGCATCGTGCGGGCGAAGCGCAGGAACAGATCTGTGTGATGGGGCAGCCGTGCGGTCAGGGCGGTGAGATAGCCGGTGGCGAGACGGCTCGCGAACGGTGCGCGCTCGGCGGCCCAGGCCCGGTCGGCGGAGGTGTTGAGCAGCCAGGGGCCGCGCACGAGGCGGGCAGCGCCCTGCTGGAACGCCGGTCCCAGATGCGCCGGCCGGCCCGTCTCGGCGTACCGGTCGAGCAGTGTGCTCAGCAGTGCTGCCTGCAGGGCGGCCACGGTCATGCCCTGCCCGTAGACCGGATTGAGGGCACACACGGAGTCGCCGAGCGCGATCACGTGGCCGGGCCAGTGGTCGACGCGGTGGTAGCGGTGCAGACGGTTGGCGGTGGCCCGGGTGCGATGGATGGGGGTGAGGGGGGTGCCCTCGTCGATGATTCCGGCGAGGTCCGGGTTGCGCAGGCCGACGGCGTAGGCGCGAAAGCCGGCCTCGTCGGCGGGGGGTGTGTTTCCGGCCGCGCCGATCAGGCCGAGCAGCCAATGGCACGGCCCGACGCGTGCGACGACGCCGCCGCGCGGGGCAGCGGGGGCCAGGGTGGGCTCGTACGAAGCCAGCCAGTCGCGGGGCGGGGCCGCATCGAGCGCATACAGCCGGGAGGCGTAGGTGATGCGGCCGTCCACCACCGACATGGGCGGGCAGCGCAGCCCTGCCAGGTCCAGCCACTGCGGAAGCCGACTGCCGCGCCCGGTGGCGTCGATGACGAGGTCCGCGAGGATGCGCTCCGGCTCCTTGCCGGGTGATTGGGGACCTCGACGGCGGACCACGACCTCGGCGGTCTGCCCGTCGCGGCCGACGATCAGCCCGTCGGCCTGTGTCCCGTCGCGCAGCACGACAGCCGACAGCGCGGTCACGCGCCGGCGCAGCAGTCCCTCCAGTGTGGTGCGTGCCAGAAGCTGGACATCGATGCCTAAGGCCTCGCGCGGCGCCCATCCGCTGGGGAAGAGAGTCCTGGTGCCGGTGCCGAAGTCCGTCACCGGGCAGCCGGCACCCAGGAGTTGGGACCGCAGGCCGGGAAACAGCGCCTCCAGGATCTCGGCTCCCCGGGCCAGCAGCCCGTGCGGGTGATGGGCTTGCGGGGTGCCCGGGCGGTGCGGCTCGTCCCCGAGCAGGTCGCGCTCCACGATGGTGACCTGGCGGAAGTGGTCCGCTGTCACGCGGGCGGCGAGCAGCCCCGCGTATCCGCCGCCGAGCACCACGGCATGTTCCCAGGAGACGGTTCGGGCCATGGAGTCCTCCAGAGTCCTCCGTACGCTGTTCAGCAGGCGGGGGAGCGTCGGCCGCAGCGCGCGACGTGGCGGTCAGAAAGTCGTACCGAAGTGGGCGGGAAGGCTCTGTGGGGAGATCCCCGGCAGCAAGGACAACAGGATCTGGATCAGCATGTAGAGCAGGACCGCTCCGTTCATGAAGGCGGTGACGGCGAGGGCACGCGCCCAGGACCGGCGGGTGTCCGGCAGCTGCTCCATGCCACGCTCCACCAGGCTGCTGCCGCCGGTGAGGTGCTGATGGCGCAGGATCGACGGGAGCAGGACGACCAGGGCCGTCACCGGTGCTTCGTAGAGGGGCCATTGGTACCAGCGGCCGCTGAACAGCGTCAGCTCGGGGATCGCGTGCCCCCACACCCCGACGGCGAGCAGCGGATAGATCTGGGTGAGTGGCGCCACCGCGGCATACGAGATCAGATACGACGCTCCGTACAGACGCGCCTCGGACCACTGCGGGTGACGGGCGCGAATCCGCCGCATCAGCCGGCTGATCAGGATCACCGCGGCGTAGAAGGCCCCGTACATGGGCAGGAGCGGAAGCCACAGCCAGGTGACGGTGTGCGGATCGCTGCCCTGCCAGCCGGGCAGATACGGCCCCCAAGAGGCGGCAGGGGTCAGGGCGTACGCGTTCTGCACGAAGACCGGCCGCAGGTAGTTCTGTACCGGGTCGAGCCACGTGGCCAGGAGAAAACCGATGATGCCGGCCGTGTCGAAGGACAGTCGCCTCTCGGCACGGCACTGGCGCCATGCCATCCGGATCAGCAGCGCGAGGACGGCGAGGCACAGGGCCGAGAACAGGCCTTGCAGGACCAACGCCGTCGCCGGGGCGGCGGGGCGCGGTCCGCCTGTCAGGCGGTACCCGCGGTCCGCCAACCAGCGGACGAGCAGGGCCAGTTGCGCCGCCAGGCACAGCGTGCCCGCTGCGGCCCAGACGTGTACCGGGCGCACCATGCGGACGGCGGACCTGCGCTGGGCGCGGGCTGTGCGCTGGGTGTGTCCGCTCACAGCCGCCACCACCCTCGCACCGCCGGGATCGGCAGTGGGTCGGGGCTGTCGTCGGTCGGGACGGTGGTGAACTCGCTGGGCAGATCGGCGGGATCGGCCGGGTTGATGTAGCGGTCCGAGCTGATACCCCAGTCCTGGTTGCCACGGATGAAGGCGGCAAGGTCTCGCGCATAGCGGTGCTGATGGTGGGTCAACTCCGACGCGTGGTCGCGGCCGATGCGCAGGAAGTGGGCGGTGGCACGATCGCGGTGGGCGATGACCTGGGACAGCGCACCGCTCGGGCTGCCCGGTCCGGTGGCGTGCACGACCCGGACGGCGTTCATGACGAAGTGCGGTCCGCGGCCCTCCTTGTGGAAGGAGAAGATGTCGTTGTCCCAGCCGATGATGAAGAAGGCCATCTCGGCGAGAGCCTCGACGACGGGATGGTGGCGCTCGCGCGGATGCAACTGATAGCCGCGGGCGATCTCCAGGAACGGTTCGGCAGCCGTGGCCGCCCCGTTGTACATCCGGATGAGCGCATAGTCGTTGAGACCCGGCTGGGTGCCGTGACTGCGGTGATGGGCCTCCCAGATCAGCGAGAAGAAGTAGGCGCGGGTGCCTTCGACCCAGCGGGCCAACTGGTAGGCGCTTGCGTGCTCGGCCAACCGCCGCTGCAGATCGCGCAGACCCTCGGCCAGCGGGTCTCCGCTCAGCATCGGAGCCGACGGCTGCTGCGCGACGCGCAGCAGCCGGGAGAGCGAAGCGGACAGTTCACCGGGCCGGTGCCCGAGCGGGCCCTCCTCGCACATCCCGTCGTCCACGCCGAAGAGCCAGATGATGAAGTCGGCCAGGATCTGGACGACGTCCTCGTCGCCGTCGGGCAGCACGCGGGCGGCGAAGGTGCCGATGTCATGGCGGACGAGGTGGGAGCGCAGTTGCGGCGAGCCGATGTTCCACTGGTGGGCCCATACGCTGCTGCGTTCCTGGATCCGGTCGTGGGAGCGGTGGATGGCGGGCAGGAACGGCGAATAGATCGGTGGGATGGAGAGGGTGTCCTTCACGGCGGTCATGTCGGTCCTTCGGCAGGGGGGTTGGAACCGGCCTGGCGGGTACGCCTCGCTCCCGGCGCGAGACGTTGTGGCGGGCCGGCGGATGCCGCGAGTTCCCGCGGCAGGGCGAACCGTTGGTGTTCTTCGGCGGCCGTGATCGTCTCGACGTCCTCGTAGCCGCGCTGGGCGAGCCAGTCCAGGACGCCGTGCACGAGGATCTCGGGGACGGAGGCGCCGGAGGTGACGCCGACCGTGCCGACGCCCTCCAGCCAGGTCTCGTCGATCTCCTCGGGTTGGTCGACCAGGTGGGCTTCGCGGGCGCCGGCGCCCAGCGCCACCTCGACGAGGCGGACTGAGTTCGAGGAGTTCTCGGAACCGACGACGATGACGAGGTCGGCCTCGGCGCCCAGCTGCTTCACCGCGGTCTGGCGGTTCTGGGTGGCGTAGCAGATGTCGTCGCCGGGCGGCGAGAGGAGGTTGGGGAAACGGCTCTTGAGGGCGTCCACGGTCTCCGTGGTCTCGTCGACCGAGAGCGTGGTCTGGGAGAGCCAGACGACCTTGTCGGGGTCGCGTACCTCGACGTTCCGCGCGTCCTCGGGGCCGTCGACGAGGGTGATGTGATCGGGCGCCTCGCCGCTCGTGCCGATGACCTCTTCGTGGCCTTCGTGGCCGATCAGGAGGATGTCGTAGTCCTCCTTGGCGAACCGCACGGCTTCCTTGTGGACCTTGGTGACCAGCGGGCAGGTCGCGTCGATGATGGCGAGCTTGCCGCGCTCGGCCTCTTCGTGGACGACGGGGGCGACGCCGTGTGCCGAGAAGATGACGATGTTGCCCTCGGGTACCTCTTCGGTCTCGTCGACGAAGATCGCGCCCTTCTTCTCCAGGGTCTTCACGACGTACTTGTTGTGCACGATCTCGTGGCGTACGTAGACGGGCGCGCCGTACAGTTCCAGGGCCCTGTTCACGGTGGCGATCGCCCGGTCCACCCCGGCGCAGACTCCGCGCGGGGCGGCGAGCAGAACACGCCGCTTGCGGCCGGTCATGAGGTGCGCTCCGTGGTCCGGGCCGCGATGCGGCGCAGGGTGACGGCCACAGCGGGCGGGATCGCGGTGTCCTCCAGCACGGCCAGGGCCTGCTCGTGCCGTGCGGCGATCATGATTTCCACGGTGGTACGGGCACCGGTGGCCTGAAGGACGTTCCGGATGCGGGCGGCGCCTGCTTCGTCGAGGGCCGGGCTGCCCACCAGGCCTGTCAGGAGCGCCCGTTGGCCGGGGGTGGCGCGCTGGGCGGCCAGGGCGAGCAGGGCGGTGCGCTTGCCCTCCCGCAGATCGTCGAGGACGGGCTTGCCGGTCCGCCTTGGATCGCCGAAGACGCCCAGCAGATCGTCGCGGAGCTGGAAAGCCTCACCCAGCGGCAACGCGAGAGAGGACAGGGTGTCCAGGAGGCGAGGGCCTGCTCCGGCGAGAACGGCGCCGATGTGCAGGGGGCGTTCGATGGTGTACTTCGCGGTTTTGTAGCGGATCACCCGCAGGGCGGCGTCCACGTCGGTGGCGGGGGCGAGGGGGGCCAGCAGGTCCAGGTACTGACCGTAGATGACCTCGTCCCGCATCTCCTGGAGCACTTTGTGGAGGGCGGCGCGGCGGGCGTACGGGTGGTTGGCGGTGTGCAGGAGTTCTTCGGACCAGGCCAGGGCCATGTCGCCGGTCAGGATCGCGCCGCAGGTCCCCCACCAGGCGGCGTCAGGGCTGTCCGGTGCCGGGTGCCCGGACGCGAGGGCGCGGTGGACAGTGGGCCGTCCGCGGCGGGTGGCGGAGCGGTCCACGATGTCGTCGTGGATCAGGCAGAAGGCGTGGAACAGTTCCAGCGCCGCCGCCGTCCGTACGACAGGGGTGGTGTTGCGCCGGCCGCCCGCGGCGCGCCAGCCGATGACGCACAGCAGCGGGCGCAGCCGTTTCCCTCCGGCCAGCAGGAAATCCCGCAGCGCACGAGGGATGTCATCGGGCAGCCCCTGGGCCGCGGCGGTGGCGGCCTTGGCGTCCAGGAAGCCTCGCAGTACGTCGTCGACGCAGGCTTGTACGGCGGCCAGGTCCATGGGCTCGGCTGCCGGGGAGGTCACGGTCACCGTGCTTCACCTGCCTGCGAGGAGTCGGCTGCCTGCGAGGAGTCGGGGTGTGCCGTCAGCCGCAGAGCCTCCTCGACGAGGGCCGCGACGATATGGGCCTCGGGGACGGTGCGCAGGACCTGTCCGCGGACGAAGATCTGGCCCTTGCCGTTGCCGCAGGAGACGCCGAGGTCGGCTTCGCGGGATTCGCCGGGGCCGTTGACGACGCAGCCCATGACGGCGACGCGCAAGGGGTGGGGGAAACCGTCGAATGCGGCTTCGACTTGGCTTGCGAGGCGGTGGATGTCGACTTGGAGGCGGCCGCAGCCGGGGCAGGAGACGATCTCCAGCTTCCGCGGGCGCAGGCCGAGGGACTGCAGGATGTGGTTGCCGGCTTTGACCTGCTCGACGGGTGGCGCGGACAGGGAGACGCGGATGGTGTCCCCGATCCCTTCGGACAGGAGGATGCCGAAGGCGACGGCGGACTTGATGGCTCCCTGGAAGGCCGGGCCCGCCTCGGTGACGCCGAGATGCAGCGGGTAGTCGCAGCGTTCGGCCAAGAGGCGGTTGGCGGCGATCATGGTGAGCGGGTCGTGGTGCTTGATCGCGATCTTCATGTCGGTGAAGCCGTGCTCCTCGAACAGCGAGCACTCCCACAGCGCGGACTCCACCAGGGCCTCGGGGGTCGCAGATCCGTACTTGGCGACCAAGCGTGGATCGAGCGATCCGGCGTTGACCCCGATCCGGATCGGCACCGCGGCCGCCGTCGCGGCCTTCGCGATCTCACCGACCTTGTCGTCGAATTTCCTGATGTTTCCCGGGTTGACTCGCACAGCGGCGCATCCGGCGTCGAGGGCGGCGAAGACGTAGCGCGGCTGGAAGTGGATGTCCGCGATCACCGGGATCGGGGACCTCTTCGTGATGGCGGGCAGGGAATCGGCATCGTCCTGGGAGGGGACGGCGACACGCACGATGTCGCATCCGGCGGCGGTGATCTCGGCGATCTGCTGCAGGGTGGCGTCGACGTCGGCGGTGTTGGTGGTGGTCATGGTCTGGACGGAGACCGGTGCGCCGCCGCCGACGGGGACATCGCCGACACGGATTCGCCGGGTGCGGCGGCGCACCGGAGTGATGGGGGGAGGGGCGGGGATTCCGAGATCGATGGCCGGCATGTCAGACCTCCTGCGCCTGGTATGCGGGGGTGGGCTGGTGCAGGTGCTCCTGGGTGTGGTGGCGTGCCCAGGCGTCGGCGGCGCGTACGGCGTCGAGGGTGAGCTCGTGGTCGGAGACCGGATGGTGGTGGTTCAGGGCGTGTTCGATGGCCGCGGTGATGGCGGGGAAGGGGACAGAACCGTTGAGGAACGCGGCGACAGCCTCTTCGTTGGCGGCGTTGAACACGGCCGGGGCGGTGCCGCCGAGGAGGCCTGCGTGCCGGGCCAGGGCGAGGGCGGGGAACCGCGCCTCGTCGACGGGCTCGAAGGTCCAGGTGTGCGCCCCGGTCCAGTCCAGGGGCGGGATGACGGCGGGTGGCGGCCGGTGGGGCCAGGCGAGAGCAGCGGCGATGGGCAGCCGCATGTCCGGCGGAGCCGCCTGGGCCAGCGTGGAGCCGTCGGCGTACTCGGCCATCGAATGGACCGCGGACTGAGGGTGGATGACGGCCGTGATGCGGTCATGGCCGAGGCCGAACAGCATCTGGGCCTCGATGGTCTCCAGCCCCTTGTTGACCAGAGTCGCGGAGTTCACGGTGGCGAGAGGACCCATCCGCCAGGTCGGATGCTCAAGAGCCTGCGCCGGAGTGACGGCCGCCAGCTGCGCGGGGGTGTGGTGGAGGAACGGGCCGCCGCTGCACGTCAGGACCAGGCGCCGCAGGCCGGGCACGGGGCAGCCGTACGCCCAGCCGGGAAGGCACTGCATGATCGCGCTGTGTTCGGAATCCACCGGCACAAGCTGCCCGGGCCCCGCCACCCGCCGTATCAACTCGCCGCCGGTGACCAGGGATTCCTTGTTCGCCGGCGCCACACGGCGGCCGGCCTCCAAAGCAGTCAGCGTGGCCGGCAGGCCCGCGGCACCGGGGAGCGCGTTCAGCACGATGTCGCACGGCCACGCGGCCGCCGCCGCCAACCCCTCCGTGCCCGCAAGCACCCTGGGCACAGGACGCCGGGGCCTGTCCGTCTCCCGCGCGAGCGAGGCAAGAGCGGCAGTGACGTCCGCGGCGGCACCGGGGTCGGAGACGGCCACGAGCTGTGCCCCGGTCAGCAGGGCCTGACGGGCCAGCACACCGGGGCGGCCACCGCCTGCGGCGAGCGCGACCGCGCGGAAGCGGTCCGGGAAGGCTGTGATGATGTCGAGTGCCTGTGAGCCGACCGAGCCGGTCGATCCCAGGACCACTACTGCCCGCATGCGCCCATATCCGCCGTCTGCCGCAGTCGTCGGGCCGGTTGCTGTCGTCAGGGTGCCGTCCTGGCGCAGCGTGGACCGGGCGCAACGGCCGGGCGGGTACGGGAG
>NZ_JAAKZY010000144.1 GCF_011045015.1 Streptomyces scabichelini | reverse complement strand
ACCCCCCTCCTCACAGCCATCACCGACTACCCCCCAGCCCTCACCACCGCAGCAACCCGCCTCGCCCCCGATCACCTGGCCCGCCACCTGGTCGTCACCGCCGATGCCCTCCTCCGGTACCAGGAAGTCACCCGCGTCCTCCCCCTCGGTGACGAGAAACCCTCGGCCGCCCACCGGGCCCGGCTGGCGCTTGCCGAAGCCGCCGGGACGGTGCTGGCCGGCGGCCTGTCCCTGCTCGGCATCGACGCACCCGAACACCTCTGAAAGCCAGGAAGAGACAGAAGACAGACATGAGCCGTTCCGCACACCCCGCCGGGCCCCGTCACGCCGATGTTGTGCCCGAGGGGCACTACACCGCCCCGCCCACCGACCTCAACGCCCTCGACTCGAAGGTCTGGGCGCAGACCGTCACGCGCACGCCCGACGGAGTCGTCAGCGTCGGCGGCATCGATGTGAAGAAGCTCGCCGAGGAGTTCGGCACCCCCGCGTACTTCATGGACGAGACCGACTTCCGGGCGCGGGCGCGCGCCTGGCGCACCGCCTTCGGGGAGGACGCCGACGTCTTCTACGCCGGCAAGGCGTTCCTGTCGCGGGCCGTCGTGCGCTGGCTGCACGCGGAGGGGCTCAATCTGGATGTCTGCTCCGGGGGCGAGCTCACCACCGCCCTCTCCGCCGGTATGCCCGCCGACCGCATCGCCTTCCACGGCAACAACAAGTCCACCGAGGAAATCACCAGGGCCATCAGCAGCGGCGTAGGACGTATCGTCCTCGACTCCTTCCAGGAGATCGTCCGCGTCGCGCACATCGCGGAGTCGCTGGGCAAGCGGCAGCGCGTGCAGATCCGGGTGACGGTCGGCGTCGAGGCGCACACGCACGAGTTCATCGCCACGGCCCACGAGGACCAGAAGTTCGGCATCGGGCTCGCGGACGGGCAGGCCGCCGAGGCCGTACGGCGGGCTCTCGCGCTCGACGGGCTCGAGCTCATCGGGATTCACAGCCACATCGGCTCGCAGATCTTCGACATGGCCGGGTTCGAGGTCGCCGCGCGCCGGGTGGTCAAGCTGCTTGCCGAGATCCGCGACGAGCACGGCGTCGAACTGCCCGAGATCGACCTCGGCGGCGGCCTCGGCATCGCGTACACCAGCGAGGACGACCCGAGCGAGCCGCACGAGATCGCCAAGGCGCTGCACGAGATCGTCACGCGCGAGTGCGAGTCCGCGAAGCTCCGCACCCCCCGCATCTCCGTCGAGCCCGGGCGCGCCATCGTCGGGCCGACCGCCTTCACCCTGTACGAGGTCGGCACCATCAAGCTGCTCGACGGGCTGCGTACGTACGTCTCCGTCGACGGCGGAATGTCCGACAACATCCGTACCGCCCTGTACGACGCCGAGTACAGCGTCGCTCTGGTCTCCCGCGTGAGCGAGGCCGAACCCATGCTCGTACGCGTCGTCGGCAAGCACTGCGAGAGCGGCGACATCGTCGTGCGCGATGCCTTCCTGCCCGCCGATCTCGCGCCCGGTGACCTCATCGCCGTACCGGCCACCGGTGCCTACTGCCGCTCCATGGCCAGCAACTACAACCACGCTCTCCGCCCGCCCGTCGTCGCGGTCCGGGACGGCGAGGCCCGGGTGATCGTCCGCCGGGAGACGGAGGAGGATCTGCTGCACCTCGACGTCGGATGATCCGCGAACAGGACGTCGGATGATGGGCGAACAGGACGTCGGCGGACCCGCGAACAAACGAGTCGGTCGACCCGCGAACAAACGAGTCGGTCGACCCGCGAACAAAACGAAATGACTCGCGAACAGAAATCGACGGAAGATCCCCGGAAGATCTCCTGTGATCGACCGCCGGAGAAATGAAATAGACGTCTCACGATCCGGACGTGGCATAGAAAGTCCCGTCCGGTGAGTGAGACTGGTCCCACCGTGACGGTATGAGGAAACGAGGTCGGATGATGCGTACGCGTCCGCTGAAGGTGGCGCTGCTGGGCTGTGGGGTTGTCGGCTCAGAGGTGGCGCGCATCATGACGACGCACGCCGACGACCTCGCCGCCAGGATCGGGGCTCCGGTGGAGCTGGCGGGGGTCGCCGTCCGGCGGCCCGACAAGGTACGGGCAGGCATCCCGGCCGAGCTCATCACCACCGATGCCACCGCTCTCGTCAAACGCGGGGACATCGACGTCGTCGTCGAGGTCATCGGGGGTATCGAGCCCGCCCGCTCCCTCATCACCACCGCCTTCGAGCACGGCGCGTCCGTGGTCTCCGCGAACAAGGCGCTGCTCGCCCGGGACGGCGCCGACCTGCACGCCATCGCCGAGGAACAGAACAAGGACCTCTACTACGAGGCCGCCGTCGCCGGTGCCATCCCGCTGATCCGGCCGCTGCGCGAGTCCCTCGCCGGCGACAAGGTCAACCGCGTGCTCGGCATCGTCAACGGCACCACGAACTTCATCCTCGACAAGATGGACACCACCGGCGCCGGCTACCAGGAAGCCCTCGACGAGGCCACGGCTCTCGGGTACGCGGAGGCCGACCCCACCGCCGACGTCGAAGGGTTCGACGCCGCCGCCAAGGCCGCGATCCTCGCCGGAATCGCCTTCCACACGCGCGTGCGGCTCGACGACGTGTACCGCGAGGGTATGACCGAGGTCACCGCCGCCGACTTCGCCTCCGCGAAGGAGATGGGCTGCACCATCAAGCTGCTCGCCATCTGTGAGCGGGCCGCCGACGGGGAGTCCGTCACCGCGCGCGTGCACCCCGCGATGATTCCCCTGAGCCACCCGCTCTCCTCCGTGCGCGGCGCGTACAACGCCGTGTTCGTCGAGTCGGACGCCGCCGGGCAGCTCATGTTCTACGGCCCGGGCGCGGGCGGCGCCCCGACCGCCTCAGCCGTCCTCGGCGACCTCGTGGCCGTCTGCCGCAACCGGCTCAGCGGCGCGACCGGACCCGGAGACTCCGCGTACACCCAGCTGCCCGTCTCACCGATGGGTGAGGTCGTCACGCGCTACCACATCAGCCTCGACGTGGCGGACAAACCGGGTGTTCTCGCCCAGGTAGCGACCGTTTTCGCCGAGCACGGCGTGTCGATCGATACGGTTCGCCAGCAGGGGAAAGACGGCGAGGCCTCTCTCGTCGTCGTCACCCACCAAGCGTCCGACGCCTCCCTGAACGGGACCGTCGAGGCGCTGCGCAGCCTCGACACCGTGCGGGGTGTCGCCAGCATCATGCGGGTTGAAGGAGAGTAACCAGCAATGACCCACCAATGGCGCGGAATCATCGAGGAGTACCGGGACCGGCTGCCGGTGTCCGACACCACGCAGGTCGTGACGCTCCGCGAGGGCGGCACGCCCCTCGTGCCCGCGCAGGTGCTCTCCGAGCGCACGGGCTGCGAGGTCCACCTCAAGGTGGAGGGCGCGAACCCGACGGGGTCCTTCAAGGACCGCGGCATGACCATGGCCATCACCCGGGCCAAGGAGGAGGGCGCGAAGGCGGTCATCTGCGCCTCCACCGGCAACACGTCGGCGAGCGCCGCCGCCTATGCCGTACGGGCCGGAATGGTGTCCGCCGTTCTCGTCCCGCAGGGCAAGATCGCGCTCGGCAAGATGGGCCAGGCGCTCGTGCACGGCGCGAAGATCCTCCAGGTCGACGGGAATTTCGACGATTGCCTCACCCTCGCGCGCAATCTGTCCGACAACTACCCTGTGGCGCTGGTGAATTCAGTCAATCCGGTGCGCATCGAGGGTCAGAAGACGGCTGCATTCGAGATCGTGGACATGCTGGGTGACGCACCTGACATTCACGTCCTGCCGGTGGGCAACGCGGGCAATATCACGGCCTATTGGAAGGGCTACACGGAGTACGCGGCCGACGGGATCGCGAAGCAAACCCCTCGAATGTGGGGTTTCCAGGCTTCCGGTTCCGCCCCGATCGTGCGCGGTGAGGTCGTCAAGGACCCGTCGACCATCGCCACCGCGATCCGTATCGGCAATCCGGCCTCGTGGAAGTTCGCGCTGGCCGCCCGGGACGAATCTGGCGGTTTCATCGACGAGGTGACGGACCGTGAGATTCTGCGCGCCTACCGGCTGTTGGCCTCGCAGGAGGGCGTCTTCGTCGAACCCGCCTCCGCCGCGTCCGTCGCCGGCCTGCTGAAGGCCGCCGAGCAGGGCAAGGTCGACCCGGGCCAGCGGATCGTCTGTACGGTGACCGGAAACGGCCTGAAGGACCCGGACTGGGCCGTCGCGGGCGCCCCGCAACCGGTCACGGTCCCTGTTGACGCGGCAACGGCAGCGGAGCGCCTCGGTCTCGCCTAACCTGTAACTCCTGGCAGGGGGTGCACAGGGGGCTTACGACACGCATCGTGCGCCTCCTGTGCGCCCTATGTCGCCACAGAACCTTCCTTCGATAGGCTGTACTGAACCCGCCCGCCGCATATGCCGCGGTGCCGCGCCGTCTCTGCGGCCGCCGGGTCTTCAATGGTCTTCCGTTTCGTCTCGCAGGATTTCGACAATCTCGACAATCTCGCAGCTCAAGCCCAAGGAGAGTCATCGAGCGATGGCCGGTCCAGCGTTCCGCGCCGCCGCCGTCCGGGTGCGCGTCCCCGCCACCAGTGCCAACCTCGGCCCGGGCTTCGACGCCCTCGGCCTGTCGCTGGGGCTCTACGACGACGTGGTCGTCCGGGTGGCCGACTCCGGCCTGAACATCGACATCGCGGGCGAGGGCAGCGAGACACTCCCGCGTGACGAGAGTCACCTCCTCGTACGTTCCCTCCGTACCGCCTTCGATCTGCTGGGCGGACAACCGCGCGGCCTCGAAATCGTCTGCGCGAACCGCATTCCGCACGGCCGTGGCCTGGGCTCCTCGTCCGCCGCGATCTGTGCCGGCATCGTCGCCGCGCGCGCCGTGACCATAAGCGGGGACACCAAGCTCGACGACGAGGCGCTCCTGGAGCTCGCCACCGAGATCGAGGGCCACCCCGACAATGTCGCGGCCTGTCTGCTCGGCGGTTTCACGCTGTCCTGGATGGAGGGCGGCGCGGCGCGCGCCATCAGGGTGGATCCCGCCGATTCCATCGTTCCGGTGGTTTTCGTGCCCGGAAAACCCGTCCTGACCGAGACCGCCCGCGGCCTGCTGCCGCGCACCGTGCCGCACGTCGACGCCGCCGCCAACGCGGGCCGCGCCGCACTTCTCGTAGAGGCCCTCACCAGGCGCCCCGAATTGCTGCTGCCGGCCACCGAGGACCGACTGCACCAGGAGTACCGGGCTCCGGCCATGCCGGAGAGCGCCGCCCTGGTGGAGCGGCTGCGGGCCGACGGAATCCCCGCGGTGATCTCCGGCGCGGGCCCCACGGTGCTCGCGCTGGTCGAACAGGCCGCCGCCGACAAGGTCTCCCGCCTGGCGGGAGAGGGGTGGGCGGCCAACCGGCTGAGCCTCGATGCCCAGGGAGCGAGCGTGCTGCCGCTTGCCACCTGACACACGGTTGCCGGATTAGGAGAGGGGGAATGTTTGTTGGATCCGGTAGTGTTAATCTCAAGTCTGCACCCGACCCCACCATGGCGAGGTGCTTCGTGTCCCCGTCCGGGACAGACCTCTTTCCGGGAGCCTCCCAAACTGCTTTGTGCCTTGCATTGGGTGCTATGCGCTGAGCAGTCCTGAGCACGCTCCGGAACCGGCGCGACCGAGCCGGTCGACACCGCACATCAGTGTCACGGCCCCCGGAAACGCCATCCAGCAGATATTTTCCTCCGCCTCTTTGGCGGACCACCGCCCCGGCACGGTCCACATCACAGGACCGAAGCCGGACAGCACAAACGGTCGCCGAGCCAGACAGGCCGACGTCCGCTCCAGGGAAGGACCCTTCGTGAGCGACACCACCGATCTGATGGGCGCACGTGTCGAGGAGACCGCTGCCGCGCCCGCCACGGACGCCTCCGCCGCGCCTGCCACCGGTGCTTCGGGCTCCCGTCGGCGCCGCGGTACCGGCCTTGAGGGCATGGTGCTGGCCGAGCTGCAGCAGGTCGCATCCGGCCTTGGCATCAGGGGCACCGCGCGGATGCGCAAGAGCCAGCTGATCGAGGTCATCAAGGAGGCGCAGGCCGGCGGGGGGGCCTCGGCGAAGACCGCCGAGGCGGCCACCGAGACCAAGCCGAAGCGCCGGGCCACCTCGAAGGCCCGTACGGGGGAGGAGGCCGTACCTCCCGCCGCGAAGTCCGCCGAGAAGAAGGCGGACAAGGCCGCGAAGGCCGTGGCCCAGCAGCAGATCGAGATCCCCGGCCAGCCGGCCAGTGACGATGCTCCCGCCGAGCGCCGGCGTCGTCGGGCCACCGCCGAGGCGGGCAGCCCCGAGACGGTCGCCGCCGAGGCGAAGAGCGAGCCGAAGGCCGAGGCCTCCGCTCAGACCGAGACTCCTGCTCAGGCGCAGCCGCAGGGCGAGGCCAAGGGCGACGCCGGTGACCAGGGCGGCGAAGGCCGCCAGGGCCGCCGCGACCGCCGGGACCGTGATCGGGACCGCGGCGACCGGGGTGACCGGGGTGACCGAGGCGGTCGGGACCGGGACCGCGGCCGCGGCAAGGGCGACGACCAGCAGAACCAGGGCGGCGGCCAGCAGCAGCGTGGCCAGCAGCAGGGCGGCGGCCGTCAGGACCGCCAGGACCGTCAGCAGCAGGACGATGACGACTTCGAGGGTGGCCGTCGCGGCCGTCGCGGTCGCTACCGGGACCGCCGTGGCCGCCGTGGCCGCGACGAGATCGCCGAGCCGCAGGTCGCCGAGGACGACGTCCTGATCCCCGTCGCGGGCATCCTGGACATCCTCGACAACTACGCGTTCATCCGTACGTCCGGCTACCTGCCCGGTCCGAACGACGTGTACGTCTCCCTCGCCCAGGTCCGCAAGAACGGCCTGCGCAAGGGCGACCACGTCACCGGTGCGGTGCGGCAGCCGAAGGAGGGCGAGCGCCGTGAGAAGTTCAACGCGCTGGTCCGGCTCGACTCCGTCAACGGCATGGCGCCCGAACTCGGCCGTGGCCGCCCGGAGTTCAACAAGCTGACGCCGCTGTACCCGCAGGACCGGATCCGCCTCGAGACCGACCCGGCGGTGCTGACCACGCGGATCATCGACCTGGTCGCGCCGATCGGCAAGGGCCAGCGTGGCCTGATCGTGGCCCCGCCGAAGACCGGCAAGACCATGATCCTGCAGGCGATCGCCAACGCGATCACCGTCAACAGCCCCGAGTGCCACCTGATGGTCGTCCTCGTCGACGAGCGTCCGGAAGAGGTCACCGACATGCAGCGGTCGGTCAAGGGCGAGGTCATCTCCTCGACCTTCGACCGCCCGGCCGAGGACCACACCACGGTCGCGGAGCTGGCCATCGAGCGCGCCAAGCGCCTGGTGGAGCTGGGCCACGACGTGGTCGTACTGCTCGACTCGATCACGCGTCTGGGCCGTGCGTACAACCTCGCCGCCCCCGCCTCAGGCCGCATCCTGTCCGGTGGTGTCGACTCGACCGCGCTCTACCCGCCGAAGCGCTTCTTCGGTGCCGCGCGCAACATCGAGGACGGCGGCTCGCTGACCATCCTGGCCACCGCGCTCGTCGAAACCGGCTCGCGCATGGACGAGGTGATCTTCGAGGAGTTCAAGGGCACCGGCAACATGGAGCTCAAGCTCGACCGGAAGCTCTCCGACAAGCGCATCTTCCCGGCGGTGGACGTGGACGCGTCCAGCACCCGCAAGGAAGAGATCCTGCTCGGCAACGACGAGCTGGGCATCGTCTGGAAGCTGCGCCGGGTGCTGCACGCGCTCGACCAGCAGCAGGCGATCGAGCTGCTCCTGGACAAGATGAAGCAGACGAAGTCGAACGCCGAGTTCCTGCTCCAGATCCAGAAGACGACGCCGATGCCGGGTAACGGCGACTGACGTCAGTTCTCCTGAGGGCCGCTCCCGTCACACCTGTGACGGGAGCGGCCCTTTGCGTTGCGCCCGTACGGCCATGAAGGGCACCCGGTGAGACCTCTGCCGCGAGACCTTTGCCACACGTATGAAGATCGCCACCCACTGTGACCGGTACCGCAAATTGGCCTGAACTCGCAGGTGAGCGGGCGGCCGTCGGTCTCGTTGGTTACGGATTGCTCACATTCGCCCACAGGGTGGCCACAGTCCGTTGTGCAACCCTTTTTTCGGTTTCAACGTCTGACGTGACGGGTCCTGACGGACGCGTCATGGCTGACGACCAGTGCCTGACCCTGCAAACAGGGGGTAACCGAACCGGACGAGGACTGAGGAGCACATGTCTGCCGAGAGCACGCCGGAATCCGGCAACGTGGAAGCCTCCGGCTCCACACGCCCGCGTCACCGCACCAAAGGCCGCCGCCGCAAGCCGCGCAGCACGCGCCACAAGGCCCTTCTCGTCACGGCCTGGGCCGCGGCGGGCGTCGTGATCCTGGGCGGCACCGGACTCGGCTACGTGTACTTCAAGCTCAACGGCAACATCAACAGCGTCGATATCAACCAGGCCCTCGGCACCGACCGGCCCCTGGACGTCGACAACGGCTCGCAGGACATCCTCGTACTCGGCTCCGACACCCGCTCCGGCAGCAACAAGAAGCTGGGGGGCGGCGTCGACGACGGTTCGGCCCGCGCGGACACGGCGATGATCGTGCACGTCTACAAGGGCCACAAGAAGGCCAGCGTGGTCTCCATACCCCGCGACACCCTCATCGAGCGCCCCGAGTGCACCGACACCGAGGGCAAGACCCACGACGGCTCGTCGAGCGCGATGTTCAACTCCGCGTACTCCACAGGCGGCGCCGCCTGCGCGGTGAAGACCGTCGAGTCGATGACCGGCATCCGCATGGACCACTACATAGAGGTCGACTTCAGCGGCTTCCAGAGGCTCATCGACGAACTCGGCGGCGTCAAGGTCACCACGAACGAGGACATCTCGGATCCCGACAGCCACCTGGACCTCAAGGCCGGCACCCACCAGCTCAACGGTGAGCAGGCCCTAGGCCTGGTCCGCACCCGGCACGGCGTCGGCGACGGCTCCGACCTCGGCCGTATCCAGCTCCAGCAGGCGTTCATCAAGGCCCTGGTCGAGCAGGTCAAGGAGATCGGCGTACTGACCAGCCCGAGGAAGCTGTGGGACCTCGCCGACACCGCGACGAAGACCGTCACCACCGACTCCGACCTCGACTCGGTCAAGGCCCTGGCCTCGTTCGCCAACGGGCTCAAGGGCATCGGCTCCTCGAACATGAACATGGTGACGATGCCGGTCCAGTACGACCCGGCCGACGGCAACCGCGTCCTCGTCGCCAAGTCCAAGGCCGAGATGGTGTGGAAGGCGCTGAAGAACGACCGCCCCATCCCGAAGGCGGCCACCAAGGGAACGGCGACGGGGGACGCGAAGGGCGTCGTAGGCGCCCCGTAAGGGGCGCGCCCCCGTAAGGGGCGCGGGGAACTGCGCGACCAGCCACAACGGACCCGCAGGGAATACACAACCCCGCCCCCCTGTTTTGGGGGATGACGCCAGTCGATGGCAGACTGGTACGTCGGCCCCGGTTCACGCTCCGCAGCCCGCGGCAGCGACCCGGCGCCCTCCCGAAACTAGGAGACACCTTGAAGCGCGACATCCACCCCGAGTACGTCGAGACGCAGGTCAGCTGCACCTGCGGCGCGTCGTTCACCACCCGTAGCACGATCCAGAGCGGTTCCGTCCGCGCCGAGGTCTGCTCCGAGTGCCACCCGTTCTACACGGGCAAGCAGAAGATCCTCGACACCGGTGGCCGTGTGGCCCGCTTCGAGGCCCGCTTCGGCAAGGCTGCCGCTGCCAAGAAGTAGCGACCTCACAGCGCCGGTCCTCGTTGCCCCCGCAGGGGGCTTCGGGACCGGCGCTTTGCGATGGTGCAGCCCTTATTTTTCGTACGTCCATTGGAGCCGGAGATGTTCGAGGCGGTCGAGGAACTGATCGGCGAGCACGCCGATCTTGAGAAGAAGCTCGCCGACCCGTCGGTCCACGCGAACCAGGCGAACGCGCGCAAGCTCAACAAGCGCTACGCCGAGCTGACGCCGATCGTCACGACGTACCGCTCCTGGAAGCAGACCGGCGACGACGTCGAGACGGCCCGCGAATTCGCCGCCGACGACCCGGACTTCGTGGCCGAGGTCAAGGAGCTGGAGAAGCAGCGCGAGGAACTCACCGAGAAGCTGCGCCTGCTGCTCGTCCCGCGTGACCCCAGCGACGACAAGGACGTCATCCTCGAGATCAAGGCCGGCGCCGGCGGCGACGAGTCCGCGCTCTTCGCGGGCGACCTGCTGCGCATGTATCTGCGGTACGCCGAGCGCATCGGCTGGAAGACCGAGATCATCGACGTCACCGAGTCCGAGCTCGGCGGCTACAAGGACGTCCAGGTCGCGGTGAAGACCAAGGGCGGCCAGGGCGCCACCGAGCCGGGCCAGGGCGTCTGGGCACGGATGAAGTACGAGGGCGGCGTGCACCGTGTGCAGCGCGTGCCCGCGACCGAGTCCCAGGGCCGCATCCACACCTCCGCGGCCGGTGTCCTCGTGACTCCCGAGGCCGAGGACATCGACGTCGAGATCAACCCCAACGACCTGCGGATCGACGTCTACCGCTCGTCAGGCCCCGGCGGCCAGTCGGTCAACACCACCGACTCCGCGGTGCGCATCACGCACATTCCCACCGGAGTCGTAGCCTCCTGCCAGAACGAGAAGAGCCAGTTGCAGAACAAGGAGCAGGCGATGCGTATCCTGCGCTCCAGGCTTCTCGCGGCGGCCCAGGAGGAAGCGGAGAAGGAGGCGGCGGACGCCCGGCGCAGCCAGGTCCGCACGGTCGACCGCTCCGAGAAGATCCGAACGTACAACTATCCGGAGAACCGCATCTCGGACCACCGTGTCGGCTTCAAGGCGTACAACTTGGACCAGGTACTCGACGGTGACCTCGACGCGGTGATCCAGGCGTGCGTGGACGCGGATTCGGCCGCGAAGCTCGCCGCCGCCGCGTAACAGCAACACGACAACAGCTCAGCCCCGGAGGACCAGCGTGCAGCAACATTTTGGGGGGCGGCCCCCGAACCCCCGCAGCGTGCTGCTCGCGGAAGTGGCCCAGGCCACCCAGCGCCTTGCCGACGCCGGCGTGCCCTCGCCGCGCAATGACGCGGAGGAGCTCGCCGCCTTCGTGCACGGCGTGAAGCGGGGCGAGCTGCACTCCGTCAAGGACGCGGACTTCGACGCCCGCTACTGGGAGGTCATCGCCCGCCGCGAGGCCCGCGAGCCGCTCCAGCACATCACCGGGCGGGCCTTCTTCCGGTATACGGAACTCCAGGTCGGGCCAGGGGTGTTCGTGCCCCGTCCGGAGACCGAGTCCGTCGTCGGCTGGGCCATAGACGCCGTACGCGCCATGGATGTCGTCGAGCCGCTCATCGTCGACCTGTGCACGGGGTCCGGGGCGATCGCGCTCGCCATGGCGCAGGAGGTGCCGCGCTCCCGCGTGCACGCCGTGGAACTGTCCGAGGACGCGCTCCAGTGGACGCGCAAGAACGTCGAGGGGTCCAGGGTCGACCTGCGCCAGGGAGACGCTCTGGACGCCTTCCACGACCTCGACGGCCAGGTGGACCTCGTCATCGCCAACCCGCCGTACATCCCGCTCACCGAGTGGGAGTACGTCCAGCCCGAGGCCCGGGACTACGATCCCCAACTCGCCCTGTTCTCCGGGGAGGACGGACTCGACCTCATCCGCGGCCTGGAGCGCACCGCGCACCGGCTGCTGCGGCCCGGCGGTGTCGTCGTCATCGAGCACGCCGACACCCAGGGCGGACAGGTGCCGTGGATCTTCACCGAGGAGCGGGGCTGGGCCGACGCCGCCGACCACCCCGACCTCAACAACCGGCCGCGGTTCGCGACCGCCCGCAGGGCGATGCCGTGAACTCGGCGCGCGGCGTTGCGTTCTACGCGTCCAGTTCGAAGACTTCAAGCCAGCAGTACGTGTACGAGGAGGCTCGCTAAATGGCACGGCGATACGACACCAACGACGCGACCGACCGCTCCACCGGTCTGCGCGAAGCCGCGTCCGCCGTACGCCGGGGCGAGCTCGTGGTGCTCCCCACCGACACCGTGTACGGCGTCGGCGCCGACGCGTTCAGCTCGGAGGCCGTGTCCGATCTGCTGGAGGCCAAGGGCCGCGGGCGCAACATGCCCACGCCTGTCCTCATCGGTTCCCCGAACACGCTGCACGGCCTTGTCACGGACTTCTCCGAGATGGCGTGGGAGCTCGTCGACGCGTTCTGGCCGGGCGCGCTGACCCTCGTCGCCAAGCACCAGCCGTCCCTCCAGTGGGACTTGGGGGACACCCGTGGCACCGTCGCCGTGCGCATGCCGCTGCACCCGGTCGCCATCGAGTTGCTGACGGAGGTCGGTCCGATGGCGGTGTCGTCGGCGAACCTCACGGGACACCCGGCTCCCGAGGACTGTGACGCCGCTCAGGAGATGCTCGGCGACTCCGTCTCCGTCTACCTGGACGGCGGCCCCACTCCCGGCAACGTCCCCTCGTCGATCGTCGACGTCACGGGCAAGGTGCCGGTCCTGCTGCGCGCGGGGGCACTGTCGGCCGAGGAGCTGCGGAAGGTCGTACCCGACCTCGAGGTGGCGAATTGACAGCCCCTGACGCGGGGCGTGGCATAGGCACGGGGATCACGGGGACTCACTGGGACGGCGGGGCCTCGGGGGACTCCTTCCGCATCCTCCACGTCAGCACCGGAAATGTGTGCCGCTCACCGATCACCGAGCGGCTGACCCGCCATGCCCTGGCCGACCGCCTCGGCGACCCCCTGTGGGGCGGCCTGATCGTGGAGAGCGCCGGCACCTGGGGCCACGAGGGCGCCCCCATGGAGGCCAACGCGGAAGCGGTCCTCGCGGACTTCGGAGCGGATGCCTCCGGCTTCGTGGGCCGGGAGTTGCTGGACGAGCACGTCATCAGGGCGGACCTGGTCCTGACGGCCACCCGCGACCACCGCGCCCAGGTCATCTCCATGGGCCACTCGGCGGGCCTGCGCACCTTCACGCTCAAGGAGTTCACCCGCCTGGTGAAGGCGATAGACCCCGCGACGCTGCCTCCCCTGGAGGACGGTGTGGTGGCTCGCGCACGGGCCCTGGTCCGTGCCGCGGCAGCTCTACGCGGGTGGCTCCTGGCCCCGACGGTGGAGGCGGACGAGGTGTACGACCCGTACGGGGCACCGTTGCCGTTCTTCCGGTCGGTGGGGGACGAGATCCAGCAGGCTTTGGATCCGGTCGTCACGGCGCTGACGGGCGTACCGGCTCGCGCCTGACCCAGCTGAGGGACACCGGCTCGGGCGTAACAGGGGGCGCAGTAGGGGACGCGGTTCTACATTGGACTTAGTTTCCGCATTGGACTTGGTTCCCACCGATATCAGGCTGCCCCGCAGGGGGTTGCCGGTCCGGAGTCCACCATGGTGGTCGCACACACGCTTGACGGCCTGCTGCCTGCCGATGTGCTCGGTCGGCAGGATCCCGAGCTGGCCGAGATCCTCATCGGGGAGCTGGACCGGCAGTCGACGACGCTTCAGCTGATCGCCGCCGAGAACTTCTCCTCGCCCGCCGTGCTCGCAGCCCTCGGCTCGCCCCTCGCGAACAAGTACGCCGAGGGGTATCCCGGCGCCCGGCACCACGGCGGATGCGAGCTCGTCGACGTGGCCGAGCGCCTCGCCGTCGAGCGTGCGAAGGCCCTCTTCGGCGCCGAGCACGCCAACGTGCAGTCCCACTCCGGGTCTTCGGCCGTACTCGCCGCATACGCGGCCCTGCTGCGACCCGGCGACACCGTCCTCGCGATGGGCCTCCCGCACGGCGGCCACCTCACGCACGGCTCGCCCGCCAACTTCTCGGGCCGCTGGTTCGACTTCGTCGGCTACGGCGTCGACCCGGAGAGCGGCCTCATCGACTACGACCAGGTGCACGCGCTCGCCCGGACGCACCGCCCGAAAGCCATCGTGTGCGGCTCCATCTCCTACCCACGGCACATCGACTACGCCGCCTTCAGGGACGTGGCCGACGAGGTGGGCGCGTATCTCATCGCCGACGCCGCCCACCCCATCGGCCTCGTCGCCGGGGGAGCGGCGCCCAATCCCGTGCCGTACGCCGACATCGTCTGCGCCACCACGCACAAGGTGCTGCGCGGCCCGCGCGGCGGCATGCTGCTGTGCGGGAGCGAACTGGCCGAGCGCGTCGACCGGGCCGTCTTCCCGTTCACCCAGGGCGGCGCCCAGATGCACTCGATCGCCGCCAAGGCCGTCGCGTTCGGCGAGGCGGCGACGCCGGCCTTCACCGCGTACGCCCATCAGGTCGTCGCCAACGCCCGGGTGCTCGCCGACGGGCTGACCGCCGAGGGCCTCGCCGTCACCACGGGCGGCACGGACACCCACCTGCTGACCGTCGACCCGGCACCGCTCGGCGTGGACGGCCGCACCGCCCGGGGCCGCCTAGCCGCCGCCGGCGTGGTCCTCGACACCTGCGCGCTGCCCCACCCGGACGTGCGCGGACTGCGCCTGGGCACGGCCGCCGTCACCACCCAGGGCATGGGCGAGGCGGAGATGGCCCGTATCGCGGTACTGTTCGCCGCCGCGCTGCGGGACGAACAGGCCGGTCGGCAGGTGCGTGAAGAAGTGCGGGACCTGACCGGAAGATTTCCGCCGTATCCGGACTAGAGCCGGGTATGCGCGAGCCCATACACAGTCACGCGTGCAACCATCGGCTCTACCCGGAAGTCCTCAGCCGTATGCGCCGAAAGCTATGGTGTGGGGCTGAGATGGCCAGCGAGACCTGTGGGGAAGCCTGTGCGTGAATACCTCCTGACGCTCTGCATCACGGCCGCGGTGACGTACCTGCTGACCGGGCCGGTGCGGAAGTTCGCGATCGTGGCCGGAGCGATGCCGGAGATCCGGGCACGCGACGTGCACCGGGAACCCACGCCACGGCTCGGCGGGATCGCGATGTTCTTCGGACTGTGCGCCGGCCTGCTGGTCGCCGACCATCTGACGAACCTCAGCGAGGTCTTCGACAACTCGAACGAGCCACGCGCCCTGCTCTCCGGGGCCGCACTGATCTGGCTGATCGGCGTCCTGGACGACAAGTTCGAGATCGACGCCCTCATCAAGCTCGGCGGCCAGATGATCGCCGCCGGTGTCATGGTGATGCAGGGCCTGACGATCCTGTGGCTGCCGGTGCCGGGCGTCGGATCGGTCTCGCTGACCCAGTGGCAGGGCACGCTGCTGACCGTCGCGCTCGTCGTCGTCACCATCAATGCCGTGAACTTCGTCGACGGCCTCGACGGACTCGCGGCCGGCATGGTGTGCATCGCGTCCGCGGCGTTCTTCATGTACGCCTACCGCATCTGGTACGGATACGGGCTTGAGTCCGCCGCCCCCGCGACCCTCTTCTCCGCGATCCTCATGGGCATGTGCATCGGCTTCCTGCCGCACAACATGCACCCTGCGCGCATCTTCATGGGCGACTCGGGCTCGATGCTCATCGGCCTCGTCCTCGCGGCCGGCGCCATCTCCATCACCGGGCAGGTCGACCCCGACGCGATGAACCTGTTCGCCGGGTCCGAGAAGGAGGCCGTGCACCAGACGGTGCCCGTCTACATCCCGCTGCTGCTGCCGCTGACGATCATCGCCGTACCGGCCGCCGACCTGGTGCTCGCCATCGTGCGGCGCACCTGGCGCGGACAGTCCCCGTTCGCCGCCGACCGCGGGCACTTGCACCACCGGCTGCTGGAGATCGGGCACTCGCACAGCAGGGCCGTGCTCATCATGTACTTCTGGTCGGCGCTGATCGCCTTCGGCGCCCTCGCGTACTCGGTGAACTCGGGCGCCATGTGGATCGTGCTCGGCATCATGTTCCTGAGCGCGGTGGGCCTGGTGCTGCTCCTGCTGCCGCGGTTCACACCGCGCACCCCGGCCTGGGCCGAGCGCTTCGTGCCGCCGCGCTACCGCCGCCGTGGCGGGCTCGCCGGGGAGGCCGCGGAGGCCGCGGAGGCGGCGCCCTCGGTGGCGTACGCGACAAGCGCCGAGCACGCCGAGAACGGCGAGCACGCTGTGTCCGGTGAGCCTGGTGGGGAACACCGCACGCCGGTCGCCGCAGGCGTCTCAGGCGTCAACGGAGCGACGGCAGTCGGCCATCGTTCGCGCGTGCTGGACGAACGCAAGGCCGGTTCGTCGCACTGACATGGAGCAAACCGCTCCTATACCAGACAAACGCGGCAGCGTGGGTGCACAGACGCGCAGGTTCACTCTCATGTGTGACGCCGAGCACACCAACCAGGTAAAGACCTCATCAAATAGTTTGTGATACGGTTCACGAGACTCGGGGATGAGCCGAAGGGCCGTGGTGCGACGGCTCATCGGCGTGAGGTTCCCTCCCGACCCGGGACTACGCTCGTCCATGACGACACCCTGCCCCCTTAAGTAAGCGGAGCTGCCGCCATGCCGTCCAATGACGCCCGGATTCTCCTTCAGGCCGCCGTGCCCACGGCTGCCGTCGGCGCGATTGCCGCCGTCGTCAGTGGGGTGGTCGCCGGTGGCGATGGAGTTGTCGGGGCGGTCGTCGCGACGCTGGTCGTGATCCTCTTCATGGGAATCGGCCTGTACGTTCTGCAGCGCACTGCCAAATCGCTTCCGCACCTGTTCCAGGCCATGGGTCTGATGCTCTATACGGCACAGCTCCTGTTGCTGTTCATTTTCGTGGCCGCCTTCAAAGACACGACGCTGTTCCACCCCAAGGCCTTCGCGCTCACGCTGGTCGCCGGCACGCTCGCGTGGATCGGCGCCCAGGCCCGGGCTCATATGAAGGCCAAGATCCTCTACGTCGAACCCGACTCCTCGAAGGGCGACAAGCCCGAGAAGACAGGGCACTCGTCGTGAGGGGTAGGGCCGGGATAAGTGCACGTAAGACATCCTGCTATCGTCCGGTGCCAACTGCGGCATCGCGGGCGCGGGCATCCGAGCTGACGCCTGCTCTAGCGCGAGGCTCAATGCCCCACAGCCGCCCCCATATCCGTAACACCAGTCCAGTGCCGAACCGCGGCTGCGCGCCGCGCCGACACAACGAGGTTGCCGTACCTATGCGTCACGCCGAAGGAGCCCGTGGTGAGTGCTGAACAGACCCAGCTCGCCTTTGACTGGAGCTGTCGGATCATGTCCGACAACGGCTGCGGCTTCCCGGCTCCGGGCCTGCACTCGTTCCTCTTCAAGCCGATGGCCACGGTCGGGGGGTTCGAGTTCAACAAGGTGATGCTGCTTGCCCTCATCACCACGGGCCTTGTCATCACCTTCTTCACGCTCGCGTTCGGCAAGGCGAAAGTGGTGCCGGGCAAGCTGCAGATGGTCGGCGAGGCCGGGTACGACTTCGTCCGCCGCAGCATCGTGTACGAGACCCTTGGTAAGAAGGAGGGCGAGAAGTACGTCCCCTTCATGGTCTCGCTGTTTTTCTTCATCTGGATCATGAACATCTGGTCGGTGATCCCGCTGGCCCAGTTCCCGGTCTCGTCGATCATCGCGTTCCCGATGGTGTTGGCCGCCATCGTCTGGATCATCTGGGTCTCGCTGACGTTCAAGCGCCACGGCTTCGTCGGCTTCTTCAAGAACGTCACCGGCTACGACAAGTCGCTGGGCCCGGTCCTCCCGCTCGTGATGTTCATCGAGTTCTTCTCGAACCTGCTGGTCCGCCCCTTCACGCACGCGGTGCGACTCTTCGCCAACATGTTCGCCGGTCACCTGATGCTGGTCATGTTCACCGTGGCCTCGTGGTACCTGCTGAACAGCTGGCTGATCCCGGCGGCCGGTGTCTCCTTCGTGATGACCGTCGCCATGATCGGTTTCGAGCTTTTCGTGCAGGCCGTCCAGGCGTACGTCTTTGTCCTCCTCGCCTGCACGTACATCCAGGGCGCTCTCGCCGAGCACCACTGAGCCCCTCCCGCCCCGCAAGTCCCAAGAACGTCCGGTGGCCAACCCCCGCCGGTTCATGAAAGAGAAGGAAGAATCAGCATGGCTGCCATGGAGACCCTCGCCGCCCTCGAAGGCAACATCGGTGCTGTCGGTTATGGCCTTGCCGCCATCGGTCCCGGCGTCGGCGTCGGCATCATCTTCGGCAACGGCACCCAGGCCCTCGCCCGCCAGCCCGAGGCGGCCGGCCTGATCCGTGCCAACCAGATCCTCGGTTTCGCGTTCTGTGAAGCGCTCGCCCTCATCGGCATCGTCATGCCGTTCGTCTACTAGGCCGACGCTCTGACGATCGAAACCTTTCAACGAAAGGCACTGATGTGATCGCCAACCTGGTACAGCTGGCGGCCGAGGAAAAGCAGAACCCGCTTGTGCCTCCCGGTCCCGAGCTGCTCGTCGGCACCATCGCCTTCGCCATCGTGTTCTTCTTCTTCTGGAAGAAGCTCCTCCCGAACATCAACAAGGTTCTGGAAGAGCGCCGCGCGGCGATCGAAGGCGGCATCGAAGAGGCCGACGCCATGAAGACCGAGGCCCAGAGCGTGCTGGAGCAGTACAAGGCCCAGCTCCAAGAGGCCCGGCACGAGGCTGCGCGTCTGCGCCAGGAGGCGCAGGAGCAGGGCGCCACGCTCATCGCCGAGATGCGCGCGGAAGGCCAGCGGCAGCGTGAGGAGATCATCGCTGCCGGTCACACCCAGATCGAGGCCGACCGCAAGGCCGCCTCGTCCGCGCTGCGGCAGGACGTGGGCAAGCTCGCCACCGACCTGGCCGGCAAGCTCGTGGGCGAGTCCCTCGAGGACCACGCCCGGCAGAGCCGTACCATCGACCGCTTCCTCGACGAGCTCGAGGAGAAGGCCGAGGCGGCTCGATGACAGCGCACGGAGCGAGCCGCGAGGCAACCGCTGCCGCACGTGAGCGTCTCGACGCGCTGACGGACAACACGTCCGTGGACGCATTGGCGCTCGCCGACGAGCTGGCCTCCGTCACCGCGCTGCTCGACCGCGAGATCAGCCTGCGTCGGGTCCTCACCGACCCGGCGCAGCCCGGCGAGGCCAAGGCCGAGCTGGCCGGCCGGCTGTTCGGCGGTCAGGTCGGCGAGACCACCGTCGACCTGGTGTCCGGCATGGTTCGGTCCCGCTGGTCGCAGCCGCGCAACCTGGTGGACGCGATCGAGGAGCTGGCCGACACGGCCGACCTCACCGCCGCCCAGCAGTCGGGCACGCTCGACGAGGTGGAGGACGAGCTCTTCCGGTTCGGCCGGATCGTCTCTTCGAACACCGAGCTGCGCGCCGCCCTGACGAACCGCGCCGCCGGCACCCCCGCCAAGACGGAGCTGCTGCGCAGCCTGCTCGGCGGCCGGGCCAAGGCCGGGACCGAGCGGTTGGTGACGCGCCTTGTGACCGCGCCGCGGGGACGTAGCCTGGAAGCGGGACTCGAGTCCCTGTCCAAGCTCGCCGCCGAGCGCCGAAACCGCATGGTCGCCGTCGTCACCTCGGCGGTCCCGCTGAGCGACCCGCAGAAGCAGCGCCTGGGCGCCGCCCTCGCGAAGCTCTACGGCCGCCAGATGCACCTCAATCTCGACGTGGACCCCGAGGTCGTCGGAGGGATCCGGGTGCAGGTCGGCGACGAGGTCATCAACGGTTCGATCGCGGACCGGCTGGAGGACGCCAGTCGCCGTATGGCGGGCTAGCGACCGGCAGCAACTCAATACGTAGTACTACGGCCCGAGTTGGGCCGTGCAGAGGATTCACCTCTTTCAGGGGGGAGTCCACATCCCCCCAAAGTGAAACTTCGGGCCCAACAAGGAGAGCAGGGAACCCAGATGGCGGAGCTCACGATCCGGCCGGAGGAGATCCGGGACGCGCTGGAGAACTTTGTCCAGGCGTACAAGCCGGACGCGGCCTCGCGCGAGGAGGTCGGTACGGTCACCGTCGCCGGCGACGGCATCGCCAAGGTCGAGGGGCTGCCCTCGGCCATGGCGAACGAGTTGCTGAAGTTCGAGGACGGCACTCTCGGTCTCGCGCTGAACCTGGAAGAGCGCGAGATCGGTGCGGTCGTCCTCGGCGAGTTCAACGGCATCGAAGAGGGCCAGCCGGTCAGCCGTACCGGCGAGGTCCTGTCGGTCGCCGTGGGCGAGGGCTACCTCGGCCGCGTTGTCAACCCGCTCGGCGAGCCGATCGACGGTCTCGGCGAGATCGAGACGTCCGGCCGCCGCGCGCTCGAGCTGCAGGCCCCGGGCGTCATGGTCCGTAAGTCGGTGCACGAGCCGATGGAGACCGGCTACAAGGCCGTCGACACGATGACCCCGATCGGCCGCGGTCAGCGTCAGCTGATCATCGGTGACCGGCAGACCGGCAAGACCGCCCTGGCCGTCGACACGATCATCAACCAGCGCGACAACTGGCGCACGGGCGACCCGAACAAGCAGGTCCGCTGCATCTACGTCGCCATCGGCCAGAAGGGCTCGACCATCGCCTCCGTGCGTGGTGCCCTCGAAGAGGCCGGCGCGCTGGAGTACACGACCATCGTCGCCGCCCCGGCGTCCGACCCGGCCGGCTTCAAGTACCTTGCGCCGTATACCGGTTCGGCCATCGGCCAGCACTGGATGTACGAGGGCAAGCACGTCCTCATCGTCTTCGACGACCTCTCGAAGCAGGCCGACGCCTACCGCGCCGTGTCCCTGCTGCTCCGCCGTCCGCCGGGGCGCGAGGCCTACCCC
Source organism: Streptomyces scabichelini (assembly GCF_011045015.1). Lineage (GTDB taxonomy): Bacteria > Actinomycetota > Actinomycetes > Streptomycetales > Streptomycetaceae > Streptomyces > Streptomyces scabichelini. Next base: position 5,359 of record NZ_JAAKZY010000144.1, on the reverse strand, counting down.
GGTGACGTCTTCTACCTGCACTCCCGTCTGCTGGAGCGCTGCGCGAAGCTCTCCGACGACATGGGCAAGGGCTCGATGACCGGTCTGCCGATCGTCGAGACGAAGGCCAACGACGTCTCGGCGTTCATCCCGACCAACGTCATCTCCATCACCGACGGCCAGTGCTTCCTGGAGTCGGACCTGTTCAACGCCGGTCAGCGTCCCGCGCTGAACGTCGGTATCTCCGTCTCCCGAGTCGGTGGTTCCGCGCAGCACAGGGCGATCCGCCAGGTGTCCGGCCGGCTCCGCGTCGACCTCGCCCAGTTCCGCGAGCTGGAGGCGTTCGCCGCCTTCGGTTCCGACCTGGACGCCGCGTCGAAGGCGCAGCTGGAGCGCGGTCAGCGCATGGTCGAGCTGCTCAAGCAGCCGCAGTACCAGCCGATGGCCACCGAGGACCAGGTCGTCTCCATCTGGGCCGGTACCACCGGCCGGATGGACGATGTGCCGGTCAACGACATCCGCCGCTTCGAGAAGGAGCTCCTGGAGTACCTGCACCGCAAGGAGCAGGGCCTGCTGACCTCCATCAAGGAGGGCGGCAAGATGTCGGACGACACGATCACGGCCATGAGCGACGCCGTCGCGGAGTTCAAGAAGCAGTTCGAGACCGCGGACGGGAAGCTTCTCGGCGAGGACGCTCCGGCCGCCGCCAAGTGACGTAAGGAAGGGACCTGACTCATGGGAGCCCAGCTCCGGGTCTACAAGCGTCGCATCCGATCCGTCACCGCGACCAAGAAGATCACGAAGGCGATGGAGATGATCGCCGCCTCGCGCGTCGTCAAGGCGCAGCGCAAGGTGACGGCCTCCACGCCGTACGCGACCGAGCTCACGCGCGCGGTCACGGCGGTCGGCACCGGCTCGAACACCAAGCACCCGCTGACCACGGAGGCGGAGAACCCGACCCGCGCCGCGGTACTGCTCCTCACGAGCGACCGTGGCCTCGCCGGCGCCTTCAACTCCAACGCCATCAAGGCGGCGGAGCAGCTGACCGACCGTCTCGAGCGCGAGGGCAAGGAGGTCGACGTGTACATCGTCGGCCGCCGCGGTGTCGCCCACTACAACTTCCGTGAGCGCAAGATCTCGGAGCAGTGGACCGGCTTCACCGACGCGCCCTCGTACGGGGACGCCAAGAAGGTCGCGGCCCCGCTGATCGAGGCCATCGAGAAGGAGACGGCGGACGGCGGCGTGGATGAACTCCACCTCGTCTACACCGAGTTCGTCTCGATGATGACGCAGACGGCGGTCGACAACCGCCTGCTGCCGCTCAGCCTCAAGGAGGTCGCGGAGGAGTCGCACACGAAGGGCGAGATCCTTCCGCTGTACGACTTCGAGCCGTCGGCGGAGGACGTCCTCGACGCCCTGCTGCCGCGGTACGTCGAGAGCCGTATCTACAACGCGCTGCTCCAGTCGGCTGCCTCCAAGCACGCCGCCACGCGCCGCGCGATGAAGTCGGCGACCGACAACGCGGGAGACCTGATCGACACGCTCTCCCGACTTGCCAACGCGGCCCGCCAGGCCGAAATCACCCAGGAAATCAGCGAGATCGTCGGTGGCGCCAGTGCCCTTGCCGACGCGACCGCGGGGAGTGACAGGTAATGACGACGACAGTTGAGACGGCCGTTGCCACGGGCCGCGTCGCCCGGGTGATCGGCCCGGTCGTCGACGTGGAGTTCCCCGTCGACGCGATGCCGGAGATCTACAACGCCCTTCACGTCGAGGTGGCCGACCCGGCCCTGGCCGGCGAGAAGAAGGTGCTGACCCTGGAGGTCGCCCAGCACCTGGGTGACGGCCTGGTCCGCACGATCTCCATGCAGCCCACCGACGGTCTGGTCCGCCAGGCCCCGGTGACCAACACCGGTACGGGCATCACCGTTCCGGTCGGCGACTTCACCAAGGGCAAGGTGTTCAACACCCTCGGTGAGGTGCTGAACGTCGACGAGAAGTTCGAGGGCGAGCGCTGGCCGATCCACCGCAAGGCCCCGGCCTTCGACCAGCTCGAGTCGAAGACCGAGATGTTCGAGACGGGCCTGAAGGTCGTCGACCTTCTCACCCCGTACGTCCGTGGTGGAAAGATCGGTCTGTTCGGTGGTGCCGGTGTCGGCAAGACCGTGCTGATCCAGGAAATGATCATGCGTGTGGCCAAGCTGCACGAGGGCGTTTCCGTCTTCGCCGGCGTCGGTGAGCGCACCCGTGAGGGCAACGACCTCATCGACGAGATGACGGAGTCCGGCGTTCTGGACAAGACCGCGCTGGTCTTCGGTCAGATGGACGAGCCCCCGGGTACCCGGCTGCGCGTGGCCCTGGCCGGTCTGACCATGGCGGAGTACTTCCGCGATGTGCAGAAGCAGGACGTGCTGTTCTTCATCGACAACATCTTCCGCTTCACCCAGGCCGGTTCCGAGGTGTCGACCCTGCTCGGCCGCATGCCGTCCGCGGTGGGTTACCAGCCCAACCTCGCGGACGAGATGGGCCAGCTCCAGGAGCGCATCACCTCGACCCGTGGTCACTCGATCACCTCGATGCAGGCGATCTACGTCCCCGCGGACGACCTGACCGACCCGGCCCCGGCGACCACCTTCGCCCACCTCGACGCGACGACGGTGCTCTCCCGTCCGATCTCCGAGAAGGGCATCTACCCGGCCGTGGACCCGCTGGACTCCACGTCCCGCATCCTGGACCCGCGTTACATCTCGCAGGAACACTACGACTGCGCCATGCGCGTCAAGACGATCCTGCAGAAGAACAAGGACCTCCAGGACATCATCGCGATCCTCGGTATCGACGAGCTCGGCGAGGAGGACAAGCTCGTCGTCCACCGTGCCCGTCGCGTGGAGCGCTTCCTGTCGCAGAACACCCACGCCGCCAAGCAGTTCACCGGCCTGGACGGTTCGGACGTGCCGCTGGACGAGTCGATCGCCGCGTTCAACGCGATCTGCGACGGTGACTACGACCACTTCCCGGAGCAGGCGTTCTTCATGTGCGGTGGCCTGGAGGACCTCAAGTCCAAGGCCAAGGAGCTCGGCGTCTCCTGAACCTCGTGTTCATGAAGGGGGGCGGGGCCGCGCCCTCGCGGGGTGCGTCCCGCCTCCCTTCGTACGCCTACTAGACTTTGACCCAACACCCGGTGGCAACAACCGGGTGGTGACCCGAGGAGCCCACCTTGGCTGCTGAGCTGCATGTCGAGCTCGTCGCCGCGGACCGAAGTGTCTGGTCCGGCGAGGCCACCCTGGTCGTCGCGCGTACCACGTCCGGCGACATCGGCGTCATGCCCGGTCACCAGCCGCTGCTCGGTGTGCTGGAATCGGGCCCGGTGACCATCCGTACGAGTGATGGTGGAACGGTCGTCGCGGCGGTGCACGGCGGTTTCATCTCGTTCGCGGACAACAAGCTGTCGTTGCTGGCCGAGATCGCCGAGCTCGCGGACGAGATCGATGTCCAGCGTGCGGAGCGGGAGCTCGAGCGCGCGAAGGCGGAGGGTGACGAGTTCGCCGAGCGTCGCGCGGACGTCCGACTTCGAGCGGTGGCGGCGCGCTGAAACCAGCGCGCCACAGGACATGACTCAGCCGCGGCCAGGACCGGAGCCTTCTCCGGACCGGGCCGCGGCTGAGGCAATGCGGGTGCATTTTTCCTGTCCGTTACCTAGGAGACGAGGAGGTCGGTGTCGATGGTCCTCGCTCTGACTGTGTGTGGGTTGGTAGTCGTGACGGTGGCGCTCGGACTCGTCGCCTTCGGGGTGCGCCGCAGACTGATCCAGCGCTCCGGCGGCACGTTCGACTGCAGCCTCCGCTGGAACACCCCGGAGAAGAGCGACACCAGCGGCAAAGGCTGGGGTTACGGCATCGCCCGCTACAACGGCGACCGCATCGAGTGGTTCCGCGTCTTCTCGTACGCTCCCCGCCCACGCCGCATCCTGGAGCGTTCGGCGATCGAGGTGGCCGGCCGCCGCGCCCCCGAGGGCGAGGAGGAGCTGGCGCTGCTCTCCGACGCGATCGTGCTCGCCTGTCTCCACCGGGGAACCAGGCTCGAACTCGCGATGAGCGAGGACGCGCTGACCGGTTTCCTCGCGTGGCTGGAGGCGGCCCCGCCCGGACAGCGAGTGAATGTGGCGTAACCACATTCACTCGCTGGGTGTGGGGTGACCTCAGCCGGTTACTTCAGACCGCTGTTGATCGCGCTCACCAGTTCACCGTTGTCGGTGTCACCGCTGAACTCCCAGAAGAACGCGCCGCCCAAGTCCTGCTTCTTGGCCCAGCTCATCTTCCCGAGGACCGTCGCCGGGGTGTCGTAGGACCACCAGTCGCTGCCGCAGTGCGCGTACGCCGTCCCGCCGACTGTTCCGGTGGCCGGGCAGGACTTCTTGAGGACCTTGTAGTCCTCGAAGCCCGCTTCCCAGGTGCCCGCCGCCGCTCCGGTGGCCGTGCCCCCCGGTGTGTCCTGGGTGACGCCGGTCCATCCGCGGCCGTAGAAACCGATGCCGAGCAGCAGCTTGGCCGGGACCACGCCGATCGCCCTGTACTTGGCGATCGCCTCGGCGCTGGTGAAGCCCTTCTCCGGAATGCCCCTGTACGGGGTGAGCGGGGAGTGCGGGGCCGTCGGGCCGGTCGCCGCCCAGGCGCCGAAGAAGTCGTACGTCATCACGTTGTACCAGTTGACGTAGCGCGCCGCGCCCGCGTAGTCGGCCTTCTCGATCTTGCCGCCGGGGGAGGCGTCGGCGGTGACGGCCGCGGTGACCAGGTACTTCGAGCCGAAGGTGGTGCGCAGGGCCCGCATCATGTCCTTGTAGGCCGTGGCGCTGCTGGTGTCGCAGGTCAGGCCGCAGGCGCCCGGGTACTCCCAGTCGATGTCGATACCGTCGAAGACATCGGCCCAGCGCGGGTCCTCGACCAGGTCGTGGCAGGACTTGGCGAAGGCAGCCGGGTCCTTGGCCGCCTCCGTGAAGCCGCCGGACCAGCTCCAGCCGCCGAAGGACCAGAGGATCTTGATGTTCGGGTACTTGGCCTTCAGCTGGCGCAGCTGGTTGAAGTTGCCCTTCAGCGGCTGGTCCGCGGTGTCGGCCTCGCCGCTCACCGAGTTCTCGGCGCTGACCGGCATCTCGTAGTCGGCCCACGAGTCGCCGATCGCGCACTTGCCGTCGACGACGTTGCCGAAGGCGTAGTTGATGTGCGTGATCTTCGCGGCGGAGCCGGATGTCACCAGGTTCTTGACGTTGTAGTTGCGGCCGTAGACGCCCCACTCGATGAAGTAACCGAGCTTGACCTTCTTGTCCGGGGGCGGAGCGGTCGCGGTGTCCACGGCGGCCGGGGCGGCGGTGGGGGTGGCCGGC
>NZ_JAAKZY010000143.1 GCF_011045015.1 Streptomyces scabichelini | reverse complement strand
CGACGGGGGCGGGCTGCCGGGCCCGGGAGGCGTGGGACTGCTGGATCCGTCGCCGGGCGGCGTGGGGCTCGTGGAGTCGCCCGGAGGCGTGGGGGTGGAGCTCGGCGGCCTCGACGTGGCGGGAGGGGAAGGCGACGGGTTGGGGCGCGTTCCGTTGTTGTCGTCGCTGCGGCCGGAGGGCAGCGTGCCCGTGCCGTCCGGCACCTCGTGGGTGCCCTTGCGGTAGTACTCGAGCCACGAAAGAACCGTGTTCAGGTAGTGCGTCGAGTTGTTGTAGCTGAGGATCGCGCGGTTCAGGTCCTTCTGGACGGACAGGTCGCGGTCCAGACGGCAGAGGTAGTGGCCGGCGGCGAGGGCCGCGTCGTAGATGTTGTTGGGGTTCTTCGTGCCGTCGCCGTTGCCGTCCCGGCCCGCCCATGCCCAGGTGGAGGGGATGAACTGCATGGGACCGACAGCCCGGTCGTACCTGCTGTCCCCGTCGTACGAACCGCCGTCGGTGTCGGAGATGTTGGCGAAGCCGTTGCCGTTGAGGACGGGGCCGAGGATCGGCGTGAGCGTCGTGCCGTCGGCGTCGACGCGGCCGCCCCGGGCCTGGCCGGACTCCACCTTGCCGATGGCGGCGAGGAGTTCCCAGGGCAGGTTGCAGCCGGGCTTGGACTCGCGCAGCGCCGCCTCGGCCTTCTTGTAGGCGTCGAGGACGGTCGCGGGTATGCCGGCCTCGGTGTCGCCCGTGGCGATGGGACTCTCTGTGCCGGGCGTCGGGCTCGGGGTCGGGCTGTTGAGCGGCGGCAGGTCCGTGTAGTACGGCGAGTTGCCGGTCGCGCTCTCTTCGGGGTTGGCGTCGGACGAGGGCTGCGAACCGGTGTTCTGCCGACCCTGTGAGGTATCGGTCACGCCCGGGGCCTGGGACGCGGAGAGGGCCGCGACCGCGGCCGCGGCCACAGCGGTGGTCACCGCCCCTTTGGCCAGCCTCCTGCCGAATTGCGCCGCCATTGCGTGAACCCCTCCCGTCGACGACTGCCCGCGCTTCGCGCGCTGCCCTGTAGTCGCCCGCGCTCCCCAGCGCGGCGACCCACGTGACCCTACGACAACTTCCGCCGCGCATACACCTGTTCGTGCCCGAAATTCACCGGTTGGCCAGATCCGTTTCTCCTGCCCGCGTGCGCCCGGACCATGCAGTGCCCGTCCCGCATACTGGGCGTCATCGATCAAGGAAGCGTTCAAGGACCGTCAGGTTCGGTCAACGTCGTCAGCGGGGAGCCCAGTTGCCGTTCACTCTCAGCCATGCCGCGGCTGTTCTGCCCGCCGTACGCGTTGACGGAAGCGGTCGTGGTCCGCTGGTCCCGGCGGTGCTCGTGGCCGGTTCGTTCGCGCCCGACATGACCTATTACGCGGCGAGTGCGCTGCCGGAGGCCATGGAATTCGGCGAGTTCACGCACTCCTTCACCGGGGTTTTCACGATCGACGTCCTCATCGCATGGGCGCTCGTGGGCGTCTGGCTGGTACTGCGCGAACCGCTGGTGGCGCTGCTGCCGCCGAGTTGGCGGGGGCGTACGGGATCTCTTCTGCGCTGTGGTGCGCCACGTGCGCCGTTCCGGCCGGTGCTCGCGCTGTGGTGGTACGTGTCCGCGGTGCTCGGGGCGCTGACGCATGTCTTGTTGGACGCGTTCACGCATCTCGACCGGTGGGGGATGCGGGTCTTCCCCGTGCTGGGCCGGGAGATCGCGGGCTCGCCGCTGTACTGGTACCTGCAGTACGGGGGTTCGGCCGTTCTGGCTGTGGTGATCGTGGTCTTCGTAGTGGTCGCTCTGCGGCGACTGCCGGCCGCGGAGCCGGTGGGGGTGCCGGTTCTGTCCGTACGGGACCGGTGGCTGGCCGGGCTGGTGATCGGTGGCTGCGCGGTGGTGGCCGCGGTGCAGCGGGCGGCTCGGTGGTGGGAGTACTGGGGATCGCGCGCCGAGCCCTGGGAACTGATTCCCACCGTGTGCTTCGGGGCGGGGGCCGGGCTGGCCGTCGGTCTGCTCGTGTACGGCGTCGGGGTCAGGGTGTGGCGTCCGGCACCCGTTCGTCCCGGCCCGGCAGCGGATCGTACGGAGCCAAGCCGTCCGGCTTCTCGCTGATCTCGCCTCTCCGGGGTGGCCTCCTGGCCGATGCCACGGTCCTCGCTGGTCACTGCGGATCTCGCTGAAGCTCCTCCGCCCGCCGCAGCACCGCGTGCAGGCGGGCGGCGAGGTCAAGGACATGGGGCAGTGGCAGGGGCGTCGCGCTCCGCGGGAAGTGCGGTACGACCTGTGCGGCAACTGCGGGTCCGTCGTGGCTGGTCGCTCCCGCAAGTTCTCGGCTTCTCCCCATGAACAGGGGCACCCCCATTGCGGCGGAGCCGCACATCGGGCACAGCCCCGCGCCCCTGACGGGGCGCGGGGCTGCCTGGTCTGCTCAGCCCGCCGGAGGCTAGTGCGCTGCCGACTCCCAGTCGTGGCCCGAGCCGACAGACACGTCGAGCGGAGCTCGCAGGTGCACCGCGTTGGCCATTTCGCGGCGGACGAGCTCCTCGGTCGGTTCCCGTTCGCCGGGGGCGATTTCGAGGACGATTTCGTCGTGGACCTGGAGGAGCATGCGGGACTTGAGGTTCGCTTCGGTCAGCGCCCGGTCGACGTTCAGCATGGCGATCTTGACGATGTCGGCGGCCGTGCCCTGGATGGGCGCGTTGAGGGCCATGCGCTCGGCCGCCTCGCGGCGCTGACGGTTGTCGCTGTTGAGGTCCGGGAGGTAGCGGCGGCGCCCGAAGAGCGTCGCCGTGTAGCCCGTCGCCCGCGCCTCGTCGACGGCCCGGCGCAGATAGTCCCGGACGCCGCCGAACCGCTCGAAGTAGGCGTCCATCAGGGCACGTGCCTCGCCCGCGTCGATGTTCAGCTGCTGAGAGAGGCCGAAGGCCGACAGACCGTACGCCAGGCCGTAGGACATCGCCTTGATCTTGCGCCGCATCTCCGCGTCCACCGCGGCGGGCTCGACCGCGAACACCTGCGAGGCCGCCGTCGTGTGCAGGTCCTCGCCCGAGGTGAACGCCTCGATGAGGCCCGCGTCCTCGGACAGGTGGGCCATCACGCGCAGCTCGATCTGGCTGTAGTCCGCGGTCATGAGGGACTCGAAGCCTTCGCCGACCACGAAGCCGCGGCGGATCGCTCGGCCCTCGTCCGTGCGGACCGGGATGTTCTGGAGGTTCGGGTCCGTGGAGGACAGGCGGCCGGTGGCGGCGACCGTCTGGTTGAAGGTGGTGTGGATGCGGCCGTCCGCGGCGATCGACTTGATCAGGCCTTCGACGGTCACGCGCAGCTTGGCCTGCTCGCGGTGGCGGAGCATGATGACCGGCAGTTCGTTGTCGGTCTGGGTGGCCAGCCAGGCGAGGGCGTCCGCATCCGTCGTGTAGCCCGTCTTCGTCTTCTTCGTCTTGGGCAGGCTCAGTTCGCCGAAGAGGACTTCCTGGAGCTGCTTGGGCGAGCCCAGGTTGAACTCGTGTCCGGCCGCCGCGTGCGCTTCCTTTATGGCCTGCTGCACGGCGCCCGCGAACATCTGCTCCATGGCTTCGAGGTGCGCCCGGTCCGCGGCGATGCCGTGCCGCTCCATGCGGGCGAGCAGCGCCGAGGTCGGCAGTTCCATGTCGCCCAGCAGATCGGCCGCGCCGACCTCCTTCAGCCGGTCCCCGAAGGCTTCGCCCAGGTCGAGGACGGCGCGGGCCTGCACCATCAGCGCCTCGGCCTCGGCGCCCTCGTCGGCGCCGAAGGCGAGCTGCCCGTCGGCCGCGGCGGCGGGCGCCAGCTCCCGGTGGAGGTACTCCAGGGACAGTGCGTCGAGGTCGAAGGAGCGGCGGCCGGGCTTGACCAGGTAGGCGGCGAGCGCGGTGTCCATGGAGACGCCTTCGATGCTCCAGCCGTGCTCGGCGAAGACCCGCATGGCGCCCTTGGCGTTGTGCAGCACCTTGGGCTTGTTCGGGTCGGCGAGCCACTGCGCGAACGCGTTCTCGTCGGCCTCGTCGAGCTGCGACGGGTCGAACCACGCGGCCGCTCCTGCTGCCGCGGCGAGCGCGACCTCGGCCACCGCGCCCGTGCCGAGCGACCAGGTGTCGACCGTGGCGACGCCGAGGACCGCCTTGCCGTGCTCGGCGAGCCATGGCTTCAGCTCCCCCGCGCCGAGCACCGCACCGTCCAGCGCCACGCCCTCGGCGATCTCCGGCCCGGAGTCGGTCTCGTCGGCTCCGGGGTCGACGGCCAGCAGCCGCTCGCGCAGCGAGGGGTTACGGATCTCCAGGGTGTCGAGGACCATCGCGACGGCCTTGCGGTCGTACGCGGCGCGCTCCAGGTCGACGACCGTCCTGGGCAGCTCCATGTGCCGCTCCAGCTCGGTCAGCCGGCGGTTCAGCTTGACGGCTTCCAGGTGGTCGCGGAGGTTCTGTCCCGCTTTGCCCTTGACCTCCTCGACGCGCTCGACCAGCTCCGCGAACGACCCGAACTGGTTGATCCACTTCGCGGCGGTCTTCTCGCCGACGCCCGGGATGCCCGGCAGGTTGTCGGAGGGGTCGCCGCGCAGGGCCGCGAAGTCCGGGTACTGGGCCGGTGTCAGCCCGTACTTCTCGAGGACCTTCTCCGGTGTGAACCGGGTCAGCTCGGAGACGCCCTTCGTCGGATACAGCACGGTCGTGTGCTCGCTGACCAGCTGGAAGGAGTCGCGGTCGCCGGTGACGATCAGCACCTCGAAGCCCTCGGCCTCGGCCTGGGTGGCGAGGGTGGCGATGACGTCGTCCGCCTCGAAGCCGTCGATCGCGAACCGCTCGGCGTGCATGGCGTCGAGCAGCTCGCAGATCAGCTCGACCTGGCCCTTGAACTCGTCCGGGGTCTTGGAACGGTTCGCCTTGTACTCCGTGAACTCCTCGGAGCGCCAGGTCTTGCGGGAGACGTCGAACGCCACCGCGAAGTGCGTGGGCTCCTCGTCGCGCAAGGTGTTGGCCAGCATCGACGCGAAGCCGTAGATCGCGTTCGTCGGCTGTCCCGTCGCCGTCGTGAAGTTCTCCGCGGGCAGCGCGAAGAACGCTCGGTACGCCAGCGAGTGCCCGTCCATGAGCATCAGTCGCGGGCGTCCGCCGCCGGAGGTCTTCTCGGTCTTCTTCGATGCTGTTTCTGCCACGACCCCGATCCTGCCACGAGCCACTGACAGTCAGCCCCACCGCGGGTCAGTCGGCCGGAGCGCGGGCCGTCTCGATCGCACGCGGCATGTGCCGCGCGGCCTCGATCTCCCGCAGGACTCCCTGTGCGGTCAGCTGCTCCCAGTCGTTGATCCGCCGGTCACTCTTGTCCCCGATCACCGACTTGAGTTCCCTGACGGCGCGTTCAGGGTTGATGCGGGCCAGGGCACGGGCGGCATCCCATCGATTCGTGGAGAAGAAGTCATTACGAAGCAGGGCGACAAGTGCTTTCTCCCCGGCTGCGCGATCGATCCGAGCCAACATGAACGCGTCGTCGACCGTCGTGAACGAGTGGTTGCGGTCGATCCTCTGCCTGAGTGCTTTCGCAGCCGCCTTTCGGTCCAGTGCCGCCAGCATGTCGACGACCACCGAGCCCACAGCGAATGTCGACTCGGTGATCCGCTTGGCAAGGGCCCGCTCGGCGCGCCCGCGGTGCAGAGCCAGCAGGTGTTCGGCGGCCAGCGTCACGTCGGAGTCCCAGTGCAGTCCGTGTGCGTGGATCAGTTCTTCCAGTACCGCCTTGCCCGGTTTGGCGTCGTGCAGCACCAGAGCCCGTGCGGCGGCCACCCGCTCGCCGCCGAACCGCGTCTCGTCACGGGCCCACTCGGTCAGCAGCTTGGCGGGATTTCGTTTCCTGTCGGCCTTCGCGGCCTCCAGGACGGTTTCCGGGCTCCGGACATCGGCGGGGTCTCTTCCCGCGACGAGGGGCGGGAACGGGAGGGTCCGGAGTCCTGGCGTCAGTTCCGCGAAGGCCTCGGCCGCCCTGAGGCGGTCACCGAGTGACAGGGAATCGTCCGACGCCAGGACGGTGAGGGACTCTTCTCCCAGCTCATGGTCCAGCAACCCCAGCGTCCGGGCCGCCTCGATGCGGGCGCTGACGACGACTTGAGGACCGACGCTCAGCGAGGTGGTGTAGGTGGAGTTGCCGCGCACCTCACGCCAGTACGTATCCCTCCCCTTGAAGGGCATCCCCCGTGCAACGACGTCCTTCAGGAGCGCGACCGCCCGGTCCTTGTCCCAGGCGGCCAGTTCCCAGGACGCGGCCAGCCGCTGGTGCACCGCGAGACGGGGAGCCACCACCATGCCCTCCAGCAGCGCGATACCAGCGGAGCGATCCACATAGGCGATGGCGCCGGCGGCCCAGGCGCAACCGTGTTCCAGCGCGGCGACGCGGAGCCTGGCGACAACCGGGGGCACCACCCGGGCGGGCATCGTCCCCCTGTCGTGCAACAGACGTGCCGCCAAGCCGGTCCCCTTGCCCGGCGGGGACTCTTTCTGTTCCTTGCGGCTCATGCCACCCCGACGCCACTCGGGAAGCTCGAACAGACTCAGGACCAGCTCTCCGGAGTCCTTTCCCAGCTTCGACCACAGCCCGAAGACGAATTCCAGGTAGGCGTTCTCCTCAGGGAAGTCGCCGACCTCCCAGCCTTCGTCCACGCCGGGAAACAGGAGCGATCGGCCACTGTCCGTCGCGGGGTCGGTGGTGCGCGCCGTCACTCGTGCCGCCAGGAACTCCTGCACGGTCTGGTGCAGAAAGACCAGGTCGTCACCCTCCCCGAACATCAGCCCCGTACGCTGCAGAAGTTCTCGCAGCACCCCCCGCCACTCGTTCTCGGGCAGATGCCCGGGCCGCAGCGCGGCGCTCTCCCGGACGGCCAGGTCCACCGCCGATGCCTCACGGCCGCCGGACTGCCAGTGCGACGCCACCGCCTCCAGCAGCGCCCGTACCCGCTTGACCAGCTCGTTCACGGCTTCTGGGCCATCCGGATAGCCGTCGACTCGAGCTCTGAGCCCTTCCAGGGCCAGCGTGGGACGCCGGTGCATCTTCTCCAGGAGCCGGTCGGTGAACTGCTCGTACAGTTCGATCCGTCCCCGGGGCAGGGGGCTGAGTGGATTCTCCGCGAAGATCACCACGAGCATGGTCGCGAGCAGCGGGATCCCGGCCAGATGCAGCACGTGGCTCCGCTCCGTCGCCTGTACGAAGCGCTCGGCGAGGACGTCCGGATCCGGACGCCGAAGAGTGCGCAGCCACTGGCTCGCGAAGTCGTGCAGTACGTTGAGGCCGAAGGGCTGCATGCGGAAGACCGGGGCGTCCCGGTGCAGCAACGGCTTGAGTTCGTCGTGCGGAAGCGGACGCGTGGTCACGAGGAATCGGAAGTCCGGGTCCGGCCACAGCGACGCGACGGTGCGCAGCACGCGCTGCCGCTCATCGGAGTCGAGCACCTCGTCCACTCCGTCGACCAGCACCAGCCACGTCACACCCGGCATCGGCGGCATCGTGAAGAAGTCGTCGGACAGCGGCGCTTTGAGACGTACGGCAGGGTCCCGTTCCACAGCGGTGCGCAGCAGCTCGGAGAGGGGTCCGCCGTCCGTGAGAGCGGCGGCCTGTACCCGCACCGGCACCGCGTCGGGCTCCGCCCCGGCCAGCCAGGCGTCGGCGAATTTCGCGGTCAGCCGCCGTCCCAGGCTGGACTTGCCCGCGCCGGGACCGCCGACGAGTACGACGCTCGGGTGGCCCTCCAGCAGGGACTCCGCCGGCAGCCAGGGCACATCGCCCAGTTCGGCATGAGGTCCGGCCGGCCCGTGCGGTGAGACGTGCTGGCTGACGTAGACGTCGGCGAGCGGCGGCGTCGCCTCGCCAGGGACCCGGATCGCGTAGGGGTGCTCGTCCGCCGCATCCCGCACGGCCCGCAGATACGCCCGCAGCGCCGGCCCCGCGAACCGCCATCCACCCGCGCGCAGCTGGCCGTCGTCAAGGAGCCCCAGCCAGTCGCGACGGGGCCGGGTGACCTTCTCGGGCAGGTCCAGGAAGGGGTACGCGGCGAGCAACTCGGCCACCGGGACGAGCCGCGCGCCCGGTACTCCGCGCTCCAGCGAGTGCGCGAACCGCAGTACCCCGCACACCGAGCCCGTACGCCAGTTGATGACCGGGGCGCCGCTGAAACCCGGGGTGGCCCGCCCGTGGGTCGCATGGTGCAGGGCCAGCGAACCCCCGCCGGCACGTATACGACGGGACGGGCCCTGGGCCGTGAACGAGACCGAGTCGCCTGTCCGGTAGCGCCCCTGCGGATGCCCGTACGCCCACAACTCGTCCCCTGGTTCCATCGCTTCGGCCAGACACACCACCGGATGGTCGAGGCCTTCGGGGGCGCGCAGCAATGCCAGGTCCGGGCCCGAGCCGGCCGGCCCCGGCGGCAGGAACCACTCCGCCACCACCCCCAGGGTGAGGTCCTGGCCGCGCCAGCACGCGGCGACCTGCGCATCGGCGGAACCGATCACATGGGCGCAGGTGAGCACCAGACCGGGCGCCACGAAGAAACCGGTACCCTCCGCGCCGTCCGCTCCGGTGAGCGCGAGAACGGCGTCGGGCAACGCGTCGACCAGTGCAGACCGTGTCACACGCCGATTGTGACCCTCAGCACTCTTATCTGCACCTAACATCCGTATCCACAGTGGAAGTTGGGGGAAAATCATGACGGATGAGATGATTCCGGTATATCTGCCGGACGGCAGCCGACTGCTGGTCAGGGCCGAGAGGACCACGCCGACCGGCGACGGGGGCGACGACGAGCAGGAGATCGCCGGGCGCCTGCCCAGCATCGAGCAGGTCACCGCCGCGGTCGGCGGTTTCACCGAGCGCATCGGCGCCGCGCTCAAGCAGTCCGCGCCCACCCGCTTCACCGTGGAGTTCGAGTGCGAGATCGGCTTCGACGCGGGCGGCCTGGTCGCGGTCCTCGGCAAAGGCACCGCGAAGAGCGCCTTCCGAGTGGTCATGGAGTGGGACAAGGATGCGCCATCGGAAGGCTCCCGCTGATCCACGGCTGTCGGTCACACATGCGAGGATCGGAGCAAACGACTCCGCACATGGCGAACAGTACGTTCAAGGACCGCGCCGGCCGGGCAGCGCGGGCGCGGCGGGAAAGGTGAGCGACCATGGCAACGAAACCGCCCAAGGCAGATCCCGTTCAGGACGCGCCCCAGGTCGCCGAGCCGAAGCACGCGGCGGCGGGGGTCCCGGCGATCGGACACAGCCTACGCATGGCGCAGCAGCAGATGGGCGTCAAGCGCACCGCGCTGACCCTCCTGCGCGTCAACCAGAAGGACGGTTTCGACTGCCCCGGCTGCGCCTGGCCCGAGCCGGAGCACCGGCACAAGGCGGAGTTCTGTGAGAACGGAGCGAAGGCGGTCGCGGAGGAGGCGACGCTGCGCCGGGTCACGCCCGACTTCTTCGCCGCGCACTCGGTGGAGGACCTCGCGACCCGCAGCGGCTACTGGCTGGGCCAGCAGGGCCGCCTCACGCACCCCGTGTTTCTGGCGGAGGGCGCCGACCACTACGAGCCGGTGTCCTGGGAGCGCGCCTTCGACATCATCGCCGAGGAGCTCACCGCCCTCGGCTCCCCCGACGAGGCCCTCTTCTACACCTCTGGGCGCACCAGTAACGAAGCAGCGTTCCTGTACCAGCTGTTCGCCCGCGAGTTCGGCACGAACAATCTGCCGGACTGCTCCAACATGTGCCACGAGTCGTCGGGCTCCGCGCTCAGCGAGACGATCGGCGTCGGCAAGGGCAGCGTCCTCCTCGAAGACCTCTACAAGTCGGACCTGATCATCGTCGCCGGACAGAACCCGGGCACGAACCATCCGAGGATGCTCTCCGCCCTGGAGAAGGCGAAGGCGAACGGCGCGCGGATCATCACCGTGAACCCGCTGCCCGAAGCGGGCATGGAGCGCTTCAAGAACCCGCAGACCCCCCAGGGCATGCTCAAGGGCGCCGCCCTCACCGATCTGTTCCTGCAGATCCGCATCGGCGGCGACCAGGCCCTCTTCCGCCTTCTGAACAAGCTGGTCCTCGAGACGGAAGGCGCGGTCGACGAGGAGTTCGTACGCGAACACACCCATGGCTACGAGGAGTTCGCGGCCGCCGCCCGCGCCGCCGACTGGGACGACACGCTCACCGCGACCGGCCTGGAGCGGGCAAAGGTCGAAGAAGCCTTGCGCATGGTCCTCGCTTCCAAGCGCACCATCGTCTGCTGGGCGATGGGCCTGACTCAGCACAAGCACGCCGTGCCGACCATTCGCGAGATCGTCAACTTCCTTCTGCTGCGTGGCAACATCGGCCGCCCGGGCGCGGGTGTGTGCCCGGTGCGCGGCCACTCGAACGTGCAGGGCGACCGCACGATGGGCATCTTCGAGCGGCCCGCGCCGGCCTTCCTGGACGCCCTGGAGAAGGAGTTCGGCTTCGCGCCGCCGCGCGAGCACGGCTACGACGTCGTACGGGCCATCCGTGCCATGCGTGACGACAAGGCGAAGGTCTTCTTCGCGATGGGTGGCAACTTCGTGTCGGCCTCCCCCGACACCGAGGTCACCGAGGCGGCCATGCGCCGCGCCCGGCTCACGGTGCACGTCTCCACGAAGCTCAACCGCTCGCACGCCGTCACGGGCGCGCGTGCCCTGATCCTGCCCACGCTCGGCCGCACCGAGCGTGATCTGCAGGGCAGTGGCGAGCAGGTCGTGACCGTCGAGGACTCCATGGGCATGGTGCACGCCTCACGCGGCCGCCTGGAGCCCGCCGGTGAGCACCTGCTGTCCGAACCGGCCATCGTGTGCCGCCTCGCGCGCCGCGTCCTCGGCACCGACAGCAAGACCCCCTGGGAGGAGTTCGAGAAGGACTACGCGACGATCCGCGACCGCATCGCGCGCGTGGTCCCCGGTTTCGAGGACTTCAACGCGCGCGTCGCCGAGCCCGGCGGCTTCGCCCTCCCCCATGCCCCGCGCGACGAGCGCCGCTTCCCCACGGCCACCGGCAAGGCCAACTTCACAGCCGCGCCCGTGGAGTACCCGAAGCTCCCCGAGGGCCGTCTCCTGCTGCAGACGCTGCGCTCGCACGACCAGTACAACACCACGATCTACGGCCTTGACGACCGCTACCGGGGCATCAAGAACGGCCGCCGGGTGGTGCTCGTGAACCCCGAGGACGCCCGCGAACTGGGTCTCGCCGACGGCTCGTACACCGACCTCGTCAGCGAGTGGAAGGACGGTGTGGAGCGCCGCGCACCCGGCTTCCGCGTCGTGCACTATCCGACGGCCCGGGGCTGCGCGGCCGCGTACTACCCCGAGACCAACGTCCTGGTCCCCCTGGACGCCACCGCCGACACCAGTAACACACCCGCCAGCAAGTCCGTCGTCGTACGTCTGGAACAATCGGCAGCCAACTGAGCGTTCGCTTAGCGAGTGTGATCGACGACGAAGGAGCCGGACCCCATGGGTGAGCACCAGCACGTGAAGTTCCCGCAAGAGGTCATCGACGAGTACACGGCCCTCGGCGTCGACGTCGTCGCCATGTTCTCCGCCGGGCACCTGGGCACGCGCATGGGCGTTCAGATCACCGAGGCCTCCGCGGAGCGCGTCGTGGGCACGATGCCGGTCGAGGGCAACACCCAGCCGTACGGACTCCTCCACGGCGGCGCCTCCGCGGTCCTCGCCGAAACCCTCGGCTCCGTCGGTTCCATGCTCCACGCCGGCACCTCCAAGATCGCCGTCGGCGTCGACCTCAACTGCACGCACCACCGGGGAGCACGCTCCGGCCTCGTCACCGGCGTCGCCACCCCCCTCCACCGGGGCCGCACCACGGCGACGTACGAGATCGTGATCAGCGACGAGGACGGCAAGCGGGTCTGCACCGCGCGGCTCACCTGTCTGCTGCGCGATGTGAACCCGAGCGACGGAGAACGCATACGTGCCGCGAGCTGACCCGCACCCCTTCGACAACCCGCATCCCTTCGAGGACCGGGTCTGCCGGCCCCGAACCACCGTGGCAGGTACCGGCGTTGTCCACAGCCCCGAGGTTGTCCACAGCGTCGTTGCTCCCCGGCACCCGGCGGCTTAGCGTCAAAGCATGAAAACGGGAGAAGCCCCCTGGCCGGGGGCAGCGCTCGGATTCGGGCTCGGACTGGTGCTGTTGACCGGCGGCCTGCTCGCCGGGTGCGCAGAGTCCGGCTCGAAGGACGGCACGGGCACGCGGGACGCCGCGCGGACCGGCTCGAGCTCGCCGTCGCCGTCGGCCACGCCTCCCGAGAACCTGTGCACGCGGATCGTCACGTACTGGTCGCGAGAGGTGCTGGACGACGGCACCTACGGGGACTACCAGTCGATGGGCCTGTCCAACGGGCAGTACGAGATCCTGATGAAGGTCGTGGACGCCGCCCGGGCCGAGAAGAAGCGCAAGGGTGCGCCGGCGGCGGACCGGCTGATCGACCGTGGAGCACGCAAGGGCTGCGAGGACTTGTACCGCGACGGATCTCCGAGCGGGGGTCCGTGGCAGTGAGCGGCGTCGGTCCCGTCGAGCCGGGCGAAGGCACACGCGCGCGGGACACCCTGGAACCGGGCCCGGGCACCCCTCCCCTGTCCGAGCCGCCGCGCGGGCGCCTCGCGCAGCTGTACGCCCGTCACCGCCGTACCGTCCTGCCGGTCACCGCGGCCGTCATCCTTCTCGCGGGCGGCGGCTACCTCTATGCGACCCGGCCTCAGGAAGCCCCGCCGGACCCGCCGCCGTACCCCTCCCAAGTGGTCGGCATGACATACCTGGACAAAGAGACCACACCTGGGGATGCTCCGCTCCAAAGCTTCAGCCTGGGCGTGGAGTTGACCGTTCGGTCCGGCCCACCGATCACCGTCATGCGGATAACCCAGCCCTACTCCGGCCTTTCGCTGACCTCGGTGCCCCGCCTCCCTTTCCGGACGCGGACCGGCTTTCCTCACAAGATCAACATCACCATGCATGTGACTGAATGCGCGGAAGTGCCAAGGAACGCCGGACTACCTTTCCTGGACGTAACTCTGCGTAATACACGCGCAATACAAGTGCACAGTTTCATCCTTGGTGAGCGCTATGCACACGACCTTTCGGAAGCCGTTCAAGTCGCCTGCCGCAACAACTCCGCGTCATCACCAAAACAGTAGAACACTCCTGACAACACCCGGCGAGTCCTGCATGTTCTCACTATGCGGACCGGGCGAATCGGCTGTAATTCCACCCTTCCGCCCACTGAGTACCGCTCTGCATTACCTCGTGTCATAACAAGAGCGTCACAGCATTGGCCAGACCCTCCTCCATGTTCCCCACACACGCTTAGAGTCACGCCCAGTCACCGCGCCATCGGATTCGAACCAACTTCGGTCCAGCGCTCGACTCGGCCGCTTCTACGGGGAAGGGCCGGTGCCAGGGAAAGGACTGATCGTGCGTCAACGTTCGCTCATCGCCATCACCGCCGCGCTGGCGGCGGGAGCACTCACACTCACCGCCTGCGGCTCGCGCGACGAGGACGGCGGCTCGGACTCCGGCGGCGGTGGCACCACCGTGGTCATCGGTGTCGACGCCCCACTGACCGGCGACCTGTCCGCGCTCGGCCTCGGCATCAAGAACTCCGTTGACCTCGCCGCCAAGCAGGCCAACAAGGACAAGGTCGTCGACGGCGTAACCTTCAAGGTCGAATCCCTCGACGACCAGGCGCAGCCCTCCTCGGGCCAGCAGAACGCCACCAAGTTCGTGGCCAACAAGGACGTCCTCGGCGCCGTCGGCCCGCTGAACTCCTCCGTCGCGGAATCCATGCAGAAGGTCTTCGACGACGCCAAGCTCGTCCAGGTCTCCCCCGCCAACACCAACCCGGCCCTGACCCAGGGCCAGGACTGGAACGGCGGCAAGAAGGCCCGCCCGTACAAGTCGTACTTCCGCACCGCGACCACCGACGCCATCCAGGGCCCGTTCGCCGCGCAGTACGTCTACAACGACGCCAAGAAGACCAAGGCCTTCGTCATCGACGACAAGAAGACCTACGGCGCCGGCCTCGCCGCCACCTTCACCGACGAGTACAAGAAGCTCGGCGGCAAGATCGTCGGCACCGAGCACATCGACCCCGACACCAAGGACTTCTCCGCGGTCGCCACCAAGGTGAAGAACTCCGGCGCCGACGTCGTCTACTACGGCGGCGAGTACCCGCAGGCCGGCCCCCTCAGCAAGCAGATCAAGGCCGCAGGCGCCAAGATCCCCCTCGTCGGCGGCGACGGCATCTACAGCGCCGACTTCATCAAGCTGGCCGGCGCCAGCGGCACCGGCGACCTCGCCACCTCCGTCGGCGCACCCGTCGAGGAACTCCCCTCCGCCAAGGAGTTCGTCGCCAACTACAAGGCCGCCGGATACAAGGAGGCCTACGAGGCGTACGGCGGCTACTCCTACGACTCCGCCTGGGCGATAATCCAGGCCGTGAAGAAGGTCGTCGAGGACAACGACGGCGAACTCCCCGACGACGCCCGCGAGAAGGTCATGGAAGCCATGCAGGGCGTGACCTTCGACGGTGTGACCGGCAAGGTCGCCTTCGACGAATACGGTGACGCCACCAACAAGCAGCTCACCGTCTACTCGGTCGAGGGCGCCGACTGGAGCCCCGTGAAGTCCGGCACGTACGAAGGCTGATCCACACCCGCACCACTCACGAGCCGCGCGGGGCGCCGCACCACTGGCGCCCCGCGCGGACTCGCATCCGGTCACAACCCTCGACAAACCGGTCACTTCCCTCGACAAATCCGAAAGTCTCGGAGGACATGCGGTGAACGAACTGCCGCAGCAGCTGGTCAACGGCCTGCTACTGGGATCCATGTACGGGCTGGTTGCCATCGGCTACACGATGGTCTACGGCATCGTCCAGCTCATCAACTTCGCCCACGGCGAGATCTTCATGACCGGAGCCTTCGGCGCTCTCACGGTCTCCCTGTACATCCTGCCCGACGGCACAACCATGTGGATCGCCCTGCCGCTCATGCTCGCCGGCGCCATCCTCGTCGCCGTCACAGTCGCCGTCGGCGCGGAAAGGTTCGCCTACCGCCCCCTGCGAGGCGCACCACGCCTCGCCCCCCTCATCACCGCCATCGGCCTCTCACTCGCCCTCCAGCAAGCAGTGTGGGCCTGGTACCCCGACGCCCGCTCCGCGATCAAGTTCCCCCAGATCGACGGCGGCCCCTTCGACATCGGCAGCGTCACCATCCAGACCGGCGACGTCTTCCTCCTGCTCGCCGCCCCCATCAGCATGGCGATCCTCGCCTACTTCGTCATGAAAACCCGCACCGGACGCGGCATGCAGGCAACCGCCCAAGACCCCGACACCGCCAAGCTCATGGGCATCAACACCGACCGCATCATCGTCGTCGCGTTCGCCCTCGGCGCCGCGTTCGCCGCCGTCGGAGGCGTCGCCTACGGCCTCAAATACGGCCAGATCGACTTCCGCATGGGCTTCATCCTCGGCCTCAAGGCATTCACCGCCGCCGTCCTCGGCGGCATCGGCAACATCTACGGAGCCATGATCGGCGGAGTGGTACTCGGCCTCGCCGAAACCATGGCCACCGCCTACATCGCCGACGTCCCCGGCATGTCGCAGCTCGGCGGCCAGTCCTGGGCCAACGTCTGGGCCTTCGTACTCCTCATCCTCGTCCTCCTCTTCAGGCCACAAGGCCTGATGGGTGAGCGCGTGGCAGACAGGGCGTGACACCGATGACCACACAGACCACTGCCCCCCAGACGCCGAGCACCCCGGCCGACGGCAAGCCCAGCGGCCTCATCGGCATCCCTGAAAACCTCGGCCGCGCCCTCGCCACCGGCGGCGGCATCCTCACCGTCATCTCCACCTTCCTCGCCTGGACCTGGACCGCCCAATTCCCCGGCGACCTCACCGTCTACGGCTACCCCGGCGGCCTACAGGTCCTCGTCCTCATCGCCGGCGCCCTCACCACGCTCTTCGGCCTCGCCTCCTACGGGGTGAAGGGCCTGCGCTGGCTCACCCCCGGCTCAGCCGACAGCGCCATCAAGCTGGCCGCACTCGCCGCCTTCGCAACCGCCTGGTTCACGATCATCGCGATCAGCGTCAACCTCGGCGGCCTCGCCAACCTCGAACCCGGCGGCTGGGTCGTCGCCATCGTCACCCTCGCGACCCTCCTCGGCGCCCTCTCCCTGCCCTTCGAACGGCCCGTAACCGAACCGGCCGACCCCGATGACACCGACTGGGAGCAGTTCCGCCACAACACCCGCAACAAGCTGACGGTCTTCAAAGCGGCCTTCGCCTCCAGCGACGTAACCCCCGCCCGCAAGCTCCCCGCGTACGCCGAAATCCTCATCATCGTCGCGGCGCTCGCCCTCGGCCTGACCGTCTTCACCTACGGCATCGGCACCGAATACGACGAACTCTTCGTCGGCTTCCTCATCACCGTCGGCTTCGGCTTCGCCGCCGTCACCAAAGCAGGACTCGTCGCCAGGATCTCCGCGATCACGTCCAAGCACCGCAACGTGACGATGATCGGCGCATTCGTCGCCGCCGCGGCCTTCCCCTTCACCCAGTCCGACGACCAGTACGCGACCATCGGTGTCTACATCCTGATCTTCGCGACCGTCGCCCTCGGCCTGAACATCGTCGTCGGCATGGCCGGACTCCTCGACCTCGGATACGTCGCCTTCCTCGGCGTCGGCGCCTACACCGGGGCCATGGTCTCCGGCTCACCCTCCTCGCCCTTCGACATCCACCTGCCGTTCTGGGCCTCCGCCCTCCTCGGCGCAGCAGTCGCCATGGTCTTCGGCGTCCTCATCGGCGCCCCCACCCTGCGTCTGCGCGGCGACTACCTCGCCATCGTCACCCTCGGCTTCGGTGAGATCTTCCGCATCGCCGTCCTCAACGCCGACGGCACCTCGGGCCCGGACATCACCAACGGCTCCAACGGCATCTCGTCGATCCCGAACCTCAACATCTTCGGCTTCGACTTCGGCGAAGAACACAACATCGCCGGGTTCACCATCGCCCGCTTCGCCAACTACTTCCTGCTGATGCTCCTCATCACCCTCATCGTCGTCATCGTCTTCCGACGCAGCGGCGACTCCCGCATCGGCCGCGCCTGGATCGCCATCCGCGAAGACGAAACCGCCGCACTCGCCATGGGCATCAACGGCTTCCGGGTCAAACTCATCGCCTTCGCCCTCGGCGCCGCACTCGCCGGCCTCGCCGGCACCGTCCAGGCCCACGTCACCTACACGGTGACACCCGAGCAATACCAATTCGCCCACGTCGTACCACCGAACTCGGCATTCCTCCTCGCCGCAGTCGTCCTCGGCGGCATGGGCACCATCAGCGGACCCCTAGTCGGCGCCGCACTCCTCTACCTGATCCCCGCCAAGCTCCAATTCCTCGGCGACTACCAGCTCTTCGCCTTCGGCCTCGCGCTCGTCCTGCTGATGCGCTTCCGCCCGGAAGGCCTCATCCCGAACCGGCGCCGCCAACTCGAATTCCACGAAGAAACGGAAGCGCCCACAGTCCTCAGCAAGGCAGGGGCCTGACCACCATGACAACCGACACCACCATCAAGGACACCGCACCGGCCGCACCCACACCCGGCCAAACCGTCCTCGACGCACGCGGCGTCACCATGCGCTTCGGCGGCCTCACCGCCGTACGCAACGTCGACCTCACCGTCAACAGCGGCGAAATCGTCGGACTCATCGGCCCCAACGGCGCCGGCAAGACAACCTTCTTCAACTGCCTCACCGGGCTGTACATCCCCACCGAGGGAGAGGTCCGCTACAAGGGCACCGTCCTGCCGGCCAAATCCTTCAAGGTCACCGCCGCCGGAATCGCCCGTACATTCCAGAACATCCGGCTCTTCGCCAACATGACGGTCCTCGAGAACGTCCTGGTCGGCCGCCACACCCGTACAAAGGAAGGGCTGTGGTCCGCGCTGCTCCGCGGCCCCGGCTTCCACAAAGCCGAAGCCGCCTCCCGCGACCGGGCCATGGAACTACTCAAGTTCATCGGCCTCGACAAGAAGGCCGAACACCTCGCCCGCAACCTCCCCTACGGCGAACAGCGCAAGCTGGAAATCGCGCGGGCACTGGCAAGCGAACCCGGCCTCCTGCTCCTCGACGAGCCGACAGCCGGCATGAACCCGCAGGAGACCCGGGCGACCGAAGAACTCGTCTTCGCCATCCGGGACATGGGCATCGCCGTACTCGTCATCGAGCACGACATGCGCTTCATTTTCAACCTCTGCGACCGCGTCGCAGTCCTCGTACAGGGCGAAAAACTCGTCGAAGGCACCAGCGAAACCGTCCAAGGCGACGAACGCGTCATCGCCGCCTACCTCGGAGAACCCTTCGAAGACGCCCCCGGCGCCAAAGAAGTAGCGGAAGTGGAAGCCGCCGAGGCCAACGCCGCCACCCCGACGGACGCCGTGCCCCGCAAGGAGAACGACCGATGACCGCCCTCCTCGAAGTCGACGACCTCCGAGTCGCCTACGGCAAAATCGAAGCCGTCAAAGGCATCTCCTTCAAGGTCGAAGCCGGCGAAGTCGTCACCCTCATCGGCACCAACGGCGCCGGCAAAACCACAACACTGCGCACCCTGTCGGGGCTGCTGAAGCCACTGAGCGGCCAGATCAAATTCGGCGGCAAGTCGCTGAAGAAGACCCCGGCCCACCAGATCGTCTCGCTGGGACTCGCCCACTCCCCCGAGGGGCGACACATCTTCCCCCGCATGACCATCGAGGACAACCTGCGACTCGGCGCCTTCCTCCGCGACGACAAAGCAGGCATCGAACAGGACATCAAGCGCGCCTACGACCTCTTCCCCATCCTCGGAGAACGTCGTAAGCAAGCCGCAGGCACACTGTCCGGCGGCGAACAGCAGATGCTCGCCATGGGCCGCGCCCTCATGTCACGGCCAAAGCTCCTCATGCTCGACGAACCCTCCATGGGCCTCTCGCCGATCATGATGCAGAAGATCATGGCCACCATCGCCGAACTCAAATCCCAGGGCACCACCATCCTCCTGGTCGAACAGAACGCCCAAGCGGCACTCTCGCTTGCCGACCACGGACACGTCATGGAAGTCGGCAACATCGTGCTCTCCGGCTCCGGGCAGGACCTCCTGCACGACGAGTCGGTACGCAAGGCATACCTCGGCGAGGACTAGGCCCAGGCTCCGCCCTTCGTACGCATACGACGAGGCCCGCACCCCTTGTGGAAGGGGTGCGGGCCTCGTCGTATGTACGCGTGTACGTGAAGGCGCGAGCCTCAGCCTCAGTCCTTCGCGGCCTTCTTCTCCTCCGCGTCCTGGATGACGGCCTCAGCGACCTGCTGCATGGACATCCGACGGTCCATGGACGTCTTCTGAATCCACCGGAACGCGGCCGGCTCCGTCAGCCCATACTCCGTCTGCAGAACCGACTTCGCACGGTCCACGAGCTTCCGCGTCTCAAGACGCTGGGTGAGATCGACGATCTCCTTCTCCAGCTGCTTCAACTCCGTGAAGCGGGAGACGGCCATCTCGATCGCCGGAACCACATCACTCTTGCTGAACGGCTTCACCAGGTACGCCATGGCACCGGCGTCCCGAGCTCGTTCGACGAGGTCGCGCTGCGAGAAGGCGGTCAGCATGAGCACGGGAGCAATGGACTCCTCGGCGATCTTCTCGGCCGCGGAGATTCCGTCGAGCTTCGGCATCTTCACGTCAAGGATCACCAGATCCGGACGGTGCTCCCGAGCAAGCTCAACAGCCTCCTCACCGTCACCGGCCTCACCTACGACCGTGTACCCCTCTTCTTCGAGCATCTCCTTGAGATCGAGACGGATCAACGCCTCGTCCTCGGCGATGACGACACGGGTCGTCAGCGGAGGCACGTGCGACTTGTCGTCGTCGGGCGCGTCTGCGGGCTGGGGCGACTCGGGGGCGGTCACGGGGGCTCCTCGTTCAGGGCAGGTACTGCTTTCCAAGAGGGTACCCAGCTGCGATATGGTGGACGGGCAGCGGGTCGCCGTTAACCTTCGATTCGCTGGGCCCCGGTAGCCCAATTGGCAGCAGGCAATGGATTCAAAACCCATACAGTGTCGGTTCGAGTCCGACCCGGGGCACTTTTCCTTAGATTCGAAGGTCACCTTCCGGAAGCGGACGTTCACGTTCTCGTGAATGTCCGCTTTTTGCTGCGTGTCGAGACGATCAGTCACACAGAGTGTGCACATGTACGACATGAGCACACGCAAGCGAGCACTCGCGCTGGTCGGCCAGGGGCGCAGCCTGAACTCCGTCAGCAAGGAGACTGGCGTCTCCCGGGCGGCGATCCGCTCCTGGCAAACCCGTATCGAGCCGCTCAAGCGCGCCGGCAAACCGTGCCCCCGGTGCCAGGGCGTGCCCGCGCCACCCGAGGATCCGGCGACGTACGCATATCTACTCGGCCTCTATCTCGGCGACGGCTGCATCAACGCTCACCGTCGAGGCGTCTACTTCATCCGCATCGTGTGCGACAACGCCTGGCCCGGCCTTATCGATGCCTGCGAAGCTGCGCTTCGTTCCGTACGCCCGGACAACAGCGTGTTTCGCGTGCAGAGAGAAGGCTGCGTAGCAGTCACCGCCACCAGCAAGCACTGGCCCTGCTTCTTCCCTCAGCACGGCCCCGGCAAGAAGCACGAACGCACCATCGCCCTCGAACCCTGGCAACAGGAGATCGTCGACGCCCACCCGTGGGACTTCATCCGGGGACTCATCCACTCTGACGGCTGCCGCATCACCAACTGGACGACTCGCCTCGTCAAAGGCGAACGCAAGCGCTACGAATACCCCCGGTATTTCTTCACCAACACGTCGACAGACATCATCCAGCTCTTCACGGACACCCTCGATCTCGTCGGAGTCGAGTGGAAGCCACTCCGTCACAGCCGCGCGGCCGTGACCATCTCCATCGCCCGCAAAGCCTCCGTAGCCCTAATGGACACCCACGTAGGCCCCAAGCACTGACCCCGCCCCACACCCACCCCTACTTGGGCGCGTCATCCTCGCCGATGTGGTGGACACGGACCAGGTTCGTCGAGCCCGAAACCCCCGGTGGCGACCCCGCCGTGATCACCACGATGTCGCCCTTCTGGCAGCGGCCGATCTTGAGGAGCTGTTCGTCGACCTGGTCGACCATCGCGTCGGTGGAGTCGACGTGGGGGCCGAGGAAGGTTTCGACGCCCCAGGTGAGGTTCAGTTGGGAGCGGGTGGCCGGGTCGGGGGTGAAGGCGAGCAGGGGGATCGGCGACCTGTACCGCGAAAGACGCCGGACCGTGTCGCCGCTCTGTGTGAAGGCGACGAGGAACTTCGCGCCCAGGAAGTCGCCCATTTCCGCGGCCGCGCGGGCGACGGCGCCGCCCTGGGTGCGGGGCTTGTTGCGTTCCGTCAGCGGGGGCAGGCCTTTCGCGAGGATGTCTTCCTCGGCAGCCTCCACGATGCGGGACATCGTGCGAACCGTCTCAATCGGATACTTGCCGACGCTCGTCTCGCCGGACAGCATCACCGCGTCCGTGCCGTCGATGACCGCGTTGGCGACGTCCGACGCCTCCGCGCGCGTGGGGCGGGAGTTGTCGATCATCGAGTCGAGCATCTGCGTGGCGACGATGACCGGTTTGGCGTTGCGTTTCGCGAGCTTGATCGCGCGTTTCTGGACGATCGGGACTTGTTCGAGGGGCATCTCCACGCCCAGGTCGCCTCGGGCGACCATGATGCCGTCGAAGGCGGCGACGATGTCGTCGATGTTGTCGACGGCTTGGGGCTTCTCGACCTTGGCGATGACGGGGAGGCGGCGTCCCTCTTCGTCCATGATGCGGTGGACGTCCTGGATGTCGCGTCCGCTGCGGACGAACGACAGGGCGATGACGTCGAAGCCGGTGTTGAGAGCCCAGCGGAGGTCCGCTTCGTCCTTTTCGGAGAGGGCGGGGACGGAGACGGCGACGCCGGGGAGGTTCAATCCCTTGTTGTCGGAGACCATGCCGCCTTCGACGACGGTGGTGTGGACGCGGGGGCCGTCGACGGCGGTGACTTCGAGGCAGACTTTGCCGTCGTCGACGAGGATGCGTTCGCCGGCCGTCACGTCTTCCGCGAGGCCTTCGTATGTTGTGCCGCAGGTCTGGCGGTCGCCTTGGATGCCGCTTTCGACGGTGATGGTGAAGGTGTCTCCGCGTTCAAGGAGTACGGGGCCTTCGGTGAAGCGGCCGAGTCGGATCTTCGGGCCTTGAAGGTCGGCGAGGATTCCGACGCTGCGGCCGGTCTCGTCGGAGGCCTTTCGCACGCGCTGGTAGCGCTCCTCGTGGTCGGCGTAGGTGCCGTGGCTGAGGTTGAAGCGGGCTACGTCCATTCCGGCTTCGACCAGTGCCTTGATCTGGTCGTACGAGTCCGTGGCGGGGCCCAGTGTGCAGACGATCTTTGCTCGGCGCATGGTTCGAGCCTAGAGCTTACCGATGGGTAGGGAATTGGTCGTGCATGACTACTCAACGACCTTTGTATGAAGGGCTATTGACAAGTGTTGAATTGTGCGCCGGGGTGCTCCGATGAGCATTCCGGTCGCTCGCTACAGCTCGGGTGGTGCCATCGTGAAGCGGGCGTTGATGTGGGCGTAGACGTGTTGGCGTTGGGGTTCGAGGTCGAGGGGTGCGGCGGTGGAGTCTTCGGTGGCTCCGGCGTAACCGGCGCTGCGCATGGCGCGGCTTGAGGCTGTTCTTTCGAAGGGGTGGCTGTTTTCGGCGCCGATGTCGGCGAGTTCGACCAGTGCCGCGAGTGTGGTGCCGAGTGCTTCGGCGTATTCGCGGGCGCGTTGGACGGCTTCGTGTACTGCTTGTTGGCGGGCTTGGCGGTGGGCGGGTGAGTCGGGTCGGAGGGCCCAGAAGGGGCCGTCGACGCGGGTGAGGTCGAGGTCTGCGAGGCGCGTGGTGAGTTCGCCGAGTGCGGTGAAGTCGGTGAGTTCGGCGGTGGTGTGGACGCGGCCGTGGTAGGCGCGGATGCGTTCGCCGCGGCCGTGTTTGGTGAGTTCGGGGCTGATGGAGAAGGCGCCGGTTTCGAGGCGTTCCACGGTTTCGCCGTATGTCTTGACGAGGTCGAGGGCGGTGGCGTTGCGGCGGGTGAGGTCGTCGAGGGCGGAGCGTCGGTCGGTGCCGCGTGCCATGACGGTGACGCCGATGCGGGCGATTTCGGGGTCGACTTCGAGGTGGGCTTCGCCGCGGACGGCGATGCGGGGGGCTTCCGGTGTGCCGTAGGGGGTTGCGGGTTGGGGTTCCTCTGCAGCGAGGTTCGCGGCTGGGGTCATACGTCCCACTCTGTCATCGGTGGCCCGGTTCTGGGGTCTGCCGGTCATCAGATCGAAACCTGTCGGGTCTGTTGCTGCTGGTCATGACCGGGTCAGAATCTACGCGCGTTATCTACGCGCGTTGTTGACCTTTTCCCGAGGAGTAACGGACACATGCCGCTCAATCGCCGGAAGTTTCTGAAGAAGTCCGCCGTGACCGGAGCGGGGGTGGCGTTCACCGGTACGGTCGTGGCTCCGACGGCTCAGGCTGCGGAGGTTGTGGAGTCGAAGAAGGGTGGGAAGCCCGTGAAGCGGTACGCGCTCACCGTCATGGGCACGACGGATCTGCACGGGCATGTTTTCAACTGGGACTACTTCAAGGACGCGGAGTACGCCGACACGGCGGGCAACGCTCAGGGCCTGGCCCGTATCTCGACGCTGGTGAACCAGGTCCGTGAGGAGAAGGGCCGTGGCAACACCCTTCTCCTGGATGCGGGGGACACAATCCAGGGCACTCCGCTGACGTACTACTACGCGAAGGTCGATCCGATCACGGCCGAGGGCGGGCCGGTGCATCCGATGGCTCAGGCGATGAACGCGATCGGGTATGACGCGGTGGCGCTCGGCAATCATGAGTTCAATTACGGCATCGAGACGTTGCGGAAGTTCGAGGAGCAGTGCGACTTCCCCTTGCTGGGTGCGAACGCGCTGGATGCGAAGACGTTGCGGCCGGCTTTTCCGCCGTACTTCATCAAGGAGTTCCGTGTGCGGGGTCTGCCGCCGGTGAAGGTGGCTGTGCTGGGGCTGACGAATCCGGGGATCGCGATCTGGGACAAGGCTTATGTGCAGGGGAAGTTGACGTTCCCGGGGCTTGTGGAGCAGGCGGCGAAGTGGGTGCCGAGGCTGCGGTCGATGGGTGCGGATGTGGTGGTCGTTTCGGCGCACAGTGGTTCGTCTGGGACGTCTTCGTACGGTGATCAGTTGCCGTATGTGGAGAATTCGGCGGGGTTGGTGGCGCAGCAGGTGCCGGGGATCGACGCGATTCTCGTGGGGCACGCGCATGTGGAGATTCCCGAGCTGAAGGTCACGAACGAGAAGTCGGGCAGGACGGTGGTTCTGTCGGAGCCGTTGGCGTATGCGGAGCGGCTGTCTCTCTTCGACTTCGAGCTGGTCTTCAGGAGGGGGAGGTGGGAGGTCGAGTCGGTGGCCGCTTCGGTGCTCAATTCGAATTCGGTCGCCGATGATCCGGAGATCACGAAGCTGCTGAAGGACGAGCACGATGTGGTCGTCGCGTATGTGAACCAGGTGGTGGGGGCGGCGACGGAGACGTTGACGACGGTGGAGGCCCGGTACAAGGACGCGCCGATCATCGACTTGATCACGAAGGTTCAGGAGGACGTGGTCAGGGCGGCGCTGGCGGGCACGGAGTATGCGTCGTTGCCGGTGATCGCGCAGGCGTCGCCGTTCTCGCGGACTTCGGAGATCCCGGCCGGCGATGTGACGATCCGGGATCTGTCGAGTCTGTATGTGTACGACAACACGCTGGTCGCGAAGTTGATGACGGGTGCGCAGGTGCGGGCGTATCTGGAGTATTCGGCGCAGTATTTCGTGCAGACGGCGGCGGGTGCGGCCGTCGATGTGGAGAAGCTGACAAATGCGGGTGGCCGTCCGGACTACAACTACGACTACGTGTCGGGGCTGACGTACGAGATCGATATCGCTCAGGCGGCCGGTTCGCGGATCAAGAACCTCTCTTACAACGGTGTGGCTCTGGATGACGCGCAGGAGTTCGTGTTCGCGGTGAACAACTACCGGGCCAATGGTGGTGGTGCGTTTCCGCACGTGGCGGCGGCGACGGAGGTGTGGTCGGAGTCGACGGAGATCCGTACGCGGATTGCGGAGTGGGTGACGGCGAAGGGGACGCTGGATCCGAAGGAGTTCGCGTCGGTGGACTGGAGGCTGACTCGGGAGGGTGCGCCGGTCTTCGCGTAACGAGGGGCCCGTAACGAGGGGGCGTCTGTCTTCCCGTAAAACCCTGTCTTGAGCCCGGGTGCTCAGCCCTCCACGAGGGGGGTGAGTGCCCGGGTTTTTTGCTGTGCGTTGTCCGGAGTTCGTGGCTGCTGCTGTTGGAGGCCGAAGGTGGTGAAGGCGGTGCGGTGTGGGAGGGGGTAGGGGTCTTTGCCGGTGAGGGAGTTGAGGATGGTGGCGCTGCGCCAGGCGGCGAGGCCGAGGTCGGGGGCGCCGACGCCATGGGTGTGGAGTTCGGCGTTCTGGACGTAGAGGGAGCCGGTGACGGTGGGGTCGAGGGCGATGCGGTACTGGTCGTCGATGCGGGGGCGTCCGGCGCTGTCGCGGCGCAGGTGGGGGTCGAGGCCGGCGAGTAGTTGGTCGAGGGGGCGTTCGCGGTAGCCGGTGGCGAGGATGACGGCGTCGGTGGTGAGGCGGGTGCGGGTGCCTTGCTGGATGTGTTCGAGGTGGAGTTCGATTTGGGTGGTGGCGATGCGGCCTGCGGTGCGGACGTGGACGCCGGGGGTGAGGACGGTGTCGGGCCAGCCGCCGTGGAGGGTGCGGCGGTAGAGCTCGTCGTGGATGGCGGCGATGGTGTCGGCGTCGATGCCTTTGTGGAGTTGCCATTGGGCGGGGACGAGGCGGTCGCGTACGGGTTCGGGGAGGGCGTGGAAGTAGCGCGTGTAGTCGGGGGTGAAGTGTTCGAGGCCGAGTTTTGAGTACTCCATGGGCGCGAAGGCTTCGGTGCGGGCGAGCCAGTGGATCTTTTCCTGGCCGGTGGGGCGGTGTCGGAGGAGGTCGAGGTAGATCTCGGCGCCGGACTGTCCTGAGCCGATCACGGTGATGTGGTCGGCGGTGAGGAGCTGTTCGCGGTGTTCGAGGTAGTCCGCGGCGTGGATGACGGGTACGCCGGGGGCTTCGACGAGGGGGCGGAGT
>NZ_JAAKZY010000142.1 GCF_011045015.1 Streptomyces scabichelini | reverse complement strand
ACGGGTGGGGCGCGACTGTTGCGGCGGGGTGCCGGGGCGGTCGAGGAGTGGGGGGCGGAGGCCGGGCTGGAGCGGCCGTACGGCATGGATCTGCCGGAACTCGTCGCCTGGGCGCGGGAGTTGGCCGACGTCGTGGAGCGGGACGGGGCCGCGGTGGACGCGGGGGCGTGGGCTCCTCGGCTGCGCGGGAGCAAGCCGTAGCGGCGCGAATGCGACGCCCGGCGGGGCGTGCGCGACGCAGGGCTGGTGCTGGGCGCGGCGTACGCAACGCCGTGCCAGCGTCAGCGCCAGGGGCCTACGCGACGTGGAGCCGGCGCCGGGCGGGGCGGCACGCGACGCAGGGCCCGATGCCTGCCATTCCCGGTCCGGTCAGGTGCGGTGATCGGACTGTCAGTGGCGTGGGGCAGACTCGGGGTGTGCGAAAGATTCATGTGATCGGCATTGGGGCGGGCGACCCCGACCAGCTGACCCTTCAGGCGGTCAAAGCGCTGAGGAGCACGGACGTGTTCTTCATCCTGGACAAGGGCGAGGTGAAGTCGGACCTCGTCCAGTTGCGCCGTGACATTCTCGACGCGCACATACCGGACGGGGCGTACCGGCTGGTGGAGGCCCGCGATCCGGAGCGGGACCGGGCCGCCGGGAGTGCGGGCTACTCCCCCGCCGTCGGGGACTGGCGCAGGGCCCGCGCCGACATCTACGAGCATTTGATCGCCGAGGAGTTGGGCGAGGACGAGAGCGGGGCGTTCCTGGTGTGGGGCGATCCCTCGCTGTACGACAGCACGCTCGGGATCCTGGAGGAGATCCTCGAGCGGGGCTCGGTGTCCTTCGACTACGACGTCGTGCCCGGCATCAGCAGCGTCTCCGCCCTCGTCGCCCGGCACCGCACGGGCCTCAACCGTGTCGCCGGGCCCGTCCAGATCACGACGGGCCGACGCCTCGCCGAGGGCTTCCCCGAGGGCGTCGACGACGTCGTCGTGATGCTCGACGCCCACCAGGCCTTCCAGCGGTACGCCGACCAGGACATCGACATCTACTGGGGCGCCTACATAGGCACACCGGACGAGATCCTCGCCTCGGGTCCCCTCGCGGAAACCGCACCCCGTATCACCGAACTCCGCGCGAAGGCTCGCGAGCGCAAGGGCTGGATCATGGACACGTACTTGCTGCGCAGGCGGCCGCGGGGATAGGGCGCCGCCGGCACCACCCGCCGCCGGCTCCCACCGGAGGTGACTCGTGCTGTCGACATGTCGACCGGATCAGCGCCCCGGCCGCGAAAGGCTGGCGTCCAGCCGGGCCAGGGCCTCCGCGACGTCGGCGGCCGGTGCCACGCCATCCGGCAGCGGGGGACGGCGTACGACCACGACCGGAAGGCCGAGGGTGCGGGCGGCCGTCAGCTTGGCCGACGTGGCGGCGCCGCCGCTGTCCTTGGTGACCAGGACGTCGATGCGGTGCTCGCGCAGGAGGGCCGTCTCGCCCTCCACCGTGAATGGGCCGCGCGCCAGCAGCACTTCCGTATGGCGCGGCATCGGCGGCTCGGGAGGCTCCACCGAGCGTACGAGGAAGTCCAGTTCGGACAGCGGGGCGAAGGCCGCCAGGCCCAGGCGGCCCGTCGTCAGGAAGACGCGGCGGCCCAGCGTCGGGAGCATGTCGGCGGCTTCGGCGAGGGAGGCCGCCGGGTGCCAGCGGTCGCCGGGGCCGGGTTCCCAGCCGGGGCGGCGTACGACTACGGCCGGGACGCCCACGGCCGCCGCGGCCCGCACCGCGTTCGCCGTGATGCCCGCCGCGAAGGGATGCGTGGCATCGACGAGGGCGTCCACGTGCTCCGCGCGCAGCCATTCCGCGAGCCCTTCCACCCCGCCGAAACCCCCGATGCGTACGTCCCCGTCGAGCGCCCCCGGCCGGGACACGCGGCCCGCGAGCGATGTGGTCACGCGCACGCCGGGCCGGGCGGCGAGGGCTGCGGCGAGTGCGCGGGCCTCGGTGGTGCCGCCGAGGACCAGAACGTGCGGGGCCATGGCCGGGTGCGGGGACATGGCGTCGAGCGTACGGGCCGGAGAAGTCGGCAGAGCGCCGGGCTCGGCGGAGGTCAGAGCGCAGAGCGCCGGGCTCAGCGCAGCAGGAGCTGCGCCCCGCCCACCACGGTCGCCGCGATCACCAGCTGCTCGAAGAGCCGCTGGTTGATGCGGTTCACGGCGAACTTGCCGATGACGGCGCCGGGCACGACGAAGGCGGCGAGGGCGGCGTCCAGCAGCAGCGAGCGGCCGTCGATCAGGCCGAGGCCCACGCTGAAGGGCACCTTGGACACGTTGACGATCAGGAAGAAGAAGGCCGAGGTGCCCAGGAAGCCGAGCTTGCGGAAGCCCGCGGAGAGGAGATACATCGACATGACCGGGCCGCCCGCGTTGGCGACCATCGTGGTGAAGCCGCCGAGTACGCCGTACGAACGCGCCTTGATCCGGCCCGCTCGCGAGGTCACGGACTCCGGCTCCTCCTCCACCGTGGCCTTCCGGCGGCGCCACACCGTGACCCCGGCCATCAGCAGCAGAATCGCGCCGATCGACATCCGTACGATCTGGTCGTCCGCCCACATCAGGAACACCGTGCCGACGACCACACCTGCCGCCACCGCGGGGAACAGCCGCCACAGCGTGGGCCAGTGCGCGTGCCGCCGGTAGGTGAGCACGGCGAGCACGTCGCCGACGATGAGTACGGGCAGCAGTACGCCGGTCGAGGCGCGGGCGGGCAGGACGGCTGCGAAGATCGCGAGGCTGACCGTGTTGGCCCCGCTCACGGCGGTCTTCGAGAAGCCGACGAGCATGGCCGCGGCGGCGAGTGCGGCGAACTCCCAGGCGGAGATGTGCCAGAGCGTCATCGTGTTCATGCGGGAACCGATGCTATGCGCAGCCATCTCGCCGTGTCAGGACCGTCTCGCCAGTTGGCCCTTGCCCGTACGGGACACAAGGCGAGGGAGTGGCCGGTCTCGTACTGTGGACCGCCGCCCCCCTCCCCTGGGAAGATCCTCCGGAACCTTTGCCGACGTCGATGGAGGAGCCATGGCCGACTCCCGCGAGCACACCCTCAACGGCACCAGGGGCAGCATCACCGCACGCGAGTGGCCACGGGAGCGGCCGCGGTATCTGGTGCTCCTGGTCCACGGTTACGGGGAGCACATCGGCCGGTACGAGTACGTGGCGGACGTACTGAACGGGCATGGCGCGGCGGTGTTCGGGCCCGATCACATGGGGCACGGGAAGTCGGCGGGCGAGCAGGTGCTGATCGAGGACTTCGAGGACGTGGTGACCGACGTCCACGCGGTGGAGCGGCTGGCCCGCGCCGCGTATCCCGGGGTGCCGGTCGTGCTGATCGGCCACTCGATGGGCGGGCTCATCGCGGCGCGGTACGCGCAGCGGTACGGCGACGGTCTCACCGCCCTCGTGCTGTCCGGTCCGGTGATCGGTGACTGGGAGGTGCCCCGGCGGCTGCTCCCGCACGACCCCATCCCCGACGTGCCCATCGACCCCGCCACGCTCTCGCGCGACGCGTCGGTCGGCGAGGCGTACGCGGCGGATCCCCTCGTCTGGCACGGCCCCTTCAAGCGCCCGACGCTGGAGGCCTTCGTCCGCACCCTGGAGACCATCTCCAAGGGCGGTGACGTGGGTACTCTCCCGCTGCTGTGGCTGCACGGCGACGACGACCGGATCGTGCCGCTGCCCGCCAGCCGCGCGGGCGTCGAGGAACTGCGCGGGGGCGACTGGACCGAGCGTGTGTACGCGGGCGCGCAGCACGAGGTGTTCAACGAGACGAACAAGGACGAGGTCCTCGCGGACGTGACCGGCTTCGTGGACCGCGTGCTCGGGGCCTGAGCGGGCCGCATGCCCGGACCTGAGCGGACCGCGTGACCGGCCCTGATCGGACCACATCCCCCGAACCTGAGCGGACCACGTGCCCGGACCCGAGCGGATCGCGTGACCGGCCTTGAGCGGACCACATCCCCGGGACCGGAATCACGGGTGTTTCCGCTGATCCGCCCTGGGCACTCGCGCCCGCATGGAGTGGTTGCGGAGAGCAGCCTGCGCGGATGAGGACCCGGAACTGTTCTTCCCCGTGGGCACGACAGGACCGGCCCTGCAGGACATCGCGGCCGCCAAGCGGATCTGTGCCCGCTGCCCGGTGTCCTACCAGTGCCTGGTCTGGGCGCTCGACACCGGACAGACCTCGGGTGTGTGGGGCGGAACGTGCGAGGAGGAACGCGCGGCGCTGCTTCGTGTCGTCCGACGTGAAACCACAAGCCGCGAAACCGCAAGGAGAAACGCGTCATGACTGTGGTGAAGAGCTCCCTTCCCGACGCCGCACGTCAGGTGGTCGGGGACGCCCTGCAGGGCACCCTGGTGGACCTGCTGGGGCTGTCACTCATCGGCAAGCAGGTCCACTGGAACGTCGTGGGCCCGCGGTTCCGCACGATTCACTTCCAGCTCGACGAGGTCGTCGCCACGGCGCGTTCGTACTCCGACACCGTGGCCGAACGCGCCGCGGCACTCGGCATCCCGCCCGACGGCCGGCCCGAGACCATCGCCACGACCTGCGGCTTCCAGAGCCCGAAGGAAGGCTGGGTCCAGGACACCGAGGTCGTCGGCCTGCTCATCGAGTCCCTGGACACGACCATCGGGCAACTGCGGGAGCGGATCGAGGCGACGGACGAGGCCGATCGCGTCACCCAGGATCTGCTGATCGGTCTCACGGCCGAACTCGAGAAGCACCGCTGGATGTTCCAGGCCGAGGACTGGCCACGCGACTGACGACCGCAAGGCGCCAGAACGGAGGGCGCCGAACGGAAGGCGCCGGAACGGAAGGGGTACGTCATGGCCGACGCCCTCGAACTGGACGCGCTGTGGGACGAGTTCCACCGTGTGGTGAACATGACCTCACAGGAACTCGCCGCCTGGCTGAGGGTGCGTGACGCGGGCGAGGAGACGGAACCGCTGCCGGAACACGCGGGTTCGCCCACCGGTGAGCATGTCCTGGCCATCCTCCAGAAGCGCCGCACGGACCTCACCGACGACGACCTCAGCGTGATGTACGAGGTCGTGGACACGGTCGAGGCCCAGACGGACCCCGCGCAGGAGCCCACGCCCCAGGAGGCCACGGCCCAAGAGACCGAGCGCCGTCATCGGCTGATGACGCTGGGCCACGATCCGCTCAAGCCGTCGTCATGACCAGCCGGGACGGCCGGGTCATCGAGACGCTGGTCGCCGAACACGGCCGTACGTTCGCCGAGGAGGCCGGCATCAAGCTGCGGAACACACCGCAGCCGCTGTACCGCACCCTGGTGATGGCCTGCCTCCTCAGCGCGCGGATCCGCGGTTCCGTCGCCGTCGCGACCACGCGTGCACTGCACGAGGCGGGGTTGCGTGATCCGCGCCGGATGGCCGACGCGAGCTGGCAGGAGCGGGTCGACGCGCTGGGCGAGGGCGGCTACCGGCGCTACGACGAGCGCACGGCGACCATGCTCGGCGACGGGGCGGAGCTCGTGCTGGAGCGCTGGGGCGGCGATCTGCGGCGGATGCGGGACGAGGCGGACGGCGACCTCGACGAACTGCGTTCGCTGCTGCGGGAGATACCGGGTCTCGGTCCGGCGGGCGTGGACATCTTCCTGCGCGAGGTGCAGCGGGTCTGGCGGGAGGCCGCGCCCCATCTCGACGCGAAGGCGTTGCAGGGCGCGGAACGGCTCGGGCTGCCCCAGGAGCCCGACCACCTGGTGAAGCTCGCCGGTCACACCGAACCGGCCGTGCTGGCGGCCGCGTTGGTGCGGGCCGCGCTCGACAAGAAGGTCGTGGAGGACGTTCTGCGGCGCGCGGAGGAAAGGGACGCGGAGGAAAAGGACTGAGGCAAAGGACGTAGCGGTGCCAGACTGCTCGCACATCGCGACGAGCAGAGGAGTGCCGCATGGCCGGGACCGAACCCTCCCTCCACCGGATCGACACCAGCAAGCCGCATCCGGCACGGGTGTACGACTGGTATCTGGGCGGCAAGGACAACTACCAGATCGACGAGGAACTGGGGCGCCAGATCCTGGCGTTGGAGCCGCAAGCCAAGTTATCGGCCCGCAGCAACCGCTGGTTCATGCACCGCGCCACACGCTGGCTGGCCCGGGAGGCGGGCATCCGGCAGTTCCTAGACATCGGCACGGGCATCCCGACGGAGCCCAACCTGCACCAGATCGCGCAGTCCACGGCTCGTGACGCGCGGATCGTGTACGTCGACAACGATCCCATCGTGCTGGCCCACGCGGAGGCGCTGCTGCGCGGCACCCCGGAAGGCGTGACGGAGTACGTCCAGGCGGATGTGCGCGAGCCCCGCAAGATCCTCGACCAGGCCGAGCGCGTCCTCGACTTCGACCGGCCCATCGCGCTGTCGTTGATCGCGCTGATGCACTTCGTCTCGGACGATGACGGCGCGTACGACCTGGTGGGCAGCCTGGTCGACGCGCTGCCGGCCGGCAGCTGTCTCGTACTGTCGATGATCACCGGGGACTACGATCCGGAGAACATGGAGCGGGCCGTCCAGATGTACGCGGCGGGCGGCGTCACGCTCGTGGCCCGCTCGCACGCCGAAGTGACCCGGTTCTTCACGGGACTCGAGTTGGTTGAGCCGGGCGTGGTCTCACTGCCGCAGTGGCACCCCGAACTGGCGGAGGGCGAGGACCCCTTGGGGGACACGCAAGTGCCGCTGTACGCGGGCGTGGGGATCAAGGGCCCGTAGGTTTCACGCCTCAGCGAGGGCCAGGACAGATCGAGCTCATCCCAGGAGCCACCCACCGTCGACGTTCAGCTCGACCGCGTTGACCGAGCGGTTGCGGAGCAGGAAGTCCACGGCGTCCACCACGTCGCGCATCGTGGCGAGGCGCCCGGTGGGTGTCTGGGTGCGCAGGGTCGCGAGCACCTCGCCCGGCTTGACCAGCCAGTACGGGCTGTCGCCGACGACGCCCGGGTGGACGGCGTTGACCCGGATCGGCGCGAGTTCGACGGCGAGGGTGTTCACCAGGCCGGACACGCCCGCGTTGACGGTCGCCACCGTGGTCGCGCCCGGGTAGGGCCGCTCCTTGGCCTGCCCGCCGAACACCACGATGGCGCTGTCGTCGTGCAGCCGCGGCCGCAGCGCGTGCACCACTTCGGTGTAGCCGACGAGCTTGAGCGTCACGAGGTGCAGTGCCGCTTCGATGTCGTACTCCGTGACGTAGTTGTCGTCCCGGGAAACGCCCGCGAGTACGAGATGGTCCACGCGTCCGACGCCCTCCAGCGCCGCGGCGATCTCCTGTGGCCGCGAGAGGTCCAGGGCCAGGCCACGGGCGCCGAATTCCTTGCCGACGGTATCGGCGCGGTGGGCGTCGCGGCCGGTGAGGACGACCTCGTCACCGCGGTCCGCGCGGAAGCGGGCGAACTCACGGCC
The DNA here is from genome assembly GCF_011045015.1 of Streptomyces scabichelini. Classification (GTDB taxonomy): domain Bacteria; phylum Actinomycetota; class Actinomycetes; order Streptomycetales; family Streptomycetaceae; genus Streptomyces; species Streptomyces scabichelini. The sequence continues at coordinate 19,244 of NZ_JAAKZY010000142.1, read as the reverse complement.
GATTCCGGAGGTGCCGCCGATCACGACCACGCTCTCACTCATGTTTCTCCTCCTGTTGTTTCTCCTCCAGTGCCTCGCGCAGGTAGTCCCAGTCCCTGGTGAACCGGTAGGAGTGCCGCGACGGCGGCTGCGGCGCCTGCGTCTCCAGCCAACGCACGGGTCCCGCACCGGCGTTGGCGAAGCCGTGTACGCAACCCGCGCCCGCCCATGCGGCGTCGCCCACACCCAGCCGGTGCCGCTGGCCGTCGAAGGTGGCGTCCACGGTGCCTTCGAGGATCAGATACGTCTCCTCGAAAGGGTGGTCGTGGGTGCCGGCGACGCCGTCGGGCGCGTACTGCACCATGAACATCGTCGAGGCGACCGCGCCGAGATCGCTGTCCACCATCATCTTCACGGTGATGCCGCTGTAGACGAGCAGCGCGGTCCGCATGCTCGCCGACACGGAGAGGAGGTCCTGGGACTGCTTGCCGGGGTCCATCTGGGCGGGCTCGAAGTGGCCGAACGAGCGGGTGCGCGGGTCACGTACGTCGATGCTGACCGGCTCGCGGGCCGGCAGGGCGGGCACGGCCTGGGTGTCGTACCCGTAGCGTGCCCGCGGCACCGGCGCGAGCATGTCCGCCCAGCGTGCGGCGGTGTCCCCGGCGCCGCGCCAGGCGTGCGGCACACCCGTCGGCAGCAGTCCGTAGTCGCCTTCTTCGAGCAGGTACGAGCCCTCGGGCACATCGAGGATCACCGTCCCCGACAGCACGTGGAAGGACTCCTCGTACGCGTGCACGTGCGCGCCGATCGCTCCGTCCGGCGCCAGCTCGCAGACGCCGAAGCCGGTGTGCACGACGCCGTCCGCCTCGTCGACGACCGTCCGCCGCCGGAAGCCCGTGCTGCCGGGCGCCAGCTGGGGTGGGACGGCGAACGTGGCGTCCGCAGCCCGCCGTACGACGAAGTGGGTCATGCCCGTCATGCCTGCCCTTTCCTCCGCGCCCTCCGTCCGGATTCCCTCACACCTGCTGCTTCTTCCGGGCCTCGACCGCCGCCACAAGCCGGTCGCGGGACTCCTCGACCAGCCGCCGTGCCCGCCCGGTGTCGGCGAGCAGCTTGCCGTCGCGCTTACGGACCGTGCCGTCGACGATGACCGTCTCGACGTTGGACACGTCCGCGCACAGCGTCACCGCGGCCACCGGGTCGATCAGGGGCGCGATGTTGAGGGCGGTCGCGTCGATGGCGACGATGTCGGCGCGCTTGCCGGGGGTCAGTGAGCCGGTGCGGTGCTCAAGTCCCGCGACATGCGCGCCGTTGATCGTGGCGATCTCCAGCATCTGACGTGCGGTCAGCATCGTTTCGGGGACGGGGGTGTCGGCCTGCCAGCACTCGGCGTTGACCCGGGCGCGCTCGCCGCCGAAGGCCGCGCGGATCTGGGTGAACATGTCGCCGGGCACGGTGGTGACCACATCGATGCTCAGTGAGGGCCGCAGCCCGTACTCGATCGCCTTCATCACGGGCGGCCAGCCGTGCCCCATCTGCTGTTCCACCTGCGGCGCGATGGAGACCGTACCGCCGCTGTCGGCGACCATCCGCCACTCCTCCTCACTGAAGTAGCAGCAGTGGATGTAGGTGGTGTCGGAGCCGAGCAGCCCGAGGTCGTGCAGCTGCTTGACCATCCCGAAGCGCCCCGCGAGCCGGCCCATGCCGACGTGCACGGTGATCGGGATGTCCAACTCGCGTGCGAGCCGCCACTCGGCCTCGACGACGTCGTTGATGCAGAATCCCGGGCCGCGGGTCGCCAGGGCCATGGTCAGCAGGCCGTCGTCGGAGGAGAAATGGCTCTCCCTCACGCGGCGCACGTCGTCCCCGGGTATGGCGATCTTGCTGTCGAACCAGTAGTCGGCGAGGGAGGTGTTGGCGCTGCCGTACGCGTACTGGGCGCGGATCCCGGTCTCGCCCAGCGCCCGCACCGCCGCGTCCGGATGCTCGGGCGTGTTGTTGATGTGGGACCAGTCGACGAGGGTGGTGATCCCGGCGTTCAGGCACTCCAGGGAGCCCGCCAGATTGCCCGCGTACACGTCCTCGGGGCCGTAGACGGGTGCGAAGGTGTCGAGGACTTCCACGAAGTAGTCGTCGAGTGTGGCGTCGGGCGCGCAGCCGCGGATGGGCGCCTCCCAGGTGTGGCGGTGGGTGTCGACGAAGCCCGGCACGAGGATGCGGCCCGTCATGTCCAGGACTTCGGCGTCCACGTCGGCGGAGATCTGCCGTTCGACCGCCGCGATCTTCCCGTCCTCGATCAGTACGTCTCCTTCGGGCAGGTCCCCGATGTCGGGGTCCATCGAGATCACATGGCCCGAGCGCAGAAGCATCCGACTGGTCATCGCCCTTCCTCCCATGGTGTGTTCAGTACGCGGCGAGCTGCCGGATCGTCGTCACGACCTTGTCGACGGTGGGGATGACCTGCTCTTCGAGCGCGTCCGCGAAGGGCAGCGGCACGCACTCGGCCGCGACCCGGCGTACGGGCGCGTCGAGGAGTCCGAAGCCCTCGTCGGCGACGACCGACACGAGCGTGCCGCCCCACCCGCCCTGGTACGGGTTCTCCTCGACGGTCACGAGCCGTGAGGTCCTGGCGAGGGAAGCGAGCACCGTCCGGACGTCCAGCGGCACCAGGCAGCGCAGGTCGATCACCTCGGCGTCGATGTCCTCCTCGGCCAGCCGCTCTGCGGCCGTCAGCGCCACGGGCACCATCGAGGCGAGGGCGACGAGCGTGATGTCCGCGCCCTCGCGGACGACGGCGGCCTGCCCCAGCTCGACCACGTGGTCCGGTGGCGCGGGCGCCCCCTTGGTCGCGAGCAGGCCCTTGTGCTCGAAGAAGACCACGGGGTCGTCGCTGCGGACGGCGGCCGCCATCATGCCGACCACGTCCGCGGGCGTGGCGGGTGCCGCGATCTTCAGTCCGGGGACGGTGAGGGCCCAGTTCTCGGTCGCCTGGGAGTGCTGCGCGCCGAAGCCGAGACCGCCGCCGTTGGCCGTACGCACCACGAGGGGCACGGTGACCTGGCCGCCGGTCATGTACCGGACCTTGGGGATCTCGTTGGCGAGGTAGTCCCAGCAACAGGCGAGGAAGTCCGAGAACATGATCTCTGCGACGGGCCGCATGCCGGTCATCGCGGCGCCCATCGCCGCGCCGACGATGGCCTGTTCGGAGATCGGCGTGTCCCACACCCGCTCCGGCCCGAATTCCTTGTGCAGCCCGACGGTCGTCTTGAACACGCCGCCCGCGGCCCCGATGTCCTCGCCCAGGCAGACGACCGAGGGATCGCGCCGCATCTCGCGCGCGATGCCTTCGGCGACCGCCTCGCGGTACGTGATCACGTCCGCCACGCCGCACCTCCGTCCGCCCATACGTCGGTCAGCGCCTCCCGCGGATCGGGCGCGGGCGCGTTCTTCGCGGCCTCGACCGCCTCCTGTACGAGGCCGGCTGCGCGCGCGTCGGCTTCGGTGACCGCTTCCTCGGGCACACCCAGTTCGGCGAGGCGGCCGCGGGCGAGGTCCAGCGGGTCGTGCTTGAGCCAGCGCTCCACCTCCTCCGCCGGGCGGTAGGTGGCCGGGTCGGAGCGGCTGTGCCCGAAGTGCCGGTAGGTCTGCGCCTCAAGCAGGCTGGGCCCGTCTCCCGCGCGGGCCCGGTCCGCCAGCCGGCCCACTGCCTCCTGGACGAGGACCACGTCATTGCCGTCGACGATCTCGCCGGGGATGCCGTACGCGGGTGCACGGTCCGCCGCGGGGTTCGCCACGGCGGTGACGTCGGCGATCGGCGTGTACTCCATGTAGAGGTTGTTCTCGCAGACGAACAGCACGGGCAGCTTCCATACGGCCGCCAGGTTCAGTGCCTCGTGGAAGGCGCCGATGTTGGTCGCGCCGTCACCGAAGAAGGCCACCGCGATCTGTCCGGTGCCGCGCAGCCGGGCCGACCAGGCGGCGCCGACCGCCATGGGCAGATGGGCGCCGACGATGGCGTACGAACCGAGCATGTTGCCCGACGCCTTGGTGAGGTGCATCGAGCCGCCCTTGGCCTTGCACAGGCCGGTGGCGCGGCTCATCAGCTCGGCGAGGCACTCCTCGGGGGTGGCGCCGCGGGCCAGGGCGTGATGGTGGCCCCGGTAGGTCGCGAACACGTAGTCGTCGTCTCTGAGCGCCGCACTCGCGCCGACCGCGATCGCCTCCTGTCCGGCGGCGAGGTGGGTGGTGCCCTTGACGAGGCCGGACAGGAACAGGTCGTGGGCGGCCTTCTCCGTACGCCGGATCACGGCCATCTGCTCGTAGAGCGCGAGGAGTTGGGCCGCGTTCGGCTGGACGGCGTTCGCTCGGGTCACGTTCGTCATGGCTCACCCCTGCCCTTGCGGGTGTTCTCGCCCCTGCCCTCGCGGGTGTTGAGGTGGGACTGCGCCTCGCGCCGGGTGTTGAGTTCGCCACCCACGGTCCAGTACTTGCGGCCTGCCACGAGCAGTTCCTCGGCCGGGAACTTGGTGATCACCTCGCACCCGTCGGCGGTGACGACGACCTCCTCCTCGATCCGGGCGGCCGACCAGCCGTCCGCGGCCGGCCAGTACGTCTCCAGCGCGAACACCATGCCCTCTTCGAGGACTTCTGGATGGTCGAGCGAGACGAGGCGGCTGAAGATGGGCTTCTCCCAGATCGACAGGCCCACCCCGTGCCCGTACTGCAGCGCGAAGGCGGCGGTCTCGTCCGGGAAGCCGAACTCCTCGGCGCGCGGCCAGACCTGGACGATGTCGGCGGTCGTGGCACCCGGCCGGACCAGGGCGATGGCCTCGTCCATGTAGGCGCGGCAGCGGACGTACGCGTCGCGCTGCGCGGCGGAGGCGCTGCCGACGGCGAACGTGCGGTAGTAGCAGGTGCGGTAGCCGAGGTGGCTGTGCAGGATGTCGAAGAAGGCGGGGTCGCCGGGGCGGATCAGCCGGTCGCTGTAGACGTGCGGGTGGGGTGAACAGCGCTCCCCCGAGATGGCGTTGACGCCTTCGACGTACTCGCTGCCCAGGTCGTAGAGGACCTTGCTTACGAGCCCGACGCACTCGTTCTCGCGCACGCCGGGGCGCAGGTAGCCGTACAGCTCCTCGTATGCCGCGTCGACCATCGAGCAGGCCTGGGTGAGCAGGGAGATCTCGTCGGGGGTCTTGATGCGACGGGCCTCCAGGAAGACCTGCTGGCCGTCGACGACGTCGATGCCCTGTTCCTTGAGGGCGTGGAGTACGGGCATCTCGGCCAGGTCGACGCCCAACGGCTCGCCCGCCAGGCCGTGGTCGCGCAGCACCTGGGCGATCTTGGCGGCGACGTCCTCAGCGATCCCGGCGTCCGGGTGGAAGGCGCCCCGGAGCGTCGAAATCCCGGCGCGGGCGCCGGTGGGCGGGCCGCCTTTGCCGTCGCTGTAGTCGAGCCACGGGTTGTAGAGCTGGTGGTGGCGGGCGGCGGAGCCGAAGTCCCAGACGACCGGTTCGCCGCCGCGGACGAGCAGCGCGAAGCGGATCAGCTTGTCCATGGCCCAGGTGCCGATGTGGGTGGAGGACATGTAGCGGATGTTGGAGAAGTCGAAGCTGAGCAGTGCGCCCAGTTCGGAACGGTTCAGCGCGGCGTTCAGCCGGCCGAGCCGCTCCTTGCGCAGCCTGTCCAGGTCGACGCGCTCTTCCCAGTCGACGGCGTTGGGCCCGAAAGTGCGGATCGCCATGGCGAACCTCCCCTTCGAGTGAACGACCGTCCGTCGGGGGTGTCAAGGCAACTGTCAAGGCATACTGAACACGAACCAGACGCCGACGGCCGGCTCGTCCCCGTCGTTGCGATAGCGGTGCGGCGTCGTCGACTCGAAGGACACCGCGTCGCCGGGCCGGAGCGTGTACTCCTCGAAGCCGAGGGTGAGCACCAGCTCGCCGGAGGTGAGGTAGCCGTACTCCGTGCCGGGGTGCCGCATCAGTCCGCCGGTGCTGGAGGAGGCGCCGCCGGGACGGTAGGTCACCAGCAGGAAGTCGACGTCCGCACCCGGGACACGGCCGAGACGTTCCCATACGACACCCGAGTCGAGCTCGAGGATCTCACGCTCGTCGGCCCTGACCAGCGGCCCTATCCGGTGGCCCGGGTCGGCGGCGAATGCGGCGAGCGCGTGCAGGACGGTGCCGGGCGGACCACCGGCAACTGCCGGGGCCGGGGCGGGAAGGAGCGCGGTCTCCTCCCCGTCGAAAAGCGACTCGACGGGGATGGAGAGCGCGGTGGTGATCGCGTACAGCGTGCTGACCGACGGCTGGCTCTTGCCGGTCTCGATCTGCGAGATCAGGCTCGCCGACACCCCGATCTCCCGCGCCAGACCGCGCAGGCTCATGCCCCGCGCGGTGCGCGCCTGCCGGATGCGCGCACCGACGGGCGGCACGACCACTGGGGACACGGGCGGCTCCTCTCACAGGCACCGTTCGCTCCCATTGAACAGCGGGATCGAGCGGAGCGGAGGGCCTGCCCGGAAACTCTTCTGCGAGCCGGAAACTCTTCTACGAGGCGGAGGGCGTCCAGTCGCCCAGCCAGTCGCCGATCTCCTGGTCGGCGGCCTGCGCGTCGGTCAGCTGGGGTCGGTCGCCGCTCGCGGAGCCGGAGCCGGGGCCGGTGTTCTTGTACTCGGCGAACCGGTCGTCCTTCCACGAGAAGCCGCTCATGTCGGTCCACGGAGCGGACTTGATCGCGCTGCTCAGGGACGTGTTACGGACCGTGGTCTGCGGATCGAGAGCGGCGTCACCGCCCGCGTGCCAGGGGCGGCCCAGGTGGAAGCTGGACGCGGACACATCGCCCTTGACCGTGCTGTTGGCGATCAGGATGCCCTTGCGCCCCGCGGCCGTGCTGGGTGCCGTGACGTACCCCGCCGAGTCGCCGTTCCACCGCTTCTTCAGCGTGATCACCGACTTGTTGATCACCGCGCTGGCCCGGCCGAAGATGAAGTCGACGTTCCCGACGATGTAGGAGTTGTTGACGTAGACCCGGCCGAGCTTGTCCTTGGACTGCGTGTCCAGCAGCAGCGTGTCCTGGTCACCGGTGACGATGACGCCGTCCAGGAAGACCTTGTCGGCGGCGGTGCGCAGGGCGACGGCCTGGTGTCCGTTCAGGCTCTGGTTCTTCGCCTCGTCGAAGTCGTTGTCGATGGTGAGGTTACGGGCCTGGAAGTCATCGGCCTCGACGGCGACGGTCGCGCTTCCGCTGGTGCCGTAGTTCCCCGAACCGTCCGGCTTCGGCGTCCCCGAGGCGTTGTTGAAGACGATCACGGTGTCCTTGCGGCTGGCACCCGTGCCCTGGAACGTCACATGCGGCTTGTCGCGCGGAACCTTGACCAGCTCGCGGTAGGTGCCGGGCTTGATGGAGATGACGACCCGTGAAGTGTTGTTCGCCGGTACGGCGTTGACCGCGGCCTGGACGGTCGAGAACTGGCCGCTGCCGTCCTTGGCGACGGTGAGCGTGGTCGCGGCGGCGCCCGCCTTCGTACTCGTACCCGCACTCGCCGCCGTACCGATCGAAGTCCGCGGCCCCGCACCGGACTTGAGCAGCGCCGGGACGTCGGCCGCCTTGTCGAGGGTGTACTTGTAGAAGCTCTTCGGGTCGAAAGCCGTGCCACCGCTCTCGTTGCGGCCGCTGGTGCCGGAGAAGACGTTGCCGCGCTGGACCAGGGCGGCGGTGCTGTCCTTGGTGACGGGGTTCTTGAGCCCCTCGAAGACGCTGTTCTCCAGCACCATCTTCGTGTTGCCTCGCGCATAGTTGCCGTAGGACGTGGTGATGTCCGTGTTCGGCACGTCCTGAAGGTAATTGTTGTAGAGATGCGCGTGGGCCACGTTGTCGGTGGACGGATTGCGCTGCTCGGTCTCGCGGAACCAGTTGTGGTGGATCGTGAGGTCGGCTGTCGTGTTCTCGGTCCAGCCGATGCCGAACGTCTTGTTGTTGTCGCTCAGCTTGTTCCAGGACACCGTCACGTTGGTGGTGTCCTTGCGGCTGTCGATCAGACCGTCGGCCATGTGCCGCAGGTCGTTGTGGTCAATCCAGACATGGTGCGCGCCGTCCATCTGGATGGCGTCCCAGTCGTGGTCCTTGTCGTTCCAGATGCCCTCGTACGAGTCCCGGATCGTCAGGTTCCGGATGATCACGTTGTGTACGCCCTGGCCGAGGAAGAAGCCGCCGCCGACGATCTGCCCGGAGGTCCCCGCCCCCACGATCGTCTTGTCCGAGGCGACCTTGATCTCCTTGCCCTTGGGATCCATGGTGATCGCGCCGGCCACGACAATGACGTACGGATCCGGGGCCGTCGCGTACTTCTCCAGATCGGCGAGCGTCTTCACGGTGACGGTCTTGCCGTCCCGACCGCCGTAAGTACCGTTCTGGCCCTGGGAGTTGACCGACGCGAAGCCGTCGGCGACGTCATCGGCCCACGCCGGGGCCGCGGTCGCCGCCGAAGCGTTCTGCTGCGCGTCCTCGCCGAACACACCCAGATCCGTGCCGTACGCCATACCCGCCGCGGCGGCCACCGCCACCGGGATCCCGATCGACAGACCGACCCTGCGCCTGCGGTGCCGCGCCTTCTGCTGCTTCGCTTCCATTACTCAACCGCCCTGGTGACATGAATTCGTGCATTGCGCCAGGCAGTTGCCGCTCCGGGCGAAAGGGTTGCCGCGTTTCCGGCCGCGAAATTTTCGAGGCGTCCGGCGCCCCGTGAGAGACTCGGCGTGTGATCGTCGAACGCGCGTACGCACATGTATCCACGTACGAGGATGGCAAGTGGCCCTGGTCCGTGCCCTGTGTTCGCGGGCTTCTGTCGGACGGACTGCGCTTCACCGCTCCGGTGACCTTCGTGGTCGGGGAGAACGGTTCGGGCAAGTCGACCCTGGTCGAAGCCCTCGCGGAGGGCTTCGGCCTTGACTCCTGGGGCGGCTCGCACGACTGGAAGCATGCGAGCCCTCGCGGCAAGTCGGTGCTCGGTGAACGGATCCGCTTCGACGCGGCACCGGGCGGGCGGCGCATGCTGGGCAGTTGGTCCGCCCGCAAGGGGTTCTTCCTGCGGGCGGAGACGGCGAAGGACGCGCTGAACCGGGAAGGGTTCGCACCGGATTCCATCAGTCACGGCGAGGGCTTCCTGGCCGCGTTCCGGGGGAAGTTCCTCCAGCCAGGGCTGTATGTGATGGACGAGCCGGAGGCGGCGCTCTCGTTCTCCTCCTGCCTCGAACTGCTGGGCCACATCGACCAGTTGGTGAAGAAGGGCGGCCAGGTCATCTGCGCCACCCACTCTCCGCTGCTGACGGCGCTGCCGGGTGCGGACATCGTCGAGGTCGGCGAGCACGGCATGCACCGCGTGGAGTGGCGCGAACTCGCCCTCGTCGACCACTGGCGCCGCTATCTCGCCGACCCGCAGGCTTATCTGCGGCATGTTCTCGACTGACCGGCCGACCACCGGTCCGAGGGACACGACGTCAGGGTCTCGACCGCGGGCCCGCCTCCTCGGGAGAAGACTCCCGAAGAATCCAGATGGTCGTTCAGGGGGAGTCAGTCATGGAGTCGGTCATGAGGACGGACAGCGACCGGCATCGTTCACTCGGCCAGACCCTGGCGGCGGGCCGGGACCGGGCTTTCGTCGGGCGGGAAACGGAACTCGCCCTGTTTCGCGCCGCCTTGGCGGAAACACCGGGAGCCAGGCCGGTGCACTACCTGCACGGCCCAGGAGGCATCGGCAAGTCCATGCTGTTGCGCAGGTTCGCCGCTGAGGCCCGGTCGGCGGGCCGTCCGGTGGTCGAGGTGGACGGCCGTATCATCGCCCCGACACCCGAGGGCTTCATGCACGCGGCGGGCACCGGCCTCCACGAGCCCGGTGTGGTGCTGCTCTTGGACACGTTCGAACAATGCCAGGGACTCGAGGGCTGGCTGTGGGAGCACTTCCTTCCCACTCTGCCCGTCGGCAGCGTGGTGGTCGTGGCCGGACGCCTCGCCCCGGATCCACGGCTGACCTCGGACCCGGGGTGGCACAGCCTGCTCCAGGTCACCGCACTGCGCAATCTCGTCCCCGACGAATCCGTACAGTTCCTCGCGGCACGCGGCGTGCCGCTCGACGCGCACGAGACGCTGCTGTCCTTCACCGGCGGCAATCCCCTGGCACTCGCGCTCGCAGCCGCCGTCGCAGAGAAGGACGCATCGGCCGCCCCGAGCTGGAAACCGAGCCAGGACGTCATCGCGATCCTGCTGCCGCAGCTCATCGGGGACATCCCTGACGCCGCTCACCGCAAGGCGCTGGAGATCTGCGCCCACGCGCACGTCACCACCGAGTCGCTGCTGCGCGCCCTCCAGGGGGACGGGGCCCCGGAACTGTTCGCCTGGCTGCGCCGCCAGCCGTTCGTCGAGTCGACCGGCGTGGGGCTGTTCCCGCACGACGCCGTACGGGAGGTGCTCGTAGCGGACCTGAAGTGGCGTGACCCGGAAGGCTTCTCCGCGATGCACCGGGACACGCTCGAACACCATCTGCGACAGCTCCGCTCGGCACCCGAGTCGCAGATGCTGCATGCCACCGGCGCACTCATCTTTCTCTTCCGGACCGACCGGCAGATGTCCGAGTTCAACTTCTGGCGCGAGGTCGGCCTGGCCCAGGAACAGGAGTACGCACCGGGTGACCGGGAGCGCGTACTGAGCCTGGCCGAGGAGACGGAGGGCGCCGAGTCCGCCTCGGTCGTCGCCTTCTGGCTGGACCGGCAGCCCGGGGCTTTCCGCGTCTACCGCTCCACCCACACCGGTGAGGTCGTCGCCTTCTTCGCCTGGCTGCGCCTGTCGGATCCCGAGGAGGGGACCGACATCGATCCGGTGGTCGCCGCGGCCTGGGAGCACGCACGGTCCACCGGGCCTCTGCGGCCGGGCGAGCACATGGGTCTTGCCCGCTTCTCCGTCCACCCGCCGGCGTACCAGCGGCCGTCGTGCCCCATGACGCTCATGCAGTGGCGTGCGACCGGGGAGATGATCCGGGCGGAGCGGCTGGCCTGGTCGTACGTCGTGATGCGGGACGACGGCTACTGGAACGCCCATCTCGAGGACATCAACATGGTGCCCGCCAAGACGCGTCCCGAGGTCGGAGGCCATGCCTACGCGCTGTTCGCCCACGACTGGCGCCTCCAGCCTCCCGGGCCCTGGCTGGCCGCGAAGACCGAGGCGATGCTGACGGGCCACTCGATGGCGCCCGGGCAGCAGTCGCGGGACGGCGAGCTGACAGTGCTGTCACGCCCCGAGTTCGACGCGGCGGTGCGGGACGCCCTGCGTGCGGTGCGGCGGCCCCAGTCACTTGCGGACAACCCGCTGAACCGCAGCCGCCTGGTCCGCGAGGGCGGACAGAACCTGCCCGACGTCCTCACCCGGGCCGCACAGGCGCTCCGGGACGAAAGGGGCGGCGAGAAGCGACACCGCGCCGTCATGGTCACCTACTTCAGGGGCTCCCCCACCCAGGAGGCCGCGGCAGCACGGCTGGACCTGCCCTTCAGCACGTACCGGAGACACCTCGTGTCCGGCGTCGAGCGCATGAGCGACCTGTTGTGGCGCCATGAGCTGGGCGGTCCGGACGTTGTTGGCGGTTCGGACGTCGTGAGCGGTACGGACGTGGCGCCCACCGCCGAACCGGACGGTTGACCAGCTGGTCGACCGGCCGGTTGGGCGTATGCGGGCGACGACGCTGTTCGGCCGTACGGCCGGACAGTGTCGCGAAAGCGCGTGTCCGTGGGGCGAGTTGCTGCTCGCCGTGATCGGTTCAGCCCTCGCTGACGCCGGCCCAGAACCGTTCCAGCGCGGCGGCCGCGTTGTCGGGGTCCTCCAGCATCCACCAGTGGCCGACTCCCTCGAGCCGTTCGGTGCGGGCCCCGAGGCGGGCGGCCATCTCGTCGGACGCCGCCGGGTCGTCGAAGGGGTCGAGCAGGGCCTGGATCACCAACCCGGGGGCGGAGGCGGGGCCGGACAGTTGGTCCGCCAAGTGGGCATGAAGGTTGGGCGTCGCCGAGCGGTAGAGGGCCAGGATGCACTCCGCCATGGTGGCGTCGAACTTCTCGCCCATCGCCTTGGCGTCCTCGGCGGGCACACCCGCCCCGGTGAGCTGCACCCCGGGACTCTCCGGACTTCCCGGTGCGGCCTCGACCGAGGCCTTCGCCCACTGCTCCCCCGCTCCCGGCGTCTGCCAGAGCCTGGCCAGGTCGTGCCAGACGTAGTCGGGGTGGAGAATGCCCACCACGTCGATGACCCAACTCCGCACAGGAACAGAGGACTTCGTGGCCACCCGCGCCACGAGCAGCGCGCCCCAGTCGTGCCCGACCAGGTCGACCGGTCCGTCCACGTCCCGTAATGCCTGCTCCAGCCATTGCGTGTACTCGTCCATGGTCGCGCCGAATCCGGCGGGACGCGGCACACCGAAACCGGGCAGGTCCAACGCGATCGAGTCGGTCGAGAGCCGAGCACGGAGCCGGTCCCACAGCCGGCCGGTCTCGGGCACACCATGAACGAACACCGCGGTCATTTCGACACCTTCCCCCCGGATCCAACCGCCCCGTACGGGGACCCAACACACACCGTACGTCCCGTAAGGACAAGCTTTCGCCGTTCTGGACATGTAGTCTAGGCACTGGACGAATAATCCAGCCTCATTCCAGAACCCATCCAGACCCATCCAGACCCACCCGGCCCCATCCAGACCCACTCGGACCCATTGATCCAGAACCTGGAGCATGCGATGTCGGCTGAGGAGCAGGACGCGATCATCGCCGCGCTCACCCCCGTCATCGACGGCATCGCCGCGACGCTCGGCTCGTTCTGCGAAGTGGTCGTGCACGACTTCCGGCGCCCGGAGGAATCCGTGGTCGCCATCGCGGGCTCGGTCACCGGGCGCCGTGTCGGCGGTTCGATGAGCGAGATCGGGATGGGCATCCTCGCCCGCGGCGACGAGGCCAGCGACGAGCTGAACTACCTCACCCGCACCGGGGACGGGAAGATCGTCAAGTCGTCGACCATGGTCCTGCGCGACTCCACCGGCAAGGTGTTCGGCGCCCTGTGCGTCAATCTCGACATCACGGCCGTCAACCAGGCCCACGCCTTGATCGGTGAAATCGCCGGGGTCACCACGGCACGGGCCGCCGTGCCGACGACGACGTTCGGCAACGACATCGGTTCCGTGGTGGACGCCATCGTCGACAGCCATCAGCTGCGGCAGAACAAGACCTGGTCCGAACTCGACCGTGGCCGGCGTCTCGAGTTGTTCCGCAGTCTGGACGAGCGCGGCGTCTTCGCCGTACGACGTGCGGTCGAGCAGGTCGCCGCCCGGCTCGGCATCTCCCGCGCCTCCGCCTACACCTACCTGTCCGACGCCAGGGCGACATCCACCACGTCCAACACGCCCAACACGTCCACCGCATCCACGGCGTCCCCGAGCGACGCGGCCACACCGGACGGCACCGAGCCCGGCGCCACAACCCCCGACGGAGCCCAGCCATGACCCACACTCCCCCGGTCACCCTCGACGACGTCCGCGCCGCCGCCGCGCAGATCAAGGGCGTGGCGCACCGCACCCCCGTGCTGCGTTCACGCACCCTGGACGCGCTCGTCGGCGCACAGGTCTTCGTCAAGTGCGAGAACTTCCAGCGCGTCGGCGCGTTCAAGTTCCGCGGCGCCTACAACGCCGCCTCCCGACTGTCACCGGAGCAGCTGGCCAAGGGCATCGCCGCCTACTCCTCCGGCAACCACGCCCAGGCCGTCGCCCTCGCCGCACGGGAACTGGGCACCACCGCGGTGATCCTCATGCCCGAGGACACGCCTCAGTCCAAGGTGGACGCCACCGCCGGTTACGGCGCGGAGATCGTCACGTACGACCGCTACACCGGCGACCGTGTCGCCATCGGCGAGGCCCTCGCCGCCGACCGCGGCCTTGCGCTCATCCCGCCGTACGAGCATCCGCAGGTGATCGCAGGACAGGGCACCGCCGCACTCGAACTGGTCGAGGAGGCCGGGGAGTTGGATGCCCTGGTGGTGCCGGTGGGCGGTGGTGGGCTGATCGCCGGCAGCGCCACCGCGGCCAAGGGCGTGCACCCCGGGACCCGGGTGATCGGCATCGAGCCGGAGGCCGGGGACGACACCAAGCGGTCCCTTCAGGCCGGCCGACGTGTCTCCATCCCCGTGCCGCGCACGATCGCCGACGGCCAGGCGGCGGACATCCCCGGCGAGCTGACCTTCTCCGTCAACCAGCGCCTGGTCGACGACGTCTTCCTGGTCACCGACGACGAGATCCGCCACGCGATGCGGTTCGCCTTCGAGCGCCTGAAGATCGTGATCGAGCCCAGCGGCGCCACCGGCCTTGCCGCCCTGCTGGCCGGCCGCGTCGACCGCCTCCCGTCCCGCGTCGGCGTGATCATCTCGGGCGGCAACATCAATGTCCGGCGCTTCGCCGAACTGTGCGGGAGCGAAAGCTGAGACCTTGAAAGTATGATCAGCGAATGTCTGACATGACCGAAACCACGCCCGGCTGGCTGAGTCCCGACGAGCTCGAGCAGGCGCGCGCCCGCATGCCGATCCTGTACGTCGAGGCCGTACCCGTGAGAGTCGACGACAGCGGCGAAGTCACCAGCATCGGACTGCTGCTGCGCATCGGGTCGGACGGAACGGTCAGCCGCAACCTCGTCTCCGGCCGTGTGCTGCACCACGAGCGCGTCCGGGACGCCCTCCTCCGCCACCTGGAGAAGGACCTCGGCCCGATGGCACTGCCCCAGGTGCCGTCGTCCTTGCAGCCCTTCACCGTCGCCGAGTACTTCCCGACGCAGGGGATCACGCCGTTCCACGACCCCCGCCAGCACGCGGTGGCCCTCGCCTACATCGTCCCGGTGACCGGCGACTGCCGTCCCCGCCAGGACGCTCTCGACCTGGTCTGGTTCAGCCCCCAGGAAGCTTCGGAGGCGCTGGTCCAGAGTGAGATGCCGGGCGGGCAGGGAGTCCTCCTCAAGCAGGCCCTCGCACACGTCGGCTGCCTGTCCTGAGCAGGCGCGCACCCTCCGTGACGCCGACGCGAACCCGCCGTGACGTGGGCGCGCCCCGCCGTGACGCTCACATGGACGACGAGGTCCCCGGACGGGCGAGGTAGGAGGACTCGACGGCGTCCAGGTTCTCGCGGAGTTCCCGCGGGGTGCCGGCCATCTCGATCCGGCCCCGGCGCAGCACGTACACCCGGTCCGCGATGTCCAGCACCTTGCGTACGTGCTGCTCGACCAGCAGCGCCCCCAGGCCGCGGTCGGCGGCTTCGCGCACCGCGCGCAGCAGCCGCTCGACCACCAACGGGGCGAGCCCGAGCGACAGTTCGTCGGCGAGGAGGAGCCGGGGCGACCGGCACAGGGCACGGGCCAGCGAGAGCATCTGCTGCTCGCCGCCGGAGAGCATGCCCGCGCCGGTCCTGAGCCGCTTCTCGAGTTCGGGGAAGAGCTCCAGGGCGCGGGCGGCCTCCACCCGGCCGACCCGCAGGTTCTCGGCCGTGTCGAGCCGGGTGAAGACCGCACGCTCGCCGACGTAGGCGAGGCCCTGCCTGGCCCGGCGGTGCAGCGGTGCCCGGCTGACACCGCCCAGCCAGCGCACCTCTCCGCTCATCGGGGCCAGATCGCCCGCCAGCACCCTCAGCGTCGTGGTCTTGCCCGCACCGTTGGGCCCGAGCAGCGCGACGACCTCGCCGGGACGCACCTCGATGTCGAGGTCGCGTACGACGGGCTGGGTGCCGTACCCGGCGGACAGGGCGCGGGTCGCGATCAGGGCCTCCGCGGGCGCCTCGGGCGCGGCGCCGGGACGGTCGGGTGCGCTGGTGGCCACAGGACTTCTCCTTCCGTGAGTTTCGTGGATTCCGCTTTCGCGGACGGTGCGGCTTCGCTCAGCCGCCCGACGCGGCCGTCAGGGCTTTCCGGACGTCGACGAAGCTCGACCCCGACTTCGCCCACTCGATCTTGCCGTCGCGCAGCACCAGCTCGGTGGCGGTGGTGTTGTGGATGCGGTTCAGGCCCTTCATGGGCAGGGCGGTGGCGGACGTCCAGTTCAGCGGCGGTGTCAGGCCACCGGTGTCGATGCCCTTCGCGGTGTTGAGCTCGTTCACCAGGGCCTTGGAGGTGATCTCCGGCAACTTCCCGGCGGCCTCGCTGAAGACCGTGAACGCCACCCAGGCCGTCGCGTTGGCGCCGTTGGAGAGGTCGACGTCCTTGCCCTCGGTGGCTTCGACGCCGTCCTTCCAGGCGGGGTCGGAGATGGGCGGGTAGTAGCCGGTGATGACGGAGCCCTCCAGCGGGCTGCCGGCGCCGCCGGTGCTTTCTGCCAGCTCCGGGGTGAGGTTGCCGACGACGCTGCCGAGCTCGGTCTTGGCGCCGGACTGCAGGTACGACTTCACGAACAGGTCCGAGTGCGTGCCCAGGATGACGCTCACGCAGTCGCTGTTCTTGGTCGCGGCAGCCACCTGCGGAGCGAGGTCCGTGGCGGTGACCGGCACCTTCAGGTCCTTCGGCGGCGTGCCGCCGGCGGAGGTCACGCCCAGGCCGAGGAACTGCGTGACGATCGCGGCGGCGGCGACGTCGTACCGCACACCGGAGATCTTCTTGCAGCCCTCCTCCACGAGCTGCCGGCCGTGCGCGGCGAAGACCACGGGCGTGCCGCCGTTGACCGGGAAGGACAGCGGGTTGGAGAACTCCGCGGCCGACACGCCGGTCCCGCCGATGTAGGGGATGCCGGCCTTCTCCAGGATCGGCATGTAGCGGTCCCCGGCGAGGCTGTACGAGCCGACCACCGCGACCACCTTTTCGCTGACCGCCTGCTGGGCGCAGTTCTCGGCCTCGTCGGGGTCGTTCTTCTCGTTGCAGGTGAGGACCTTGAGCGGGCCGCCCTTGATCCCGCCGTTCGCGTTGATCCACTTCTCGTACGCCTGGGCCGTGATCCGGACGCCGGGCTGCGCGCTGCCCTGGGTGTTCTCCGGCGCCCAGACCATCACCTTGACCGGTGCACCGGTCAGCGAGGACGCCGAGGTGCTCCCGGCGGACTCCTCCTCCGAACCCCCGCAGCCCGCGGCGAGCAGGGCTCCGGTCATCGCGAGACAGCTCGCTGCGGTACTTCTGCGTCGGCGTGAGTTGTTCATGGTTCCTCCGCGAAGGCTCGCGCCCCGAACGGGCGACGTTGAAGACGCGACCAGCATGGAGCGCGACGTTTGGTTAGAGAAGTACTCTTGCCAGAATTATTTAAATAAATGTGCTGTCTAGTCTTGCCGCGCCACCCTGCGTTCGCTACTCATGAAGCCCTGGAGGTTCATCTGGTGGACGACATCCTGCGCTTCGCGCTCCTGGGCCTCGGGCTCGGCGCGCTCTACGCGCTCACCGCTCAAGGCATCGTGCTGATCTACAGAGGCTCCGGCGTACTGAACTTCGCGCACGGCGCGATCGGGATGGCCGCCGCCTATGTGCAATGGGAGCTCGCCGTGCAGAACGGCGTGCCCTACTGGACCGCCGTCGGGTGCGGGGTCCTCGTGGCCGGGCTGCTGGGGGTGCTCACCCATCTGCTGGTGATGCGCCCGCTGCGCCGGGCATCCTCGCTGGCCCGGCTGGTCGGCACACTGGCGGTGTTCATCGTGCTCACCGCCGCGGCCGTCAAACGGTACGGCGACAGCGTGCAGCTCGTGCCCGGCAAACTGCCGTCCGGACTGCTGGAGATCGCCGGGGCGACCGTGTCCGAGGACCGGATCTGGCTGCTCGGCATCGCGATCGCCATCACGGTCGCGCTACATCTCCTCTACAAGCACAGCATGTTCGGCCTGGGCACCACGGCGGTCGCGGAGAACCAGAGCGCCGCCTCCTCGCTCGGCTGGTCCTCAGATCTGATCGCCGCCGCCAACTGGGGGCTCGGCTCGGCCCTCGCGGGGCTGACCGGCATCCTGATCGTGCCGGTCATCGGTCTGTCCGTGAACGGCCTGACCACTCTCCTGCTGAGCGCGCTGGCCGCCGCCCTGGTCGGCAGGTTCTCCTCGTTCCCCGTCACCCTGGCGGGCGGCCTCGTCATCGGCATCGTGCAGTCCGAACTGACCCGCTTCGGCACGGACGTCACCGGCCTCGCCGGGTCGGTGCCGTTCCTCGTCATCGCCCTGGTGCTGGTGGCACGGGGCCGGGCGCTGCCGCTGCGCGGCACGTTCCTCGACCGGCTGCCGGCGCTTGGCACCGGACGCGTGCGACCGGTGGCGCTGGCCGTCACTGTCGCCGTCGGCCTGCTGCTGGTGGGCCTGTCCACGCCGCAGTGGGCCGACGCGATCACCAACACCCTGGTGCTCGCCCTGATCATCCTGTCGATCGTGGTGGTCACCGGCTACGCGGGACAGGTCTCCCTCGCCGCCTACGCACTCGCCGGAACGGGCGCGTTCATCGCGGGCCACGCGGTGGCCGACTGGGGCTGGCCCTTCGAACTCGCCCTGCTCGCCGGTGTGTTGGGGACCGTGCCGATCGGCCTGCTGTTCGCGCTGCCCGCGGTCCGCACCCGCGGAGTCAACCTCGCGATCATCACCCTCGGCCTCGGCACCACGCTGGAGGTGATGATCTTCCAGAACACCGACTGGGCCACCACCCCCGGCAGCGACGGCATCGCGGTGGGCAAGCAGACGCTCTTCGGCATCGACATCTCGGGCGTCGACCATCCGCAGCGGTACGCGGCCCTGGTGCTGCTTCTCTTCATCGGCGCCGCGCTGGTGGTCGCCAACATCCGACGCAGCCGGACCGGCCGCCGGCTGATCGCGGTCCGCGCCAACGAGCGGGCCGCCGCTGCCCTCGGTATCGGCGTCCGTGCCACGAAGCTCTACGCGTTCGGGGTGTCCGCGGCGATCGCCGCACTCGCGGGCGTGCTGACCGGGTTCCGCTCGACCTCGGTGGTCTTCACCGACTTCGCGAGCTTCGACTCCATCACCGCCCTCGGTCTCGCGGTCATCGGCGGTGTCGGTTTCCTCGTCGGCCCGGTGTTCGGCGCCACGTTCGCCGCGGGCACGGTCGGCGCGCGCTTCGGGGATCTGGTGCTGCCGGGCCTGAGCGAGTGGATGCCGCTGATCGGCGGAGTCATTCTGCTGCTGACCCTGGTGGGGAACCAGGACGGGATCGGTCAAGGGGTCGGGAAGCAGGCGGCGGGAGTCGAGCGCAGGCTGTTCCGGCGGCGCTCCGGCGAACGGGCGCCGACGCCCGCCCCCGTTC
>NZ_JAAKZY010000141.1 GCF_011045015.1 Streptomyces scabichelini | reverse complement strand
GCCGCACTGTGTACCGACACCGGGCCGTATGCCCACCCTGCGACGGGCTGACGCACCGGCCCACGGCCCCGCACCCCCCACCCACCCAGGGGCGCGGGGAACTGCGCGACCAGCCACAACCAACCCGCACCCAACAACGAACCTCAAACACTCTGCACGAGCAGGTGCTCCCGCTGATCGCCGACGTCGAGGGCGAGCGCCCCCGTACGGAGAAGGTCGCGGCAACTCGTCAGAAGGCGCAGCAGATGCATGGCGTGCTTCCAGCGAGGCACGCCATGGACGCGTACGTCCGCCTCCAGCTTCTTGCGCTGACCCAGCGCGCAGCGCGCGAAGGTGCCGTGAAGGCACGCGAGCCCATGACGCAGGAGTAGATCGTGTGATCGCGTACCAGGTCCTCGGGGCTCATGCGGACGAGCGTAAGGGCCGGTTCACGCCAGGCGGATCGAATTTCCCGTGACCGCGATCTTCTCCTCGGGGAGCGGCTTCGTCGCGGGGCCGTCGGCCACCGAGGCGTCGGCGACGCGGAACTTGCTGCCGTGGCAGGTGCAGTTGATCGTGCCGTCCGAGACGTTGGCGACGATGCAGCGCTGGTGGGTGCAGACCGCCGAGAAGGCCTTGAAGTCGCCCTGTTCCGGCTGGGTGACGACGACCTTCTCGTCCTTGAAGATCTTGCCGCCGCCGACCGGGATGTCGGAGGTCTTGGCCAGCTCCTCACCGCCTGGAGCCTCGCCGGACGTGGGCTCCTCCGAAGCGGGCGCCTCCTCGGCGCCCCCGTCACCCTCGTTTCCGTACTCGCTGCACCCCACGACGAGGGCAGCCGCGCCGGCCGCGCCCGCCGCGAGAACCGTGCGACGCGTCGAGCGGATCGTCATGTCATCACTCCGAATGTGCGGAAGAACCAGAGGGCGGAGGTCAGCCAGACCACCGTGAGCGCGGCGAAGACGAGCCCGCCGACGATGGGCAGCAGCCAACCGGGCAGTCGCTCCGAGCGGAGCAGCAGCATCTTGGCGCTGAAGGCACCGAAGAAGAAGCAGCCCAGGAGCGAATGCCACAATACGCGCGGTTCATATGTTTGGTAGCCCAATGCGTACAGACAGTGCACGGCGACCGGCACCGCGACCAGGAACGCGACCCGGCCCGACCAGCGGTGCAGCACCGCCGCCCAACTCGGGCCCGGCAGCTTCCCGTACACCATGAGCGCCGAGACGAACTGCACCACCGCGAAGCCCATCGCCCCCGTGGCCAGCCAGGACTTGACGGCGCCCGTGCTGTTGAATCCGGCCAGGTTGAAGGCAGTGCCCGCCGGGTCGTGCACCTTCCCGTACGCGCCGAGTGCGACCGCGACCGCCGCCGCGACCAGGGCCGGGACGAGGTAATGGGAGACCTGCGGGCGGCGGGCCGGTTCGGGCGAGGGGAAGTCCTGGGTGGCGGCGTTCGGGTCGACGGTCATGGTCGGCTCCCGGTGGTCAGGGCTGAACGGATGACTGTGGCGCAGGACTGTCAGGACTGTCAGGACTGCGGCGGAGGACTACGGCGTCACGGGCCGGGCGGTGAGCTGCTGTCCGTCGACCGTCACGGCACCGGTCTCGGGGTCGATGCGGGGCGCGGCCGAGGGCCTTCCGTCGCGCTTGAGGATGCCGACCTGCTGACCGTCCGGCAGCACGATCCAGCCGCCGTCGACCTCGGCGCCGCGTACGGATTCGGTGGCCCGGTACAGCCCCGAGGGCTTGAGCGCCTTGTCCGCGGTGAACCCGTACTCCTGCTGCCCCATGTCCACCGTGCCGCTGATCCGGCTGCCTTTCAGTTCGCCGGTCAGCACGCCACCCTTCTGGCTGGTGAGCCGCATGCTGCCGTCGGCCTCGACGTCGCCCTTCAGCCAGGACTCCTGGTCCCGGCCGTCGCAGAAGTACGCGATCGCCCTGCCGTCACGCAGCGAGACCGCGACCGCGGAGGAGTCGTCGTCCGTACGGCCCGCGTAGTCGGCGTTGCCCGGTGCGCTCGGCGACGGTGTGCTCTTCGACGGGCTCGGTGACGCGGTCGTCTTCGTCGGATCGGGCGTCGGGCTGGGCGACACCTTCGTGGCGGGCTTCTCGCCCCCGGCCGACGAGGTGGGGCTCGTCCCTGTCGTCGCGTTGAGCGACAGCATGAACAGGGCCAGCAGGAGTCCCCCGAGGAGCGTGAAAAGTGGTCCGGAGCGCTTCATTTGTGCCTCCCCCGAGGCGTCGCGGACAGCATCCCCATGCAAGCGGAAGCGCGGGGCGGCGTCCATAGGCGGACCCATGCCGTTTCGCCCCAATGGGAGGGACCGCACCGTTCCGTGACATTCGCAGGGTCCGCCGCCGACACAACGCGCTCGTCCCGCGTCTCGGCAGGCGGGCGCCGAGCACCGGCGTCCGGAGGGCTGACTAGGCTGGATGTACACAGAGCCGATACGTACATCAGCAAGGAGCGACACCGTGGCGGTACGAGCGGTCCGTGGCGCCGTCCAACTGGAGCAGGACGAAGCCGGGCACATGGACGAGCAGGTCAGCGAGCTGCTCACCGCCATCCTTGAGCGCAACGGTCTGACCGGCGACGACCTCATCAGCATCTGGTTCACGGCGACGCCCGACCTGCACAGCGACTTCCCGGCGGCCGCGGCACGCAAGCTCGGCATCGTCGACGTACCGCTGATCTGCGCCCAGGAACTGGACATCGAGGGCGCCATGCCCCGGGTCGTACGCGTCCTCGCGCACATCGAGTCCGATCTGCCGCGCTCCGACATCGCGCACGTCTACCTCGGCGCCGCGGCCGCGCTCCGCAAGGACATCGCCCAGTGAGGACCGCACTTGTCATCGGCACCGGGCTCATCGGCACGTCGGCGGCCCTGGCCCTGGCGGGGCGCGGCGTCGTCGTGCACCTCGCCGACCACGACCCGGAGCAGGCCCGCACGGCCGCCGCGCTCGGCGCCGGCACGGACGAGGAGCCCGCGGGCCCCGTCGACCTCGCGATCGTGGCGGCGCCCCCCGCGCACGTGGCCGCCACGCTCGCCGACGCGATGCGGCGCGGGCTCGCTCGCGGCTACCTCGACGTGGCCAGCGTCAAAGGGGGGCCGCGCCGCGAACTGGAGTCGCTGGGCCTCGACCCGGCGGCCCTGTCGAAGTACATCGGTACGCATCCCATGTCGGGCCGCGAGAAGTCGGGTCCCCTGGCCGCGACCGGGGATCTCTTCGAGGGCCGGCCCTGGGTGCTGACGCCCACGCGGGACACCGACACCGAAGTGCTCAACCTCGCGCTGGAGCTGGTGTCGCACTGCCGTGCCGTGCCCGTCGTCATGGACGCGGACGCCCACGACCGGGCCGTCGCGCTCGTCTCGCACATGCCCCACCTGGTGTCCAGCATGGTCGCCGCGCGCCTGGAGCACGCCGAGGAGGTGGCCGTACGCCTCTGCGGCCAGGGCATCCGTGACGTGACCCGGATCGCCGCATCCGACCCCGGGATGTGGATCGACATCCTGTCCGCGAACCCGGGCCCGGTCGCCGATCTCCTCGCGGACGTCTCCGCCGACCTGGACGAGACCGTGCAGGCCCTGCGCGCCCTCCAGTCCTCCGACGAGGCCAAGCGCCGCGAGGGCGCCACCGGCATCGAGGACGTCCTGCGCCGCGGAAACGCCGGCCAGGTCCGCGTCCCCGGCAAACACGGCGCCGCCCCCACGGTGTACGAGAGCGTCGTCGTCCTCATCAACGACCAGCCGGGCCAGCTGGCCCGCATCTTCGCGGACGCGGGGCGCGCGGGCGTCAACATCGAGGATGTCCGTATCGAGCACGCGACCGGGCAGCAGGCGGGTCTGGTGGAACTGATGGTGAAGCCGGCGGTGGCACCGGTGCTCTCGGCCGCCTTGCGGGAGCGGGGCTGGGCGATCCGGCAGTAGGCCCGGTGGGGTTGCGGGGCCCGTAATACGGGGCCCGGGGAGCCAGTAACCTTGTGCGGGGCGCGATCGTGCCCGTACCAGCCCACCACCCCGTACCAGGAAGGTGCCCGCACCCGTGGAAACCAGCGCCGCCCGGACCGCCCCGGCAGTGATCGTCGCCATCGACGGCCCCTCCGGCACGGGCAAGTCGAGCACCTCCAAGGCCGTGGCGGCCCAGCTCGGCCTCAGCTACCTCGACACCGGCGCCCAGTACCGGGCGATCACGTGGTGGATGGTGAACAACGGCATAGACGTCAGCGACCCCTCCGCGATCGCCGCCGCGGCGGGCAAGCCCGACATCGTGTCCGGTACGGACCCGTCGGCGCCCACCATCACGGTCGACGGCACGGACGTCTCGGGCCCGATCCGCACCCAGGAGGTCACCTCCAAGGTGAGCGCGGTCAGTGCGGTGCCCGAGGTGCGCGCCCGGATCACCGAGCTGCAGCGCTCGACCGCGGCGGCCGCCGAGCGGGGCATCGTCGTCGAGGGCCGGGACATCGGTACGACCGTGCTGCCCGACGCCGACCTGAAGATCTTCCTCACCGCGTCCCCGGAGGCCCGCGCCGCCCGCCGCAGCGGTGAGCTGAAAGGCGCCGACGTCCACACGACCCGCGAGGCCCTGATGAAGCGGGACGCGGCCGACTCCAGCCGCAAGACCTCGCCGCTCGCCAAGGCGGACGACGCGGTCGAGGTGGACACCTCCGAACTCACGCTCCAGCAGGTCATCGAGTGCGTGGTCACCCTGGTCGAGGAGAAGCGGGCCGCCAAGTGACTGCTCCTTCCATCAGAGGTGCCGAGGTCGGACGCCGTATCGGCGTCGGCCTGATGTACGGGCTGTGGAAGCCGCGCGTCCTGGGCGCCTGGAAGGTCCCCGCGACCGGCCCGGTGATCTTCGCCGTCAACCACTCGCACAACATCGACGGCCCGATGGTCATCGGCGTGGCGCCCCGGCCGTCGCATTTCCTGGTCAAGAAGGAGGCGTTCGTCGGCCCGCTCGGCCCCTTCATGCACGCCGTCGGCCAGCTGAAAGTGGACCGCTCGATCGCCGACCGCACGGCCATCATGCAGGCCCTCGGCGTCCTGGAGAACGGCGGCGTCCTCGGGATCTTCCCCGAGGGCACCCGCGGCGAGGGAGACTTCGCCTCGCTGCGCGCAGGGCTCGCGTACTTCGCCGTACGCAGCGGAGCACCGGTCGTGCCGGTCGCCGTCCTGGGAAGCACGGAGCGGCGCGGACGGTTGATAAAAGGGCTGCCCCCGCTGCGCAGCCGGGTCGACGTCGTCTTCGGCGACCCGTTCCAGGCGGGCGACGGCAGCGGCAGACGTACGCGCAAGGCGCTCGACGAGGCGACCGCGCGTATCCAGAAGCAGCTCGCTGCCCACCTGGAAGACGCCAGGCGCCTCACCGGACGCCTGGAAAACGCCGGGGGCCCCACCGGGCGCCAGGCGACACTTGAGTAGTGGATCACCCGGTACAGGGGCGTTCCACCGATCACCACGATGAACGACGAGGTACGGACTTCATGAACGACCAGATTCCCTCCGAGGGCTCGGAGCACGAGCACGGAGAGCTTGGCGATGCCGAGTACGCGGAGTTCATGGAGCTCGCCGCGGAAGAGGGCTTCGACGCCGAGGACATCGAGGGCGCGATCGAGGAGGCCGGCCACGGCCCGCTCCCGGTCCTCGCCATCGTCGGCCGCCCCAATGTCGGCAAGTCGACCCTGGTGAACCGCGTCATCGGACGCCGCGAGGCCGTCGTCGAGGACAAGCCGGGCGTCACCCGCGACCGCGTCACCTACGAGGCCGAGTGGGCGGGCCGCCGCTTCAAGGTCGTCGACACCGGCGGCTGGGAGCAGGACGTCCTCGGCATCGACGCCTCCGTGGCCGCGCAGGCCGAGTTCGCGATCGAGGCGGCCGACGCGGTCGTCTTCGTCGTGGACGCCAAGGTCGGCGCGACCGACACCGACGAGGCGGTCGTACGGCTGCTGCGCAAGGCGGGCAAGCCCGTCGTGCTGTGCGCCAACAAGGTCGACGGCCCGAGCGGTGAGGCCGACGCGGCGTACCTGTGGTCCCTCGGCCTCGGCGAGCCGCACCCCGTCTCCGCCCTCCACGGCCGCGGCACCGGCGACATGCTGGACGCCGTCCTGGAAGCGCTGCCGGACGCTCCGGCGCAGACCTTCGGCGCCGGCGTCGGCGGACCGCGCCGCATCGCGCTCATCGGCCGCCCGAATGTCGGCAAGTCGTCTTTGCTGAACAAGGTGGCGGGCGAGGAGCGCGTGGTCGTCAACGAGGTCGCGGGCACCACCCGCGACCCGGTCGACGAGCTCATCGAACTCGGCGGTGTCACCTGGAAGTTCGTGGACACGGCGGGCATCCGCAAGCGCGTCCACCTCCAGCAGGGCGCCGACTACTACGCCTCGCTGCGTACGGCCGCCGCCGTGGAGAAGGCGGAGCTCGCGGTCATCCTCATCGACGCCTCCGAGCCCATCTCCGTCCAGGACCAGCGCATCGTGACGATGGCCGTGGAGGCGGGCCGCGCGATCGTCGTCGCCTTCAACAAGTGGGACACCCTCGACGAGGAGCGCCGCTACTACCTGGAGCGGGAGATCGACACCGAGCTCGCCCAGGTGGCGTGGGCGCCGCGCGTGAACGTCTCGGCGCACACGGGCCGCCACATGGAGAAGCTGGTCCCGGCCATAGAGACCGCGCTCGCCGGCTGGGAGACCCGGGTTCCGACGGGCCGACTGAACGCCTTCCTCGGTGAGCTGGTCGCCTCGCATCCGCACCCGATCCGGGGCGGCAAGCAGCCGCGCATCCTCTTCGGTACGCAGGCGGGCACGAAGCCGCCGCGGTTCGTCCTCTTCGCGTCCGGGTTCATCGAGCACGGCTACCGGCGCTTCGTGGAGCGCCGCCTGCGCGAGGAGTTCAGCTTCGAGGGGACGCCGATCCACATCTCCGTGCGGGTGCGCGAGAAGCGCGGCAGGAAGAAGTAGAAAAGTACGGGCGCCTGTGGGCGTCGAAAAGGGCCCTCTGCTTGTGCAGAGGGCCCTTTTCGTATGTATGAGCAGCTCCGTATGTATGAGCAGCGCATCAGCGTTCCCTGCGCGAGCCGGGTGGCAGCGCCGGGATCAGCCCCGAGGCGTGCTGCCGCGCGACCGGCTGCCAGGTTGCTGTGGTGCTGCGGCTGTGTGTGGCCAGGCGTCCGGTCGCGTGCTGCACGGGACCGAAGGCGGTGAAGCCCAGCTCCTCCTCGCCGCTGCGGTCACCCGGCAGGGCCCGGAAGGACCTGCGGAACTCCGCGTAGAGCGCGTCGTAGATCGGCGTGGCCGAATGACTCCCTGTGGAGTCCGGTGCCGGCCGCATGGCCGGGATCGGGGACGTGTACGGAAGGCGGCGGGGAGAGTCGTAGGTGTGCACGTACGTGCCAACGACCTTGAGCTTCATCAGATGCGCCCGCCCTCGGCGGATGGGGGCCACTTGGGCGCACGGCGCGCCCCTTTAGGGGGCGCGGGGCCGTGACATCTGCGGCTCCGCCGCGATGGGGGTCCCCCCGCTCGAGCGAAGCCGAGAGTGGGGGAGCGACAAGCCACAACGAACCCGCAGCTCAACCACCGGCCTCAGCACCCCGAACCCAGCGGAGCGCTCACGTCCCGGCGAGGGGCATCGCGGACGCCACCAGCTTGCCGTTGGCCGCCGCCTTGTCGAGGGCTTCGCGGAGCAGGTCCTCCCGGGGCTGGCGGCCGATCGAGCCGACCGGGGCCGCGAACAGCAGCACCTGCTGGTGCTTGTTGGCGGCGGCGCGCCAGCTGTCGGTGACCTGGAGCGGCTGGTGGGCCTGCCACCAGGCGACGGGCGAGCCGCCACCCGTGCCGGGCTGCAGGATCGCATGCAGCTGGCCCATGGCGAGCAGCACGGACCAGCCGTGCAGCACGGGCGGCACCTCGGTCAGCTGGGGGAGCGGCATGAAGCCCTGCTCGATGAGGAGCGGCAGGAAGTCGTCACCGCCGCTTCCCGTCGTGCCGGGGCGCGCGATGGGCCCGGTCGGTTCGACGACGAGCGCGGGGTGCAACTCGCCGCCGAGCAGGACGAGTCCGCTGGTGACACCGAGGACGGCCTGCTCGGGAAGCACCTCGGCCGGGCGCTCTTCACCGGTGATCGAGCGGACGGCGCCCTGCAGCTGCTCCTCGGTGACCTGGACGACCTGCGAGGGCAGGCAGGTGGCGTGGGCGAAGGCGAGGACGGCGGTCTCCTCGCCGATGAACAGGACGGTGCTGGTGCGCTCCTGTTCGGAGTCGCCCGGGGTGCGGCAGGAAGTGCAGTCGTAACTGCCCGGGGCGTTCTCTCCGGCGAGCAGCCGGTCGGCTTCTTCGTCGCCGATCTCGGCGCGTACGTCGTCGCTGACGTCGAGCATGCGCGGCACGGGTGGCTCCTCGGGATGCGGTGCGTGGCGTCGCCGGGTGGCTCCCGGCTCATGAACCGGGTGGGTTCCCGGTTCATGAAGAAGACAACGGGCGATCTGTGGCCGGAGTCACGCCCGGGAGCGAACGGAATCGAACCATCCGACGCGCAACGTGAAGCCTGCTGCGGAACCTGTTACTCCGTGTCAACTCCTAGGAAATCCAAGGAAGTTGATTCCGTGAGGTGAGTCACAGATCGCCAGAGCGTCGGGTCGATAAATCCTGATATCGGCGAATGAAGTGGGTGACTTGAATTCGCTGATACTGCCGGTAACGGCTAACTGGCCTGGAATGACAAGGATTTGGTTGATATAGGGCCGTCCGGCTCCCTAGATTCCTCGGCCGTGTGCAACGAGCACCGCTCGGGTACGTCCGCCGGCCGCACCACAGCCAGCTCGTGCACCACCGTCGGCGGACGGGGCGGAGCGGAACGACCGCGGGCAAAGAGCGCGGAGTTCCGTCCCGTCTTGGGGGACCCCGAGTCCTTCGAGAGGGAAATACATGTCCGATTGTGCCGACAACACTCGCAAGGTTCGTACGACGGCGGTCTTCGCCGGGGCGGCACTTCTCGCCCCGCTCGGACTGCTCGCCGCCGGCGGCAACGCCGCAGCGGCGGACGGCGGGGTGTGGGACCGCATCGCCCAGTGCGAGAGCGGCGGCAAATGGCACATCAACACCGGTAACGGCTACTACGGAGGACTCCAGTTCTCCGCGGCCACCTGGCGCTCGTACGGCGGCACGGCCTATGCGTCGACCGCCGACAAGGCCTCCAAGGCACAGCAGATCGCTGTGGCCACCAAGGTGCAGCGCGCGCAGGGCTGGGGCGCCTGGCCCACCTGCGCCTCGCGTGCCGGCGCGTCCGGCAGCGCACCCGCGGCGTCCACGCCCGGCACCAAGGCCGCCCCGTCGAAGCCCGCGAAGCCGTCGAAGGCGCCGGCCCGTTCGACGAGCCACACCGGCCGGGACGCGTCCCGCGGCGACTACACCGTTCGCGCCGGTGACACGCTGAGCGGCATAGCGGCGCGGCACGGGACCACCTGGGAGCGGGTCTACGCCGCCAACAAGGCCGCCATCGGCGCTGATCCCAACATGATCGTCCCCGGGCAGCGGCTCAACCTCTGAGCCCGTACTCCCCTGCCCTCGGGCACTGGGCCCCGTCCGGTCCTCCGACCGGGTGGGGCCCCACCCGCCTCTGGCGCGGCTCGGCGGGCCGTCGTGGTCGCCTGCTTAGCGTGGCCCGATGCTGATCAAGCGCATCTGGTACGTGGCTGTCGTCGCCGTAGCCCTGGCCCTGCTCGCCCCCGCCGAGGCGTCCGCGGCCCCACCGCCTCCGGCGCCCGGTCCTTCCGGCGCGGCCCGTGTGCCCCACGACTGCGAGAAGGACCAGTGGCCGTGGGGCTGTCTCGCCCAGTGCGAGAGCAGTGGCCGCTGGGACGTGAACACCGGGAATGGCTTCTACGGAGGGCTGCAGTTCTCGCAGCCCACCTGGGAGGCGTTCGGCGGGCGGGCGTACGCCCCGCGCGCGGACCTGGCCGGCCGTCAGGAGCAGATCACGGTCGCCGAGGAGGTGGTGCGCGTCCAGGGATGGGAGGCGTGGCCCGTCTGTGCCAAGAGGTACAAACTCAAGGGCAGGGCGCATGTGGTGAAGGCCGGCGAGACACTCTCGTCGATCTCCCGTCGCTACAGGATCGAGGGTGGCTGGCAGGCGCTCTACGAGGTCAACGAGCAGATCATCGGGAAGAATCCGGACCGGCTGAAGCCCGGCACGATGCTGAGCCTCCCCGAGGGAGCCGCCACGAGCCCGGCGCCGGTCACTTCGAAGGGCGCCGTCCGCGCTCCGGTTCTGATGGGTCCGCCACTGCCGGTTCCGTCGCCTCGCCGCTGAACACGATCTCGCCTCGCCGCAGTTCGTACACGACTGCCGCCCTGCCGTGCAGGCCGGGCGGCAGTCGCTGTTCGGCCAGGACAACACAGGCGTCGAGCTCGCCGAGCAGTTCGTACGTGCGGGCCGCGACCGTCGGTGACATGCCCTGCGCGGGTTCGTCGACGAGCACCACGCGCGCGCGTGCCAGGAGGGCGCGGGAGAGGGCGAGCATGCGCTGCTCGCCGCCGGAGAGCGTGCCGGCTTTCCTGGTGAGGAGCGGGCGCAGCTGGGGGTATGCGTCGAGGGCCGGTTCGAAGGACGGGCCGGTGGCCGACGGGCCGGTGGCTGCGAGTTCGAGGTTCTCGCGGACGGTGAGCGAGCCGAAGACGGCCTGCCGCTCCGGCACCAGGCACAGCCCGCGGCGGGCCCGTTCGTACGCGGGCATCCTGGTGACGTCGATGCCGTCCCACACCACGGCGCCGCGGGACAGGGGAACGGTTCCGGCCAGGGCCCGTAGTGCCGTCGTACGGCCCGAGCCGTTGCGGCCGAGCAGGACGGTGAGGCCGGGGGCCGGGGCGAGGAGGGTTACTCCGTGCAGGGCTTCGAGCGGGCCGTAGCGCACGCGCGCGTGGCGCAGGGAAATCCCCGGGGGGCTCATCGTTCGACCGCCGTGTCCTCGAGGTTTCCGAGGCCCTCGAGTACGCGGCCGGTGGGGCCGGATGTCACGATGCGGCCCGCCGTCATCACGTGCACGGTGTCGGCCAGGTCGGCCACGAGGTCCAGGTCGTGCTCGACGACGAGCAGCGCCATGCCGTCGGCGGCGAGGGCCCGCAACACGCGGGCCAGCGCGGCCACTTCGCCCGTGTCGAGGCCCGCCGCGGGCTCGTCGAGCAGCAGGACACGCGGACTGCCCGCCAGGGCCCGGGCCAGTTCGACACGCCGCAGGGTGCCGGTCGGCAGGCCCGCCGCGGGCAACGCCCGTACCGCCCCGTCGAGTCCGAGCAGCCGCGACACGCGCTCCACGGCGCTCGGATCCACGATGCGCCCCTGCTCGGCCCCGACCCGCACGTTCTCGGCCACCGTCAAGGTCGGGAAGACGGCGAGCTGTTGGAAGGTCCGCGCCACGCCGAGGCGCGTGCGCGCGTGGGCCGGGAGGCGGGTGACGTCCCGCTCCCCGAACGTGACACGACCCGCGTCCGGCCGCACGGTCCCCGCGAGACAGTGGAACAGGGTGCTCTTTCCGGCCCCGTTGGGGCCGACGACCGCGGTGACCGTGCCCGGGGGGAGCCCGAGGTCGACGCGGTCGAGAGCCGTGAAGCCGTCGTAGCTGACGCGGAGGCCGCGGGCCCGGAGGAGATGGCCAACCGCCATCCCACGGCGCCTCGCGGACACCGCAGGGCCGCGGAGCGCGGGGGTGCCGCCTGTCGCGGATTTCCTGCTCCGGCCGGCTGCCCCGGGCGCCTCCGCCGGAACCCCGGTTGCCCGCCCGCCCGGCGCGTCCGCCCGGCCCGGCCCGATGGGTTTTGCGCCCGGCTCACGTCCCTCGCTTGGGCCGTGGGCTGTGCCGGGCTGGGGCGTGCCCTCGGGGCCGCCTGTCCCGGTGGGGCTGCCTGTCCCGGTCGGGCTCGGGCTGCGTGCCCCGGTCGGGCCGGGTGTCCCTGTCGAGCCCTCTGCTGCTGGCGTCCGGCCCGGCGCGCCCGCCTGGCCCGGTCCGATGGGTGTTGCGCCCGGCTCATGTCCCTCGCTTGGGCCGTGGGCTGTGCCTGGCCCGGGCGTGCCCTCCGGGCCGCCTGCTCCGGCGGGGCTGCCTGTCCCGGCGGAACCGCTTGCCTCGGCGGGACCGCTTGCCTCGGCGGGACCGCTTGCCTCGGCGGGGCTGCCTGTCCCGGCGGAGCCGCCTGCCCCGGCCGGGCCGGGTGCCCCCGCCGAGGCGAGCGGCCCCGCCGCGCGCGTCGCCCCTGACGCGACCCGCGGTCGGCGCGACGTGGGCGGCTTGAGGTGGAGCCTTGTCCGTGCTCGGGCTCCCAGTGGTGTGAGCGTTGCCTTGCGGTGGAGGCGGAGGTGGGTTGCGGCCAGGCGTAGTGCTTCGTATGGGCCGCCGGGGAAGCGTCCCACCAGGACCGCCAGGAGGCCGATCAGCGCGGCCGCCACGCCGCCGCGCGTGCCCGCGTCCAGGCCCACCAGGAGCGCCGCTGCGGCCAGTGCGCCGAGGACGCTGTCGGCGCCGAGGACGACGATCGCGGCGAACCAGAGGAGGCCGCGCACGGGGTCGTAGGCGGCGGGGTCGAAGGCGCGCAGGCCCATGCCGAGCATGCCGCCGCCGAGGGCGGCCAGAGCGGCGCCCGCCACGAAGGCCGTCAGCTTCAGGGCGGGCACGCGGACGCCCGCCGCCGACGCGCCCGCCTCGTGGTCGCGCATCGCGGCCAGGGCCCGGCCGGTGCGGCCCCGGCGCAGTGCGTGCGCGGCCAGCAACGCGCCTGCTAGGAGGCCGAGTTCGAGTACGTAGTACGTGCGGTCGTTCTCGAAGCCCGCGGGGCGGCCCAGCGTCAGGCCCGCCGTCGCGTACGGCTGGGCGAAGACGAAACGGCTGACGCCGACGCCCACCGCGAAGGTCGCCAGGGCGAGGGCCAGACCGTGCCGGCTGATGGCGGGCCAGCCGGTCAGCAGGCCCAGGGGAGCCACCAGCAGGACGGCCACCGCCAGTGCGGCCAGTTCGGGGAGCTCCGGCAGGCCCGGGAAGCGGCCGGCCGCCAGCAATGCCGTGAAGAGGGCGCCGAGACCCGCGTACGCCGCCTGGCCCAGTGAGATCTGGCCGCCCCGGCCCGTCACCACGACCAGGGAGAGCAGCACCACGCCCAGCGCCGGGACCTGCACGGACGTATGCAGGTCGCGGCCCGCGAAGCCCAGGGGGATCAGGAAGAGGACCACGGCCACGATCCACGCGCCCGGCGGTGTCGCCACCCGAGCGGTGGCCGTGCGCGGCAACGCGTCCCGGGCGCCGATGCCCGGCAGCACCAGCGCCGCGATCAGCAGGGCGACGACGAAGAGGTTCGCCCCCACCGCCTGGACCAGCGGCTCGCGCCAGCCCGACGGGTGCAGCCGCGTCAGCTGGCTCTGGGCGACCCCGATGCCCAGTGCCACCACGACGGCCACGGGGAGGTTGCGCATCCGGGCGGCCACCGCGACCGCCACCACCTCCATGACGAGCAGCGGCAGGCCGTACGGATCGAGGCGTACGTAAGGCGCCAGGAGCACCCCCGTCAGGCCCGCCGTGAACGAGCCGAAGGCCCAGCCCGCGGCGGCCACCCGGTCCGCATCGATGCCGCCGAGGACGGCGAGCGAGCGGTCGTCGACGACGGCCCGCAGCTCGCGGCCGAAGCGCGTCCAGCGGGTCATCGCCCCCACACCGGCGGCCAGGACGAGCGTCACCGCCAACTGCCCCCAGGGATCCGCCGACACGAGCGTCGGCGCGTCCGAGCGGGCCCCGGAACCCCAGATCAGCGCCGCCCCGCCGACCAGCAGGACGAACACGCCGATGGAGGCGACCAGTGTCTGCGCCGGGTCGCTGCCCAGGACGGACAGCGGGCGGAAGACGAAGCGCTCCAGAGCCATGCCGATGCCCGGTGCCACCACGAGCAGGGTGACGGCGGCGGCGAGCGCGAGCGGCCAGTCCCACTCGACCGTGAGCTGGCGCAGCAGATAGGCGCACACCATCGCGATCGCGCCGTGCGCGAAGTTGAGCACGCCGGTCGCCCGGTGGGTGACGATCAGTCCGATCCCGGTGAGCGCGGCGGCACTGCCCACCGAGAGTCCGGCGAGCGTGAGGTCGTACGTCAGCGACGCCATCGGCCGGACGCCCTCAGCCGTCCGAAGGGGTGTCCGAGGCGGACGGTTCGCAGATCGGGCAGGGGCCAAGCTCCCCGCGTGCGAGAAGCTGTGAGTCGACCGGCAGGGCGTCCGTCTTCCCGGCGACGAGGGGGCAGTCCGCGCGGTGCCACAGCGTGCCGCCCGGCACCATCAGCAGGTCGCCACTGACGGCGACGGGCGCTGCCGCCGCCTGTCCGGACTCGTCGGCGTCCGCGTGCTCGGCGGCCACCAGGAGTCCGTACAGCTCCTCCACGCGAGCCGCCGCGAGGGCGTTCCTGCCGTGGGTGAGCAGTACCGCACCGGCGATGATCAGTGCGGCGCCGGGCACCGTGCAGGACGCGAGATAGGGGAGCTGACGCTCCGCGAACCGCTCGCCCGATATCCCGTACCAGCCGATGACGCACAGCACCGCTCCGGCGGCGAGGGCCGCCCACCCGGCCCAGAGGACGGGGTGCACAGTCCGCAGTCGAGCAGTCCGCATCGGAGCTCCCACGTCATGTGTCTGTCACGTATCTGTCCATGTCAGCCAATGGCTTGCACTATGCCCTGTGGAAGCTGACCCTGAAAGCACCGGGCGCATATGGCCCGGACCGACACCCGGTGGTGAGCCAGATGGTTCTCGGCAGCGACCTCAGGCGGGGGCACGGCAGGCGGAGGCGCGGTCCCAGAAGGCGTACGGCGGCGTGGCTGGCGGCCGTGGTCCTGGTGGCCGCCCCGGCCCTCACGGCCTGCGGGGACGACAGCGGCGGAGACGACACGACCCCGCCCTCGCCCACGGCGGAGGAGCCCACCCGATCCGCCGAGGAGAGTCCCACGGCGCCGGACGACGCCGCGGCGGCGGAGCGGGAGATCAAGGAGAACTGGGTGAAGTTCTTCGACCCCGCCACCCCCGTCAAGGACAAGCCGGCGTACTTGGAGAACGGCGACCGGATGGGGCCGGTCCTGCAGGCCTTCAGCGGTGACGAACGCGGCGGGCAGGTGCAGGCGGAGGTCAACAAGGTCGAGTTCACCTCGGCGACCGAGGCGGACGTGACCTACACACTCACCCTGAAGGGCGCCACGGTCATGCCCGACGCCTCCGGGACGGCCGTCGAGCAGGACGGCGTGTGGAAGGTCTCCGTCAAGACGCTGTGCGGTCTTGTCGGGCTGAGCGGCAATGCGTCGCCGCTTCCGGGCTGCTGAGTGCGCTGTCGCGGGCCTGCTGTTCCTGCTGAGCACGGCCTGCGGCAGCCGCCTCCCGGAGAGCGACTTCGAGAACCGGCCCGACGACGGCACACCCACCCGGCCGAGCGGCGAGCCGATCCCTGTCGGCATCATCACCAGCGCCACGAGCCCGGTCGGCGGCGACGCGTTCACCGGTCCGCGCGACGGAGCGAAGGCCTACTTCGAGCGGCTGAACGCGCGCGGCGGCATCGACGGCCGCAAGGTCGAGGTCCATACGTGCGACGACGGCGGCAGCGGAGTCGGCAGCAACGAGTGCGTGCACAAGCTCGTCGACGAGGAGAAGGCCGTCGCCCTCGTCGCCGGCTCGTCGCTCGACTACGCGGGCGCCTCGCGTGTCTCACGCGCGCGCGTGCCCGACATCGGCGGCCAGCCCATCGGCCCGGCGTACGACACGTATCCGCACCTCTACAGCATCTACGGCAGCCTCGCCCCGCGTGACGGAAAGCCCGGCTGGGACGGCAAGTTGTACGGCGGCACGGAGGTCTACCGCTACTTCAAGCGTGAGCAGGGCGCCCGTACGGCGGCGGTCGTCTCCTACAACCAGTCCGCGTCGGCCGCGTACGCGCGCCTCGTCACCCGGGGCCTCAAGGCCGAGGGCTACAAGGTGGTCACCGAGCAGGTCGACTTCTCCCTGCCCAACTTCCGTGCCGCGGCGGCCGACCTGAAGGAGCAGGGCGCCGATCTGGTCTTCGACGCCATCGACTCCTATGGCAACGCCCAGCTGTGCAAGGCCATGGACGACGTCGGCGCCGAGGTCCTCGCCAAGGTCACCAACGTGCAGAACTGGACGTCCACCGTCCGCGAGGACTACAAGGACGCGCCGCGCTGCCGCAACAACCTGTGGGCGACGGGCTCCAGCCGCAACTACGAGGACACGGACCACGAGGCCGTACAGGAGTTCCGGGACGCCACGAAGGACCTGGAGACCCATTCCCAGTGGCAGCTGGAGGGCTGGGCGGCCGCGATGTGGTTCACGGACGCGGCCGAGTCCTGTGCGCAGACGGGCATCACGCGCGCGTGTGTCGACCGCTTCATCGCCGAGGGGAAGCCGTACACCGCCGACGGCCTCCTGCTGCCGGTCACCTACGAGGGACTGCCCGAGCCCCCGAAGACCCGCACGACCTGTATTTCCGTGGCCCGTTGGGAGGACGCCGAGGGATGGGTGAGCCAGGACGACATGAACAGAAATTGTTTCGACGTGCCGCAGTTGTCATACGAACCCTGACGGCAAGGAACCCGGGGGAACCCGCCTACCTGCTCTGATGCACGCAGATGACGAAACGTTCCCGACATCGCCTACCAATAGGGAAACTGTTCGGGAACAAGATGGTAATGGAGCCCAACCATGCCCGAGGGGCCCAGGTCTCACCACGCGGTAGCGGACTAGCCAGGGGATTCGGGGACGCATGCATATTTCCTTCCTGATACACAACGCGTATGGCATCGGGGGGACCATCCGGACGACGTACAACCTCGCCAACACCCTGGCCGAGCAGCATGACGTCGAGATCGTCTCGGTGTTCCGCCACCGTGACGAGCCGGTCTTCGCGCCCGACCCGCGCGTCCGTGTGCGCCACCTCGTCGACATCCGCAAGGAGAGCCCGGGATACGAGGGCGAGGACCCGGAGAGCCGGCGTCCGGCCCGGGTCTTCCCGCGCGGGGAGGGCCGCTACGAGCAGTACAGCGCCCTCACCGACCGCCGTATCGCCGAACACCTCGCGACGGTCGACGCCGATGTCGTGGTCGGCACCAGGCCCGGCCTGAACGTGCATCTCGCCCGTGAGACCCGGCGCGGCCCGATCCGGGTCGGCCAGGAGCACCTCACGCTCGACAGCCACTCGGCCGGCCTGCGCGAGAAACTGCACGCCGTCTACCCGAGGCTTGACGCGCTCACGACGACCACCGAGGCGGACGCCAGTGCGTACCGCAAGAAGATGCGGCTGCCCGGCGTACGCGTCGAGGCCGTGCCCAACTCCGTGCCCGCGCCCGGCATCGAGCCCGCGGACGGCTCCGGCAAGTGGGTCGTGGCGGCCGGGCGGCTCGCCCCGGTCAAGCGGTACGACCTGCTGATCAAGGCCTTCGACCGGGTACGCGCCCAGCGGCCCGACTGGCGCCTGAGGATCTACGGCGGCGGCAACCAGAAGGACAAGCTGCGCGCCCTCATCGACGACCTCGGCCTCTACAACCACGTCTATCTGATGGGGCCCGCCCACCCCATCGAGCCCGAGTGGGCCAAGGGCTCCATCGCCGCCGTCACCTCCAGCCTGGAGTCCTTCGGCATGACGATCGTCGAGGCGATGCGCTGCGGCCTGCCCGTCGTCTCCACGGACTGCCCGCACGGCCCCGGGGAGATCATCGACAACGGTGTCGACGGACGCCTCGTCAAGGTCGGCAGCGTCAAGGCCATCGCCGGCGGCCTCCTCGAACTGATCAACGACGACACGCTCCGCCACCGGATGGCGAGCGCGGCACTCAAGGACTCCGAGCGCTTCGACCCGACCCGGATCGCCGAACGCTACGAGTCCCTGTTCACCGGCCTGGCCACGCACGGCGGCGACTCGGCGGCCGGCCGGATACGCGGGTCACTGCACCGCACACGGGGAGCACTGCTCGGTGGCGCCTATGCCGTTCGGGATGCCGGACGCACGGTACTCAAGAAGGGGCACACCGCATGATGGCGCTGGCTCCGCAGCCCGCGCCCCAGCACACCGACGAGGAAGCCGCCATGCTGCCGCGCGCCGACTGCATCGCCGACTCCGCGGGCGGGCTCACCTTCGACCTCACCGAAACCGCGGAGGCCGGCGCCGCGTACCTGGTGCTGCGCCGCCGCGGCAGCGACGAGGAGATCAGCCTGCCGCTCACGCCGGCCGCCGACGGCCGGCTGCGGGCCGCGCTGCCCAGCAGCGTCGAACTGCCCGAGGGCCGCTGGGACGCCTACGTCCAGGTGGCCGACGGCGAGCCCCGGCGCGTGGTGCCCGGCGTCAACGACCTGCGCTCGCTCGTCGACCGTGTCCCCAGCGGCGCCGGCGGCCACGTCGCCGTCCGCATCCCGTACGCGACCAAGCACGGCAACCTCACCGTCCGCAGCTGGCTGCGCGCCCCGCACGCCGAGGCGGGCGAACTGCACATCAAGGAGGGGGAGTTGAGCGTACGCGGCCGGATGTACGGCGGCACGCTCACCCCGGACGCGTACGCCGAACTGCGCGCCCGCCACGAACCGGCGACCGCCGTGAGGGCCGATGTCACCGCGGACCAGGCGGAGTTCCACTTCACGGTGGACTACGGCGCCCTGACGGAGGGCGTCTGGGACCTGTGGCTGCGCCCGGCGGGGGAGACCGGGCCGCGGGTACGGATCGCCCGGCTGTTCGACGACATCGCCGACAAGAAGCTGATCTTCACGTACCCGAAGGTCACGCTGGAGACGGAACACGGTCCGGTGCTGGCGGGGCCGTACTACACGGCGGACAATGATCTTTCGGTGACGGTCAGCGCCCCGTGAGGGGGCGCCCCGAAAGGGGCGCGGGGAACTGCGCGACCAGCCACGGGCGGCCCGCAGTTTGAAACAGACCGATGCAGCGTCGCCTCTTGCGGACAGAAACTGTCCGCATGAGGTGCCACACTCAACGGCATGTTGGAGACCTCGGCACGACTCCTACGTCTGCTCTCCCTGCTACAGGCCCACCGCGACTGGTCCGGTGCAGACCTAGCGGAGCGACTGGGCGTCACCCCGCGCACGGTACGCCGCGACGTGGACCGGCTGCGCGAGCTCGGCTACCCGGTGAACGCCAGCCCCGGCACGGGCGGCGGCTACCAGCTCGGGGCCGGGGCCGAGCTCCCGCCGCTGCTCCTGGACGACGACGAGGCGGTCGCCGTCGCGGTCGGGCTGCGCACGGCCGCCGGGCAGGGCATCGAGGGCATCGGCGAGACCTCCGTACGCGCCCTCACCAAGCTCGAACAGGTCCTGCCGGCCCGGCTGCGCCGCCGTGTGGGCGCCCTCAACGCGTTCACCGTGCCGATGCTGCGCGGCCCGCAGCCCTCCGCCGTCGACCCGGCCGTGCTCACCGAACTCGCGGGCGTCTGCCGGGACGCCGAGCGGCTGCGCTTCGAGTACCGCAACCACGAGGGCGCCCCGACCCGCCGTACCGTCGAACCGCACCGCCTGGTGTGCACCGAGCGCCGCTGGTACCTGGTCGCCTGGGACCTCGACCGCGACGACTGGCGTACGTTCCGCGTGGACCGCATCACGCCCAAGCCGCCCCACGGACCGCGCTTCGCCCCTCGGAAACCACCGGCCGACGATCTGGCCGAGTACGTCTCCAAAGGGGTCTCCACGCGCGCGTACGCCTCGCATGCCGTGATCCGGCTGCTGGTGCCCCTGGAGGAGGCGGCCGAGCGGATCTCGCCCTCCGCCGGGACGCTGGAGGCCGAGACCCCCGGCAGCTGCATCATGCGGACCGGGGCCGCGAGCCTCGACGTGATGGTGATTCATGTGATGCTGATGGGCCTCGAGTTCGAGGTGCTCGAACCCGCGGAGCTCACCGAGACGCTCAGGACCGCCCGGGACCGTCTGACGGCCGCTCTTGACCGAAGCGGATCTGCGGGCTCTGCTCCTGCCCGGAACGGGTCTGGGGCGGCGTGATCGCCGCGTACTCCGGGTGGTGCAGGTCGAACGCCGGCGATTCGGAGCGGACCTTGGGCAGCGTGACGAAGTTGTGCCGCGGCGGCGGGCAGGACGTCGCCCACTCCAGGGAACGGCCGAAGCCCCAGGGGTCGTCGACATCGACCTTCACGCCGTACTTCGCCGTCTTCCAGACGTTGTAGAGGAACGGCAGCGTCGACAGGCCGAGCAGGAACGAGCCGATCGACGACACGGTGTTGAGCGCCGTGAACCCGTCGGCGGCCAGATAGTCCGCGTACCGGCGCGGCATGCCCTCCGCGCCCAGCCAGTGCTGCACCAGGAACGTGGTGTGGAAGCCGACGAAGAGCGTCCAGAAGTGGATCTTGCCGAGCCGTTCGTCGAGCAGTTTCCCGGTGAACTTCGGCCACCAGAAGTAGAAGCCGGCGAAGGTCGCGAAGACGACGGTGCCGAACACCACGTAGTGGAAGTGGGCCACCACGAAGTAGGTGTCCGTGACGTGGAAGTCCAGCGGCGGTGACGCCAGGATGACCCCGCTCAGCCCGCCGAACAGGAAGGTCACCAGGAAGCCGGTGGACCAGAGCATGGGTGTCTCGAAGGACAGGGATCCCTTGAGCATCGTGCCGGTCCAGTTGAAGAACTTCACGCCCGTGGGCACCGCGATCAGGAACGACATGAACGAGAAGAACGGCAGCAGCACCGCGCCCGTCGCGAACATGTGGTGTGCCCACACGACCACCGACAGACCCGTGATGGCCATCGTCGCGGCGACCAGCGTCAGATAACCGAAGATCGGCTTCCGGCTGAACACCGGCAGGATCTCCGTGACGATGCCGAAGAACGGCAGGGCGATGATGTAGACCTCGGGATGCCCGAAGAACCAGAAGAGGTGCTGCCACAGCAGCGCCCCGCCGTTGGCCGAGGCGAAGACCTGCGAGCCGAACCGCCGGTCCGCCTCCAGGACCAGGAGCGCCGCGGCGAGCACCGGGAACGCCATCAGGATGAGGATCGACGTGAACAGCGTGTTCCAGACGAAGATCGGCATCCGGAACATCGTCATGCCGGGGGCCCGCATCCCGATGATGGTCGTCAGGAAGTTCACCGCACCGAGGATCGTGCCGAAACCGGCCAGCGCAAGCCCCATGATCCACATGTCGGCGCCGATACCGGGCGACCGTTCCATGCTGTTGAGCGGGGCGTAGGCGAACCAGCCGAAGTTGGCGGGCCCCTCCGGCACCAGCAGCGAGCCCAGCACGATCAGCCCGCCGAAGAGGAACAGCCAGTACGACAGCATGTTCAGCCGGGGAAACGCCACGTCGGGCGCGCCGATCTGCAGCGGCATGATCTCGTTCGCGAAACCGGCGAAGGTCGGCGTCGCGAAGAGCAGCAGCATGATCGTGCCGTGCATGGTGAACATCTGGTTGAACTGGTTGTTGTCGATCAGCTGCGTTCCCGGACGGGCCAGCTCGGCCCGCATCAGCAGCGCCATCAGACCGCCGACCAGGAAGAAGGCGAACGAGGTGATCAGATAGAGATGGCCGATCTTCTTGTGATCGGTGGTGGTGAGCCAGTCCACGATCAATCGCCCGGCGGGCTGCTTCACCGGTACGGCTCCGACCGGTGCCTGCGCGGTCTCCGTCCCCATCGCTGCCCCCTCGCTCGTCGCGCCCTGGGCCTGCTGAAGCTCACGCCATAGCTCACGCCATGATGCTCACGTCGCAGGGTGCTCCGACAGGGGGCGTACCGCGGTTCTGTGCTTGAACCATGTATTTCCTGTGGCATGTCGCCTTCCGGGACACACCGCGGAATCCGAACGGAAAGGCCACGGACACAGGGTGCGCGCCGCGCATTCCCTCGGGACTTATTCGGATCGCCGTCAAGCTAGTCACGAATTACGTTCGAAGCCCTGCGAAACGCGTAGAGAACCGCTCGTACGTGTGACGCAGTTCGGCCGAATCGAGTGTCGTGGTCCTGTGACAGAAGCGTGACCGGAGAGGGATCGGTGACTGATGGTGGCCGGTTCGGCCTTCCACGGGCGCAATCCGCCGCTTACGGTGGCAGGCATGGCACCCATTCCCACCCCTCCCGCAGAGCCCCAGGACGATCCGGACGCGTACCTCGGCCTGGAGGCGAGCGGCGCCGAGCAGCTTGCCCGTGAGCGCGGCTGGTCCACCGTGCGGTCGCTGCCGCCGGGCGCGATCATCACCATGGAGTACCGGAGCGGCCGCCTGAACTTCGAGGTCAGCGACGGCCGAGTGAAGCGCTGCTGGAAGGGCTGACCCGCCTCTGTCCATGGCGAAGGCCCTCGGCTCAGGGAGCCGAGGGCCTTCGTGTGCGGGCATGTGCGGGGAGTGGTGGGTGCGTACCGGCCCCGCTGCCCGCTGCTCAGCCGCCCGTCACAGGGCGGGTCGAGGTGGTGCCACGTGTCACTCGCTCCGACTGCGGCGGCCTTCGGCTTCCGACGGGCGTCACCGGCGTGCGCTCCGCGCGGGTCGTGTGCGGGCCGGGCGCCAGGTAGACGGGCGAGGCGGGCGTCCGGGACGTACGCGGCGCGCTGACCGGCTCGCGGGCCGCGGGCGCTTCGTCGGCGGGGACAGCGGCGTCCGTGGACGTGTCGTGCGGCGCGAGCACTACGGGAGCGCCCACCGGGGCGGCCGGAGCAGGAGCCGGCGCCGTACCGGCGCGGCGGCTGCGCCAGGCGTCCCGCAGGGCGAAGATACGGGCCTCGGCGCGGGCGATCAGCGGCTCGAACCAGGGCAGCGCCAGCAGGATCAGCAGACCCGCGGCCCAGCCCAGGACGACATCGCTCAGCCAGTGCGTACCGATGTAGACGGTGGTCAGGCCGACGCCGAGGGAGATCACGGCGGAGACGGCCGACAGCCAGCGGCGGGCGGCCGGCGTCGAGGCCAGGTAGGCGAGGATGCCCCACGTCACCACGGCGTTGGCGGTGTGACCCGAAGGAAATATATCGCCGCCCAGCCACATCTCGTTCGAGCCGATCGTGGTCGCGTAGTGCGGGCCGAGGCGCCCCATGCCGTACTTGGCGGCGCCGACCGTGATGTTCAGCAGCAGCAGCGCGACGCCGAGCGCGAGCAGCGGGCGCAGCGTGTGCTGCCGCCAGGAGCGCCAGCCCAGCCAGGCCGAGACCATCACGGCGGTGGGGCCGCGCTGGCCGAGCACCACGTAGTAGTCGAAGAACCCGTGGAGCTCCGGCCACTGCTGGTAGGGCCGGAAGAACATGACCTGCCAGTCGAGCCGGACGAGCCAGGAAGTGACGATCACGGCCCACACGATGGCCAGGTAGAAGGCAAGCGTGGCCGCGAAGAGAACCACCCTGTGCTTGCTCATCCTGGGCACGTCGATGTGGGCCGGTCGTTCCGGCTCACGGTCCAGCCGGGCGAAGACCCGGTCCAGACGAGTCAGCTTTCGTTCGGTACGCACCTAATCGACGTTACAGGGAGTGAGCTGTGTGCAACGCCGAAGCGCGCTCTTTGTGATGACGATGTGATGTGGGATTCCTCTCAGGAGGAGGTTTATCGCCGAAGAATACGGATTCCTCGGTGCACCCTCCTCTCAATTGCATTGCTCCATCCTGTGAGTTGTTTTTCGGCGCGTCTGAATTCGT
This sequence comes from Streptomyces scabichelini, assembly GCF_011045015.1. Taxonomy (GTDB): domain Bacteria; phylum Actinomycetota; class Actinomycetes; order Streptomycetales; family Streptomycetaceae; genus Streptomyces; species Streptomyces scabichelini. The sequence goes on along the minus strand of NZ_JAAKZY010000141.1, from coordinate 3,299 downwards.
TCACCAAAAGCTTGCGCGCAATTATCCGGGCGCTCACCGGAGGCCGGGGGCCCGGTCAGGGCGGACCGGAGCCGTTCAGCCAGAACGCGCCGTACACCGCCGATGCCACCGCCACACCCCCGAGCACCCCCGCAGACCTGGGCGTTCGCAGCCGGGCCAGGGCCAGTGCCAGGGGCAGCAGCAGAGGGAAGGCGGGCAGGAGCAGGCGCGGTTTCGAGCCGAAGTAGCTCGACGCGCACAGGGCGAGCGCGGTGACGATCCCCGCGTAGACCAGCAGCGGCAGCGGCTGACCCTGCCGTACGCAGATCACATACAGCCAGATCACCAGGGCGACCCCGACGATCAGTCCGAGTCCGGCCAGGGCCGACGGGAACGACGTGAACTTGTCGGCGACGAACCGGGCGAAAGCGTAGCCGCCGTCGAAGCCGTTCCCCCAACCGGCCTGGACGTCGAGATAGCCCAGCGGGCCCTTGCCCGTGCGATGGCCGACCCACAGGACGTACCCGGCGGCGCCCAGGGGGGCGAGAAGCATGCCCAGGGCACGCCGCCAGACGGGAGCGCCGTCCGGTGCCGCAACACTCCGTTCTCGTACGGACGAGTCCCGCGCGGACGAGTCCCGTACGAACGAGGCAACAGCCGCCACCCACACCGCCGCGACCACCGCGGCGCCCACCGGGCGGGTCAGGCCGGCGAGGGAGGCGAGCAGGCCCGCCGTCAGCCAGCGGCCGGTCAGGACCGCGTACAGCGACCAGGCCGCGAGCGCCGTGAACAGCGACTCGCTGTATGCCATCGACTGCACGATCCCGATGGGCAGCACCGCCCACAGCAGCACGGCACAGATGCCTGCCCTGCGCCCGTACACATGGTCCGCGACCGCGAAGATCCCCCAGGCCGCGGCGAGTGACGCCGACGTGCTGAGGAGCAGGCCCGCGTCCGCGTACGACAGCGGGGTCACCGCCGAGACGGCGCGTTCCAGCCAGGGCAGCAGCGGGAAGAACGCGAGGTTCGAGTGCACGTCGCCGTTGGGGAGACGTACCTCATAGCCATAGCCGAGCTCCGCGACCCGCGTGTACCAGAGCGAGTCCCAGCGGGCCGTGAGCAGCTGGTGCGGGCTCTTGTCGCGCGCGGCGCTCCATAACGCGAGCGCCACCAGGCCCAGGGCGCGGACCGCCGCGTACCCCAGCAGAGCGGGGGCGACGCGGCGCGGCCACGGTCCTGGACGGGCCGGCGCGACGGGCGTCTCAAGATCGGTCACGGGCTCGATTATGGGCCGCGTCAGGAACCGGGCGGCCCCCGCGGGGCGTGGTCGGACACATGGGAGCGTGGCGCACGCCACACGATGTCTGTGGGGAACGTGAGAGACCCGCCACTCGCCACTGGCGGGATCTCGCGTACTCTGGCGACTCACTCGCCTTTGTTGCGTGAGACCGGGACCCCGCTCCTCCCGGCCGCAACCGCAGGGAGTCCCCACCCAGCGGATCCGCCGAACGCGAGGGAACATCTGGGAGGTACGTGCATGTCCGGGACGACCACGGCCGCTTCGCGTTGCCGTCGGGAGGCCGGGGCCGGTGCAAACCGATGGGTCGTCCTCGTCGTCCTCTGCGTCAGCCTGCTGCTGGTCGCCGTCGACGCCACCGTGCTGCATGTCGCGGTGCCCGCCGTCACCGAGGATCTCAAGCCCGGCTCGATAGAACTGCTCTGGATCGTCGACGTCTACCCGCTCGTCTGCGCCTCGCTGCTGATCCTCTTCGGCACGCTGGGCGACCGTATCGGCCGCAGACGGGTTCTCCTCCTCGGGTACGCCCTCTTCGGCGTCGCCTCCGGCCTGGCGGCATGCGCCGACAGCGCGCATGTCCTGATCGCGGCGCGCGCCCTGCTCGGCGTCGGCGGCGCGATGATCATGCCCGCGACGCTCTCGATCCTGCGGCAGGTCTTCCCCGACCGGCGCGAGCGGGCGCTCGCGATCGGTGTCTGGAGCGCGGTCGCCGCGGTGGGCGCGGCCGTCGGACCGCTGCTCGGAGGGTTCCTGCTGGAGCACTTCTGGTGGGGTTCGGTCTTCCTCATCAACATCCCGCTGATGCTGGTCAGCCTGCCCATCGGGCGGTGGCTGCTGCCCGAGTCGACCGGTGACGGCGAAGGGCCGTGGGACGTGGTCGGAGCGCTGCTGGCCGCGGGCGGGCTCTTCGGTCTCGTCCTCGGGGTCAAGCGGCTGGGCGCCGGCGAGGCGCCGCTGAGCGCCTACACGGTGGCGCCGCTGCTCGTCGGAGCCGGTCTGCTCGTCGCCTTCGTACGACGTCAGCGGCGGCGCAAGCATCCGCTCGTCGATCTGCGGCTGTTCGCCAGGCCCGCCTTCAGTACGTCCGTCGGGTGCATCGTGCTGGCGCTGCTGGCGCTGGTGGGTCTGGAACTGATCGCCGCGCAGTATCTCCAGCTCGTGCTGAAGCTCTCTCCGCTGGAGACCGGGCTGCGGCTGCTGCCGCTCACCGTCGCCGCGATGGCCGCGGGTCTTGTCGGGGCGAAGCTGCTGCACCGCTTCGGGCCGCGGACCATGGTCTGCTTCGGCTTCTGTCTCACCGCCGCCGCGGTCGTCTCGCTCACGGCGTTGGGCCGGCAAGACAACGTTCCGCTGATGGTGATCGGGTTCGTGCTGCTCGGGTTCGGGCTCGAGGTCACGCTCTTCGGGGCGTACGAATCGATGCTGAGTGAGGCTCCGCAGGCGCAGGCGGGTGGGGCCGCCGCGATCGGGGAGACCTCGTACCAGCTGGGTGCCGGTATCGGGGTCGCGCTGCTGGGGAGTGTGATGAACGCGGCGTACGCGCCGGGGCTCGCCTCTGTGCAGGGGGTTCCCGCTTCGGATTCGGCTGCGGCGAGTCATTCGCTGGGTGAGGCGTACGAGGTCGCTGCGCGGCTTGGTGGGGGGCCTGGGGAAGCGCTTCGGTATGCGGCGCGGGATTCCTTTGTGCACGGGTTGCATGTGACGTTGCTTGTCAGTGCCGGGCTGTTGCTGCTTGGGGCCGTTATAGCTTTGCGGTTGCCGCGGGGCATGGAGTGCGAGTCGCCTGCGGCGACGGCGGGCTTGGCGGAGGTGCCTTCGCCTCGGGGGGAGGCCTCGGCGCACCTGCGTGCGGAGTCGTCTGTCTGACCGTTCGTCGTGGTTGCGGTCAGTGACGTTTCCCGCCCGCACCACCCGTGCGGGCATGCTGAACAGGTGCGGGTTTCCCGTGGGGGTGCGGCGCCGTTGGCGGGTGCGGGTTTTCCGTGACGGGGGTGTGGTGCTGCTGGCGGGTGCGGGTTTCCCG
>NZ_JAAKZY010000140.1 GCF_011045015.1 Streptomyces scabichelini | reverse complement strand
CCCCCTGCCCCTCCCCCTCGCGGGCCGCACGCGCGGAGATCAAGGCCGGGTCCCAGGAGCCGCTGTTCTCGGCGACAGCCAGCGTGGCCGTGGTCCGTCCCGCCGCGATACCCGGGAGGTGGCGCGCGCAGGCGTCCGCGTCGCCCGAGGCCAGCAGGGCCTGTGCGGCCAGGACGACGGTCGCGAAGTACGGCGCGCACAGCAGGGCGCGGCCCATCTCCTCCAGGACCACGCCGAGTTCGACGGGACCGAAGCCGTCGCCGCCGTACTCCTCGGGGATCGCCAGGCCCGGCAGCCGCAGCTGCTCGGTCAGCTGGGTCCACACGGCGGGGTCGTACCGCGGCTCGCTCTCCATGAGCTTGCGGACGGCTTCCTCGGGTGACTTCGCCTCGAGGAAGTCCCGTACGGCCGACCGCAGTTCGTGCAGCTCGCTCTCGTCGGCGGAGACGACGACGCTCATGACACACCTCCCAGCTCACGGAACGGCGACTTGGTGTCGATGCCCGGTTCCTTGGGCAGGCCGAGGACGCGTTCCGCGAGGATGTTCTTCATGATCTCCTCGGTGCCGCCGAGGATCCTCAAGGCCGGGGTGGCCAGCAGGAGTTCGGTCCAGGCGTACGTGCCCCACTGACCGGTGTCGGCGATGGCGCGCGGGCCGAGGACGTCCGACACGAAGTGCGCGGCCTTGGTGAGGTTCTGGCCGTAGAGCAGCTTCGACACGGACATCTCGGGGCCGGGGGCGATGCCCGCGCGCAGCTTGCGCAGGGCACGTGCGTTGAGGTGCTCGGTGGCCAGGACGTCGACGAGCAGTTCGGCGAGACGGCCGCGCAGGGCCCGGTCGTCCCAGGTCCAGGTGGCGCGCATCAGCGCGGAGAGCCGGTCAGGGGAGAGAGCTGCGGCCACCGGTCCCGCGCCCTCACTGCCGACCGTGGCGCGCTCGTTCATGAGGGTCGTGAGGGCGACCGTCCAGCCGCCGTCGATCTCGCCGAGCCGGTGGTCGTCGGGGACGCGGACGTCGGTGAGGAAGACCTCGTTGAAGTCCGCGCCACCGGTCATCTGCCGCAACGGCCGGACCTCCACACCAGGCGCGTCCATGGGCACGAGGAAGGCGGTGATGCCGCGGTGCTTGGGCGCGTCCGGGTTCGTACGGGTCAGGGCGAGGCCGATCTGACTGTGCTGGGCGACCGAGGTCCACACCTTCTGCCCGTTCAGCACCCAGTCCTCGCCGTCGCGCACCGCGCGGGTCGTCACGCTCGCCAGGTCCGATCCGGCGCCGGGCTCGCTGAACAGCTGGCAGGCGATGGCGTCCCCGCGGTACATCGCCGGCAGCCAGCGGTCCTTCAGCGGCTGCGGTGCGTGGGCGAGGATCGTCGGGCCGATCATGCCAAGGCCGATCACGCTCAGCGTGCCGGTGTCGGCGACGTCGTACTCGAACTCGATCGCGTCGTAGAGCAGATCGTGTACGGAGGTGAGGCCTCGTCCGCCGTACTCGGGCGGCCCCGTGATCCAGCCGAACCCGTTCTCGTAGCGGATCCGCTGCCACTCCCGCGCCCGCCGCACTTGCTCCCGCTCCTCCTCGGGCGGGAGCGCGCTGAAGTACGCCATCGAGTCGTCGCCCTCGCCCCAGGTGAAGGCGGCGCGGTCGGGGGCCTTCGCCGCGTGGGCGTCCAGGAATCGGCGTACCTCGGCGGCGAAGGCCTGCATGTCGTGTTCCATTTGGGGCTCCGCGGTCAGGTGGACAGGATGGTCACCGCCGACACGCCCGGCGCGCCGTACAGGTGGGTGTAGCCGACGCGGGGCGTGCCGGGGACCTGCCGGGTTCCGGCAGTGCCGCGCAGCTGGAGCACGATCTCGTGGATCTGGCGCAGTCCGGACGCGCCGATGGGCTCGCCGTTGCCGAGCAGTCCGCCGTCGGTGTTGACCGGGAGCCGGCCGCCGATCGCTGTGGCGCCCTCGGCGATGAGGCGTTCCTGCTCGCCGTCCTTGCAGAGCCCGTTCTCGGCCATGTGGATGATCTCGGATCCGGCGTCGGTGTCCTGGAGCTGGGCGATGTCGACGTCCTCGGGGCCGATGCCCGCCTGCTCGTACGCCGCCCGGGAGGCGTCCACGGTCGGGCTCGCCACCGGATCCCCCACCGGCACGGACGGGCTCTGCACCTCGAAGGCGCCGAACCGGCGGCTGCGCAGTGCGGTGGCCCGGACCCGTATCGGGGTGGACGTGTACTTGTGGGCCTGGTCCGCCCGGCACAGCACGACGGCGGCGGCGCCCTCGTCAGGGCCGCAGTACATGAACTGCCGCAGGGGGTAGTTCAGAACCGGTGAGTCGAGGATTTCCTCGACTGTCAGCGGCGTGCGGCGCCAGGCCTTCTCATTACCGGCGGCGTTGCCGAAGTTCTTGGCCGCCACGCGCGCCAGCGTCTCGTGGGAGATGCCGTGGTCGTGCATATAGCGGTTGATCTTCATGCCGAAGAAGTGGGTGGTGAGGAAGAGCCCGGTCTGTCCGTACCAGGAGGGGATTCCGGCGACGGACGGATCGGCGGCGAAGGCGCCGCGCGGATGCTTGTCCATGCCGATGGCGATGGTCAGGTCGTGCTCACCGGTCTCGATGGCGCGGGCGGCCATCGCCACCGCCGTACCGGCCGTCGCGCAGCCGTTGAAGACGCCGCGCAGCGGTACGCCGGTCAGGCCGAGGCGACCCACGATCGCGTCCGGGTTGGCGACCTCGAAGCTGCCGACGTAGCCGCCCTGGATCTGCGGCCAGGTGACGCCCGCGTCGTCGAGCGCCATGCGTACGGCGTCCGCGCCCATGTCCATCGCGGGCTTGCCCGGGAACCGGCCGAAGGGGTGCAGTCCCGTTCCGATGATGACCGCTTCCATCACGCCACCTCTCCGTCGGCCGGGGCGAACGCGAAGGTGACGACCTCGGTGCCGTCGGCGTCCACGGTGTAGGGCACGAGCGTCAGCCGCATCCGCTGCCCGATGCTCAGCTTTTCCGGGTCGGGCTCGGTCAGCCGGGCCTCGACCAGTACCTCGCCGGGGAGTTCGATGTATCCGACGGCGTACGGCACGAAGGTGGCGGGGGTGTCGGAGCCGTCGTACGGCGGTGAGGGTGGGCGGAAGCCCTGGGTGGTGAACGTCCACAGCGTGCCGCTGTCCGACAGGAGCCGCTCCTTGGCTTCGGGGCTCCCGCACCGTACGCAGTGGGTGTCGGCGGGGAAGCTCACCAGACCGCATGCCGTGCACTCGGTGCCGAGGAGCCGGGGCTGTGCGGAGGGTGGCCAGGTGAACAGGCCGTCGGCCACGGGCTTTTGCACGGGCTTTTGCTTCGTCATGTCGTGCCCCCTCAGGCCGTGGTGCTGCGGTTGCCCAGGGCGTCGGCGTTCGGTGCCGCCTTGGCCACGAGGTTCGGGACGACGGAGGACAACTCCTCGGGTGTCCAACGGGACTCGGCACTCGCGCCGGGGCCGTTGACCCAGCCCTCCAGAACGGTGATGCGGCTGCCCATGACGCCGAAGACCCGGCCCGTGACCTCGCGCGAGGCCGCCGAACCCAGCCACACCACGAGCGGCGAGATGGCCTCCGGTGTCAGGTCCTGTGTCTCGGCGGCCCGCTTCATCATCTCGATGTCCTCGGTCAGCCGGGTCAGGGCGGTCGGCGCGATGGCGTTGACCGTCACTCCGTACCGGGCGAGTTCGGCGGCGGCGATGATGGTGAGGCTCGCCAGACCGGCCTTCGCGGAGCCGTAGTTCGACTGGCCGGGGTTGCCGAAGATGCCCGAAGGGGACGTCGTGTTGATCACCCGGGCGTCGTTCTGCTCACCGGACTTGGCACGCTCGCGCCAGTACGCGGCCGCGTGGTGCAGGGTGGCGAAGCTGCCCTTGAGGTGGACGGCCAGCACGCTGTCCCAGTCCTGTTCGGTCATCGACACGATCATCCGGTCGCGGAGGATGCCCGCGTTGTTGACCAGTACGTCGAGGCCGCCGAAGGTGTCGACGGCCTGCTGGACGAGGTGTGCGGCACCTTCCCACGACGAGATGTCGTCGGTGTTGGCCACCGCCTCGCCGCCGGCCGCGGTGATCTCGTCCACCACGGTCTGGGCCGGACCGGCCGAGGCGCCCGCGCCGTCGCGCGAGCCGCCCAGGTCGTTCACCACGACCTTTGCGCCCTGCTCGGCGAACGCCAGGGCGTGTGCCCGGCCGATTCCGTTGCCGGCACCGGTGACGACCACGATTCGGCCGTTGGCCACTCCTTGCGACATTCCCAACTCCTCGACGTTGACGCTCCGCTGGGAGCGCAGTTATTAATCCGCGGGCCCGGTGGGGGCTGGTCGCGCAGTTCCCCGCGCCCCTATTGAGGGGCCTGCGGCCACCTCAATAGGGCGCGATACCGCACCGGCGCTTAGTTGGTCTCTGTCAGCAGCACCCGTGGGTCCTCGCTGCCGCACCCGCAGCGGGCGGTGGCCACCCGACCCTCGATGCCCAGGGGTGTTTCGGGGAGCCCGGACCCGCGCCCCTCCCCCGCGGCGATGAACAGCTCGCCGTCCCGCTCTCCGAGGCGCCACTCGGCGGCGTTGATGTGCGCGCCGGCCCGCTCGGGACACTCCAGTGCGAGGGCCGGGCCCACCGTCGCCATCAGGCAGGCGGGCACGCCCGCCCCGCGCAGCACCGGTACGGCGGCCGGGCGGGCCAGTACGACCGATGTGGCCCGGAACATCTCGCCGATGTCGGCGCTGCCGCTCAGCCCCTCCAGGGTCTCGGCCGAGAGGCCGATCACCGCGTGCGGGCGCAGTTCCCGGTGGAAGACCGCGGTACGGCGGTGGTCCCAGCCCATCGCCTCCGCGATGCCGTACGTCACCTTCAGCGTCCGCAGCGCCCCGATCACCGAGCGGCCCCAGAAGCCCTCGAACCCGGAGGCGGTCAGCAGCGCACGCTGCCCGGCGGCCAGCCCGTGGCCGCGCAGCCGTTCCGTGGCCCACGCGGAGTCGCGGTCCATTTCCGCCCAGGTCAGTTCGGTGTCCCGCATGCCGTTCGCGGCGGGGAAGCGCACGATGTAGGCGAGGTCGGGCCGGTCGAGTTCGCGGGCCCTGGCCAGGGTGTCGGCACGTGCCATCAGCTCTTCACCACCCTCGGGAACTTGGCGACGCTGGTCATGGTCCGCAACAGCTCCTCCTCGGTCCGCAGGTCGAGCACCGGCTCGACACCGGTCCGCTCGTGCACGGCCTTGCCGAGCCGCCCTGCCAGGGCTTCGACATCGCCGGTGAGTTCGGGGTCGTAGCCGACGCGCAGCCGCAGTTCGTCGACCTCACGCGCGGCCCGTACGATCTGGAAGACCCCCGCCACGGTCTCGGGCTGGTCCTCCACCGCCTGCCAGATGTCCCGCAGGACCACGGAACGCCCCTGGACCAGGGTCTCGTCACCGCGCCGCCCTGCCACCCACATCCGGGCGTGGGTGCGTCCGCAGCCGCAGCGCTCACCGGACAGCCGTACGAGGTCCTCGCTGCGGTAACGGATCAGGGGCGCGGCCCGGTTGTCGAGATCGGTGGCGACCAGTTCGCCGACTTCGCCCTCCGGGACGTCACTCCAGCTGTGCGCTTCGGCGTCCTCGACGTCCAGGCACTCCGCGAAGACGGTGTCCTCCCAGAGGTGGAAGCCGTCGTGCTCCCGGCACTCCCAGGCGGTGCCGGTGTCGGCCGCGCTGGTGTACTCGTAGACGTCGATGCCCCAGTCGTCACGGATGCGGTCGCGCATCCTGCGGCTGAGCGGCTGGCCGGCGCACGAGGCGCCCTTGAGCGAGGAGAAGGCCTCTTTGAGGTCCACCTTGTCGGCCAGGTGCTCCAGCTCCACCATCTGCGGGTAGATCATCTGGAGGTAGGCGGGCCGGTAGGTGCGGACGGCCTCGACGATCTCGTGCATCCTGCCGAGCCAGGTGTCCGCCTCGACCACCACCGCACCGAGCGCCTGGTAGCCGGCGTCCATGAAGTTGCGGAACGTGCCGGGAGGGCTCAGTACCAGGTCCCCGGGCCGCAGCCCGACCTCCCACAGGTCCCGCACCTGGGCGGTCACCAGGGGCGGCGCGTCCTCCCAGATCTCGGCGAAGAACTCCGGGTCGCCGGTGGTGCCCGAGCTGGAGGACACGGAGGTCAGCTCCTCGGGCGGGACGCAGAGCATTCCGCCGAAGGGGTCTCCGGTCCGGGCGCGGTGGGCGCGCACCATGTCCTTGGTGATGAAGGGGATGCGCTCCCTGAAGTCGTCCAGGGAGCGGATGTCCCGTGGGTGTACGCCGTGCTCGTCCCAGAGTTCGCGGTAGAAGGCCGAGTTGGCGTACGCGTACTCGACCAGTTCCAGGACCCGCTCCTCCTGCCGTGCGCGGAGTTGATCCCGGGGCATGGTCTCCACGTGTGGCTCGAAGTACCTGTCACCGGCCATGGCGCCTCCTCGCAGCCTCGTTCGGCTGCCCAGATCTTCCAGCTATCAGCGCAATGAGTCAACTAATTCGTCGGAATCGCATCCAACCTCGCGTCGACTCTCGCGCCGGTCCGAGTTATATAGTTAACTATTAGCACTCATTCAGCCAGTACGGAGGTCCGCTGTTGAAGATCGTTGTCTGCGTGAAGCACGTGCCCGACGCCACGGCGGACCGGGCGTTCACCGAGGACGGCACCACCGACCGGGACGCGGTCGACTCGGTGTTGTCCGAGCTCGACGAGTACGCCGTCGAACAGGCCCTGCGCATCACCGAATCGGGCGTCGACGCGGAGGTCACCTACCTCACCGTCGGCCCCGACGACGCGAAGGACGCCCTGCGGAAGGCGCTCGCGATGGGCGGCGACTCCGCCATCCACGTGAGCGACGAGGACATCCGGGGCAGCGACGCGGCCGCCACCACGCTCGTGCTGGCCCGGGCGATCGAGCGGCACGGCTTCGACCTGGTCGTCTGCGGGATGGCCTCGACCGACGGCTCGATGGGGGTCGTTCCGGCGATGCTGGCCGAACGGCTCGGCGTCCCGGCGGTCACCCATCTCGACGAGCTCGCGGTCTCGGTCGAGGACGGCTCGGTGACCGGCCGCCGCGAGGGTGAGTCCGCCACCGTACGCATCCAGGGCACCCTGCCGGCCGTGGTGTCGGTGACCGACCGGTCCGGCGACGCCCGCTACCCGTCCTTCAAAGGGATCATGGCGGCGAAGAAGAAGCCGCTGGAGACCCTCGATCTGGCCGACCTCGACATCGAGCCCAAGTGGACCGGCCCGTCCGCCGCCCGGTCGGCGGTCGACACCGCGGCCAAGCGCCCGCCGCGCTCCAAGGGGGAAATCGTCGTGGACGAGGGTGCGGGCGGCGTCGGCCTTGCCGCGTTCCTCACCACCAAGAAGTTCGTCTGACCGAATCCGCCGGGCCTCCCAGGCTTCGCCGGACCTCTGCTGCTTCGCCGGGCCTCTCAGGCTTCGCCGCGCCTCTCACGCAAGGAGTACCTCACCGTGGCCGAGATCCTCGTCCTCGTCGACCATGTCGACGGCACCGTACGCAAGCCGACCCTCGAACTCCTCACCCTGGCACGCCGTCTGGGCGAGCCCTCGGCCGTCTTCCTCGGTCCCGGCGCGGATGCCGCGACCGATACCCTCGGCACGTACGGCGCGCTCAAGGTCTACGTCGTGGACGCCCCGGAAATCGGAGACCACCTGGTCACGCCGGCCGTCGACGCCCTCGCGCAGATCGCCGCGAGCACCAGACCTGCCGCCGTGCTGCTGCCGTCGAGCCTCGACGGCAAGGAGACCGCCGCGCGGCTCGCGGTCCGTCTGGAGTCGGGGCTGATCACCGACGCCGTCGACATCACCGCGGGCGACGACGGGCGGCCGGTCACCGAGCAGTCCGTGTTCGCGGCGACCTACCAGGTCACGGCCCATGTCACGGAGGGCGTCCCGGTCATCACGGTCAAGCCCAACGCCACCGCCCCCGAGCCCGCGCCGGTCACCCCCGTCATGGAGAAGGTGGACGTCACTTTCGGCCCCGCCGCCACCGCCACCCGCGTCCTGTCGCGCACGCCACGCGTCGGCGGCGACCGCCCCGAGCTGACCGAGGCCGACATCGTGGTCTCCGGGGGCCGGGGTGTGAACGGCGCCGAGAACTTCGCCGTCATCGAGCGCCTCGCGGACGCGCTCGGCGCGGCCGTCGGCGCCTCGCGGGCCGCGGTGGACGCCGGCTGGTATCCGCACAGCCACCAGGTCGGCCAGACGGGCACCCAGGTCTCCCCGCAGCTGTACATCGCCGCCGGGATCTCCGGCGCGATCCAGCACCGGGCCGGCATGCAGACCTCGAAGACCATCGTCGCCGTCAACAAGGACGCGGACGCCCCGATCTTCGAGCTCGTCGACTACGGCGTCGTCGGTGACCTCTTCAAGGTGCTCCCGCAGTTGGTGGACGAGATCGAGAAGCGTGTGTAAAAATATTTAACTGATTGCATCCATTGCCCCGAAGGAGCGCCATGGCGAAGATCTGGGTCAACTCGGGAGACTCCCATGTGATGGAACCCGACGACCTGTGGACCGAGGCCCTGCCGCAGCGTCTCGCCGACCGGGCGCCACGCAGCGAACGCGGCGAGAAGTACGAGGTCCTCTACATCGACGGCGAGCGCATCGACCGCCAGCTCAACGACTTCATGGACGCGATGCGCCCGCCGGGCGCCAAGGATCTCGACGTACGCCTCAAGGACCTGGACCAGGAGGGCGTCTGGAGCCAACTGGCCTTCCCCTCCATGGGGTTCTGGCTGGTGTCGATCACCGAGCGGGAGCTCGCGCGGGAGACCGTACGGGCCTGGAACGACTGGGCGCACTCCGAGATCCTCGGCAGGAACAAGCGGGTCATCACGCCCGCCTGTGTCTCCACGGCCGACATCGACGACGCGGTCGCCGAGGTCGAGCGCGTGGCGGAGCTCGGCTTCAAGTCGGTCTTCCTGCCGTGCTCCACACGGCCCGGCGAGGAGTACGCGCTGGACCGCTGGGAGCCGCTGTGGACCGCGGCCGAGCGGGCCGGAGTGGTGCTCGCCTTCCACATCGGCACCGGTGGCGAGAACGTCGTCTTCCGCGGGCCGGGCGGCGCGGTCGTCAACTACATGGAGACGACGTACCCGGGCATGCGCGTGGTGGCCCACATGGTCGCGGGCGGTGCCCTTGACCGTCACCCCGACCTGAAGATCCTCATCGCGGAGGGCGGTGCCGGGTGGGTGCCGGCGATCGGCGACCGGATGGACGAGGCCTACCGCCAGCACGGCATGTTCGTACGGCCGAAGCTGAGCCGGCTGCCGAGCGAGATCATCCGGCAGCAGGTGTACGCCTCCTTCCAGCACGACAAGAGCTCGGTGGAGATCGTCGAGGCCACCGGCTACTACAACGTGATGTGGGGCGACGACTACCCGCACCTGGAGGGGACGTACGGCCACACCCAGTCGACACTCCACGAACTCTTCGACGGCGTGGACGACAAGATCCGCGAGCGCGTCACCCGCGGCACCTTCAACGAACTCTTCAGCCCTCCGGAACAGACCCCCGAAGAGGCGGCCGTCTGAACCACGATCCGCGAGGAGGCTCGAAGAAGCGCCCATGACCCGATATCCCGAATATCCCGAGGATCTGGAACAGCCGGGGCTCGTACGGACCGGCCGGTCGACGTTCATCCGTCCCGTCCGGCCGGACGACGCCGACCGTCTGGTCGACTTCGTCGGCCGGCTGTCGCGGGCGACCCTGGCGTTCCGTTCCCTCGGCCCGGTGGTCCGGGCCCGGGACGAGGTGATCCGGCGCGGCGCCCATGTGGACTACCTCAACGAACTGGCGCTCGTCGCCCTGTCCGGCGACGAGATCGTCGGCCTGGTCCGCTACGTGCGCGACTCCGCGGAACCGGACCACGCGGAGGTGACCTTCACGATCCGGGACGACCACCAGAGCGAGGGCTTCGGGCGGCTGCTGCTCGAACACATCGCCGCAGCGGCCCGCGACCGCGGGATCCGGGTCCTGGAAGCCGACCTGCTCGCCGACAACGTACGCATGATCAATGTGTTCCTCGGCTCCGGCTACCGGGTCGAGACAGGGCCGCCCGGCCAGATCATCCACTTCGACATCGCCATCGACCCGCAGGCCGAGGCGGTGGCCCGGGCCGAACGGCGTGAGCACACGGCCGTACGGCGCTCGCTGCGGCCGTTGCTCGAACCGCGGTCCGTCGCGGTCGTCGGCGCCAACCGCAGTCCGCTGACCATCGGCCACGAGATCGTGGCCAACCTGCTGCGCGGCGGCTTCCCCGGCAGTGTCTTCCCCGTCAACCCGCACGCCGACGAGATCGCCGGTGCCCGGGCCTACCCCAGCATCCGGGAACTGCCCGAACCACCGGATCTGGTGCTGGTCGCCGTACGGGCCGAGGCGGTTGCCGGAGTCGTACGGGAGTGTGCGGAGGCCGGCGTCAAGGCGGTGGTCGTCGTCTCCACCGGCTTCGGCGAGACGGGTCCCGCCGGGCGCACGGCCGAGCTGGAGCTGGCCCGGTTCGCACGGGCCTCCGGGATGCGGCTGGTGGGCCCGAACTGCATGGGCGTGGTCAACACGAGCTCCGGAGCACGGCTGGCCGCGACCTTCTCGCCCGCCCTGCCCTCGGCAGGGCGCGTCGCCATGTCCAGCCAGTCCGGGCCGCTGGGCCTCACGGTGCTCGACCTGGCCCGGCGGCTGCGCCTCGGCTTCTCCGGGTTCGTGTCGGTGGGCCACTCCGTCGACGTGTCCACCAACGACCTGCTCCAGTGGTGGGACCAGGATCCCGGCACCTCGGTGATCCTGCTGCACGTCGAGCACTTCGGCGATCCGCGCCGGTTCGCCCGGGTCGCCCGTCAGGTCGCCCCGCGCAAGCCGATCGTCGCGGTGCACCCGGGTCATGCGGACTCGGCCGTCGACTCGCTGTTCGCGCAGTCGGGAGTGATCCGTACGCGCGGCCTCCAGGAACTGTTCGACGTCGCCCTGCTGCTCGCCCACCAGCCGCCACCGCTCGGCAACCGGGTCGCCGTACTCACCAACGCGGGCGGTCCCGCCGCGCTCACCGTGGGGGCGTGCGCGGCGAGCGGGCTGCGGGTCGCCTCGCTCGGCGACGGCACCCGGGAGGCCCTCCGCTCTGCGCTCGCGCCACAGGCGGAGGTCGCCAATCCGGTGGACCTGACGCCGATGGCCACCGCCGCCCACTACCGGCAGGCGCTGGACGCCGTGCTCGGCGACGACTCGGTGGACGCCGCGATCGTGCTGTTCATGCCTCCGCTGGCGGACAAGGCCGACGAGGTGGCGTCCGCGATCCTGGACGCGGCCCAGGCCTGGCCGGACAAGCCCGTGGTGACCAGTTTCCTGGGCGGCTCGGGCGTCGCCGATCTGCTGCGCCGGGGCGAACTGGTCGTACCCACCTACGCGTTCCCCGAGTCGGCCGCCGCCTCGCTCGGTCACGCGGCGGCGTACGAGGCGTGGCGGAGCCGTCCCGCCGGTGTCGTACCGGATCTCGACGGCATCGACACGGAACGTGCGCGGGCCCTGCTCGCCGGCTTGCCTGCGGGTCCGGTTCCGCCCTCCGTGACCGGGGAGTTGCTGGAGTGCTACGGGATCGACGTACGCTCCGGTCCCTCCGATCCCTCCCGCCCCTCCGGCGCCGGCCAGGACGCGTTCCTGCGTGTCGACGCCGATCCGGTCTTCGGTCCGGTCGTCGCGTTCGGGCTCACCGGGGACTATGCCGACCTCATGGCGGACGTCGCGTATCGCGTCACCCCGCTGAGCGACCGCGACGCACGGGAGATGATCCGCTCGCTGAGGGCGGCCCCGCTGCTGGACGGCCGTGCGGGCGGCCGGGGTGTCGACCTGACGGCCCTCGAGGAGACCGTCCTGCGGATGTCCGCGATGGTCGAGGACCTCCCGGAGATCGAGGCGATGGAGCTGCGGCCGGTACGGCTGGCGCCGCCCGGAGAAGGGGTCGCCGTCACCCGGGCGGAGATCCGGCTGCACGAACCGAAGAGCCGAGAGGTGGCCTGAGTGAAGAGCCGAGAGGTGGCCTGAGTCATGAAGGTGGGCATCTACTTCGATCTGCGCAACCCGCCGCCCTGGAAACAGAGTTGGTCCCGGGTCTACGGCTTCGCCCTCGAGATGTGCGAGGAGGCGGACCGGCTCGGCCTTGACTCGGTCTGGTTCTCCGAGCACCACGGCTTCGAGGACGGCTACCTTCCGCAGCCGCTCACCATGGCCGCCGCCGCTGCCGCGCGCACGCGCCGGGTGCGCCTGGGCACGGCGGTGATCCCCGCGCCGCTGCACGCGGCGCCAGAGATCGCCGAGCAGGCCGCGCTCGTGGACATCCTGAGCGAGGGGCGGCTCGATCTCGGACTCGGCACCGGGTATCGCGTTCCCGAGTACCGGCTGTACGGGGCGGATCTCGGCAAGCGCTACTCCACCACCGACGAGCGGGTCCGACAGATCCGGGGACTCTGGGCGGAGTCCCTGGTCACCCCTGGCCCGGTCCAGGACCCGCTGCCGATCTGGCTCGGCTACCAGGGTCCGCAGGGCGCCCGGCGGGCCGGTCGACTGGGTACGGGGCTGCTGTCGCTCAATCCCGCGCTGCTGACGCCGTACCGGGACGGCCTCGCGGAGAGCGGACACGACGTCTCGACGGCTCGTATGCAGGGCTCGTTCACCAGCTTCGTCACCGAGGACCCGGACGGCGACTGGCCGGTGGTCCGCAAGCACCTGGCGTACCAGTGGGACAGCTACCGCCGCTACATGGTGGAGGGCACCGACCAGCCGGTCCCCCGCCCCATCGATCCGGAGAAGTGGCGGGAGACCGGGCTGCGCGCGACCGGCTTCGCCCAGTTCCTCTACGGCACGCCGGAGGACACGGCCGAGGCCATCAAGGAGTACGTGGCCGGGTTGCCGGTCGAGGGTGTGTTCCTGTGGGCTTCACTGGCCGGGATGCCGGAGGAGATGGTCGCGCGTCAGGTTCAGCTCATCGCCGGGAAGCTGCGTCCGCTGCTGGCTGACATCTGATGTGCCGAGACGAGGGAGTGCCCGTATGCCGACGCCGAACGCCCAGTGGGCCGGATCGGACTTCCAGGAGCCGCCGCGTACGACCGGCGGTGTCGCGCTGTGCGGCGCCTGCCGCGTGACCGGCGCGTGCCGGCTGGGCGTGGAGAAGGAACGGCTCGGCGATGACGGCGTGGCGTGGTTCGAACTGGCCTGTCCGCGGTCCCAGGAAGGAGGGCCGAACGTCGCGCACGGCGGCTGGACTGCGTCCGTCATGGACGAGTGCCTGGGCCATCTCCCTTTGCTGAACCGCGTGTTGAGTGTGACGGCCGAACTGACGGTGAGCTTCGTGAAGCCGGTGCCGGTGGAACGACCGGTCGAGGTGCGGGCCTGGGTGGAGCGGCGGGAGGGGTCCCGCTGGTACATCGCCGGCGAGATGACGCTGCTGCCGGGCCACGCGGTGCTCGCGCGGGCGTCCGGGATCTGGGTGACGCGTGACCGGGGGCACTTCGAGCGGCACGAGACGTGGTTGGCGGGCCAGTAGCTCCGTCGGCCGGCTCCACTGGGACGGCGGCCAGGAGTCGGCCGGGCCGTCGCCATCGCCGTCGCCGTCGCCGTCGCCGTCGCCGTCGACCACCGAAGTCCGGTCGGGCGTGCGGTGGAGAAACCGGCATGGGTCAAGTCCTGGCCTGCGGCGGCGCGAGTTCGGCCGCGACCTCGACGGCGATTTCGACGGCCCGGCCGGCAAGTGGTGACTGGGTACGTCCGGCCTGCCAGTGCAGGTAGATCTCCCGTGGCGGCAGGGACGGCCGTAGCTCGTGGATGCGGAGCCTGTCGTCGGACGGTACGTCGGCTCCGTGGATGGCGAGCCAGGGCAGCACCGCCGATCCCAGGCCGGCTCGCACCATCGACAACAGGGTGTCGTTGACCGCGCTGCGGAACACGACCTGCGGACGGGCACCGCTGCGGGCGAGGGCCTGCTCCATCAAGGGCTGGTCGCAGGTCAGCGGCCAGGCCACCATCGGCGCGCCGTCGAGCCGCTCCAGCGGGACCGGACCTTCGGGGAAGGTGCCGACGCCTGCCACCAGCAGGTACGGATCGTCGAGCAGCTTGCGGTGCTCGACGTCGCCGTCGAGGCGGCCGTCGTAGAACAGCAGGTCGAGGTCACCGATCTGCGGCTGCTCCGGCTCCTCCTCGGACAACCTGATGTCGCAGCCGGGGTGCTTCTCTCGCAGCCGGCGTACGACCGAGGGCAGGATCACGTTGGACACGCTCTGGAACGTGCCGATGTCGATCCGGCCGTCTCCCGCCTTGAACCGGTCCACGGCGTCGGCCAATGCCTCCGCTTTCGCCAGCAGTTCGCGACCGTGGTCCAGGACCACGGCGCCGAGTGGGGTGAGCCGTACTGGTTTGGGACCGCCCGGCCGGTCGAACACCGGACCTCCGACGGCCCTCTCCAACGCGGCGATCTGTTGGCTCACCGTCGACTGGGTGTACCCGAGACGGGCGGCCGCCCGACCGAACGAACCCTCGTCGGCGATGGCGGCCATCGCCGCCAGATGGCGCAGCTCGACGTCGTTCACGTGTTCCAGCGTAGTGACGTCCATTGGCGTAAGCGATCCAATCGATCGGAAATCATCGCTTTTCACAATGGAGTGGGGGCTCTAGCGTGCCGGACATGACCTCACATCAATCTCACGGCGAGCAATTACTCGGGATCAACGGCGTCGAGCTGTGTGCCGAGACCTTCGGAGACCGCGCGGCCCCGGCGATCATGCTGGTCGCCGGGTCGGCCGCCTCGATGCTGTGGTGGGACGCCGAGCTGTGCGAACAGATCGCTGCCCGTGGCCGATTCGTGGTGCGGTACGACCATCGGGACACCGGCCGGTCGACCTGCTACCCGCCGGGACAGCCGGCCTATTCGTTCACGGACCTGACCCTGGACGTGCTCGGCATTCAGGACGCCTTGGGCATCGAGCGCGCCCATGTGGTCTGTCAGTCGATGTTCGGCGGGCTCGGACTCATCCTCGGCGTGGACCATCCCGATCGGGTCGCGTCGCTGACGTTCGTCTCGACCTCGACCGGTGCCGACGACCTGCCGCCGCCGTCCAGTGACCTGGCCATGGCGGCCGAGCCGGATGCCTCGGACGCGGCCGCGGTCGTCGAGTACGTGGTCGCCGGCGCGAGGGCGTACGCCGGTGGCTCGCCGCACTTCGACGAGGCCGCGATCCGGGCGTTGGTCGAACGGGACGTGGCGCGCGCCAGGAACTACGCGTCGACTCTGGTCAACCATTACGCCATCGAGTTCGACGGTCCGGTGCGAGGCGGTTTCGGCGACATCGCGGCGCCGACGCTCGTGGTCCACGGCGACCACGACCCACTGCTGCCGCTGCCGCACGGCGAGGCGCTGCGCGACGCGATCCCCGGTGCGGAGCTGCTGGTCCTCAAGGGCGCCGGACACGACGTGCCCAAGCCCGTGTGGGACGACTTCGTGTCGGCTCTGGTGGGGCACACGGAAGGAGCTCGCTCGTGAACCGGCTGCGGTCGGCACTCTGGCTGCCGCTCTTCGACGACCTCGCCGACCCGCGGGTGGTGGCGCGCCTGGCCGCCGACGCGGAGGAAGCCGGGTGGCACGGCTGCTTCGTGTGGGATCACCTGAGCTGGCGGGCGCCGGTCCGAGAGGTCGCCGACTCGTGGATCGCGCTGTCGGCGATCGCGACCACGACCGAGCGGCTGCGGCTCGGTCCGATGGTGTCGACGCCGGCCCGTCGACGGCCGGCCAAGCTCGCGCGGGAGACCGCGACGCTGGACCGGCTCAGCGACGGCCGCCTCACCCTCGGCGTCGGCCTCGGCAGCGACCGGTTCGCCGGCGAGCTGTCCAGGACCGGCGAACAGCTCGACGACCGGCAGCGCGGGCGGATGCTCGACGAGTCCTTGGCGATCCTGGCCGCCGCCTGGTCCGGCGAACCGGTGCGCCATCGCGGCGAGCACTACACCGTCGACGACATCACGTTCCTGCCGCGGCCGGTTCAGCGGCCGGGCGTTCCGGTGTGGGCCGCCGGATTCCCGGGCAACGTCAAGCCGATCCGCCGGGCCGCCCGGCTCGACGGCTTTTTCCCGGTCAATCTCCAGCACCCGGACCAGCTAGCCGAGGCCGTCGGCACCCTCACCGAGCTGCGCCATGGCGAGATGGACTCGTACGACATCGCCGTCGCGCTGCCACCCGGTGTCGATCCCGAACCGTACGCGAGCGCCGGTGCGACCTGGTGGCTGGCAGAGTTGGACCCGGGTGTACGGCTCGACACCGTGCGGGGCATTCTCCGCGACGGCCCCGCGGCGTGAGGAGACGATCGCATTGTTCGACTACGACTCGGAGCTCGCTCGCTATCACAAGCGGCTTTGGGAGGCCCTCGACGTCCGATCCGGCGACCGTGTCCTCGACATCGGCTGCGGCACCGGCCAGACCACCCGGGACGCGGCCCGAGCCGCGTCGCCGGGTACCGCGCTCGGCGTCGACGTCTCGGACCCGATGCTGGCGCGGGCCCGCCAACAGGCCGAGACGGAAGGGCTCCGCAATGTCGGCTTCGTGCAGGCCGACGCCCAGACTCATGCCTTCCCGCTGGAGCATTTCACTCTGGGCGTCAGCCGGTTCGGCACGATGTTCTTCTCCGACTCGGTCGCCGCGTTCGCCAACATCGGGCGAGCCCTGCGTCCGGGTGCGCGCTTCGTGCAGCTGGTCTGGCAGGCCGCCGACCGTCAGGAGTGGCATGCCGCGATCCGGGCGGCGCTCGCCGGCGGGCACGCGTCGTCGACGTCGGCCCCGGCGGCCGACGCCTTCGCACTGGCCGATCCGCACGTCGTGGTGGATGCCCTGACCGCGGCCGGTTTCACCGCGGTGGATGTCGAGGACGTACGCGAGCCCGTCTACTACGGCCCGGACGCCGACAGCGCGCGTGATGCCGTACTCCAGCTGGGAATGGCGAAGATGGTCGCCGATCTGGACGCCTCGTCCGCCGAGCGCGCACTCGATCGGCTTCGCGCGACTCTCGACGCGCACGACACCGGCGACGGCGTATGGTTCGACTCCCGCTCCTGGCTGGTCATCGCGCACCGACGCTGACCACCTGCAAGCGGCCGCCGCCAGAATCACTGTCCCTGCTCCCGGATCCCGTTGCGCATCCACTGCGCATTCGGCCGGAACTCGCGGGATATCGAGGGAACTGGAGGAAAGCATTCCGTAGCGGCTCGCGCCGCATACCCGCCCCCGGCAGACCGGAGGGCGGGCGTCGCGGCTGATGTCCGTTCGGGAGGGCGCCAGTTGCTGCTACGGGTGCCGGCTGCCGACGGAAGGATCACCCAACAGATCCTCCAACCCTGCCGATATCCCGGCGATGAGATCACGCCGCGGGTCGATGAGCCACTGGAGCTGGAGCCCGTCCCACATCGCGACAAGGGCCGCCGCGATCAGCTCGGGGTGCCTCTGGTTCGAGATACGGCCCTCGTCCTGGTCCCTGCGTACCGCGGTCGCGAGAAAGGTGACGACCTGCTCGTACCTGTCACGGAACCACTCGTGCGCCGGATGATCGGGAGCCGAGGCCTCCGCGGCCATCAGGGCGAGGAGCCGCAGCATCTCCTGTCGTTCCAGATTGCGGCGGACGTATCGCAGGACCGCGTAGGCCACACCCTTTTCCCGGCTGTCGGACTCGAAGGAGTCGGTGCTCGCGGAGTCGGCGTTCTCGAGGACGGCCACAAGGAGCTCGCTCTTGCTGGGGAAGTGGTGCACGACGCTGGTCAGGCTGAGGCCGAGCTGTTTGGCGATCTCTCTCAGGGACCCTCCGCGGTAGCCGCGCGCCGCGAACACGGCGGTCGCTGAAGCGACGATCTCGGCCCTGCGCTGTGCGCTCTTGGCATAGGGGCCTCGGCGAGTGGCCGGGCGAGCCGCCGTCTCTTCGGTCATGCCCCCAGCCTAAGCATGCCCCCGAGCCCAGGTGGGCGGTGTGCAGCGGTGTCCGGCCACCGGCCCGCCATCATTACCCTTGCTGAAACTGTAGCACCTGTTCGGTTTTCGTTGTACGGTCTCGCTCACCCACACCACGACGTGCGGTAGAGCCGCGCACGCATCCACCGGGTGGAGAGGAGACGGACAACGATGTTCACCTCACATGTCTCAAAAGCACTCATCGGCGGGCTGACCGCCGCACTGCTCCTGATCGGTTGCGGCCGGTCCGATACGCAAGGAAGTGGGGGCGCCACCAGCGCTCCCGTCGACACCTCACCGGCCAAGGGCGAGATCAACGTATGGGCCATGGGCACCGAGGGTGAGCGCCTGCCCGACCTGGCCGCGCGCTTCCGGAAGGCCAACCCGGACGCGAAGGTGAAGGTCACGGCCATCCCGTGGCAGGACTACGCCAAGAAGGTCGAAACGGCGATCGCCTCCGAGGACACACCGGACGCCACCCTCGTCGGAACCGCCGACCTGACGAACTTCGCCTCGACGGGTGGACTCGAACAGGTACCGGCCGGCCTCGTCGACACCTCGTCCTTCTACGGCGGCGCCGCCCGGAGCACCACCTTCGAAGGAGGCACGTACGCCGTCCCCTGGTATGTGGAGACACGCTCCCTCTTCTACCGCAAGGACCTGGCACAGGCCGCCGGAGTATCCGCGCCGAAGACCTGGCAGGAGTACCGCCCGTTCCTCAAGGCCCTCCAGAAGCAGGGCGCGAAGTGGGGCCTGTCGCTCCCCACCGGCGTGACGGCGAGCTGGCAGGGTGTCCTGCCCTTCATGTGGCAGGCCGGCGCGGACCTCATGAACAAGAACGGCACCGAGTTCACCTTCGACACGCCCGAGGCACTCGAGGGGATGAAGTTCTACCAGTCGTTCTTCACCTCGAAGACCTCGACCCGCAACGGGCCGGTGGCCCTCGGAGAGATCGAGCCGCAGTTCGTCGACGGTTCCACCGCCGCGCTCATCTCCGGCCCCTGGGAGACGGCACTGCTGAAGGAGGCGGGCGGAGCGGACTTCGTCAAGGACAAGGTGGGGGTCGCCCCGCTCCCCAAGGGGCCGAAGTCCAACGCCGGCTACATCGGGGGCGGGCACTGGGCGGTGTTCAAGGACGCGAAGAACCGCGACGGTGCCTGGAAGTTCGTCCGGTGGCTCTCGCAGCCCGACGTCCAGCAGGACTGGTACGAACTGTCCGGAGACCTTCCCGCCGTGGAGTCGGCCTGGAGCGAGGGGAAGCTCAAGTCGGATCCGGTGCTGACCGTCTTCCGGTCCCAGCTGGAGACCGCGCTGCCCGGCCCGAACGTCACCACGTGGAAGCAGGTCACCGCGGTCCTCGATGCCGAGATCGAGAAGGTGGCCAAGGGTGTCTCGTCGCCGCAGGACGCTCTGGAACGGGTCCAGGCGAAGGCGTCCTCGATCGGAACGGGGCAGCCTCGATGACCACGACCACCTCCGTGGAACCCGCACGCGAGAGGTCTTCCACCAGGCAAAGGACCCAGCGGACGAGGGGCGGTTCCCGACACCTGCGGCGCACCTTGGTCGCCTGGGCCTTCTGCTCGCCCTTCGTCCTGCTGTTCGCCACTTTCGGCATCTGGCCGGTCTTCTCGTCACTGTCGATGAGCGTCACCGACATCACCAGCAGGGACGTGGAGACGCCCTTCAGTGTCAACTTCGTCGGCCTGGAGAACTACACCGCGCTGTTCGCCGATCCCACCTTCGTCCGCGCCGCTCTGAACACGCTCTATTTCGTCGCCGTGGGCATCCCTCTGACGATGGTGTTCTCCCTCGCGATCGCCGTCGCACTCAACTCCGGGATCCAGCGCGCGAAGGGCTTCTTCCGGGTCGCCTACTTCGCTCCGGTCGTGACGAGCATCGTGGCGATAGCGGTCGTGTGGAGGTACCTCTACAAGCCTGACGGGATGATCAACTCAGTCCTGTCCGCAGTGGGAATCTCGGGGCCGGACTGGCTGAACGATCCGAACTGGTCCATGCCCGCCCTCATACTGATGGCGGTCTGGCGGCACTTCGGCATCCCCATGGTGATCTTCCTGGCGGGACTGCAGTCGATACCTCCCGAAGTGCACGAGGCGGCCGTTGTGGACGGCGCGTCCCGCTGGCGTGCCTTCCGCAGCGTGACCTTGCCGCTGCTGAGGCCCACCACGCTGGTGGTCGCCGTTCTGCTCAGCATCAGCTACCTCCAGTTCTTCGAGGAACCGTTCGTCATGACCAGCGGCGGCCCCTTGGACAGCACGACATCGATCAGCTACTACGCCTACGAGCAATTCGGCTTCGGGAATTACGGACTGGCCTCGGCCGCGTCCTATGTGCTGGTCACCGCGATCGCTCTGCTGAGCTTTCTGCAGTTCCGCATCTTCCGAGCGAAGGCCTGACATGACCGCCACCACCACAACGACAGGACCGGCCACCACCACACCGACAGACCCGGCCTTCCGTGACCGGCGTCCGTCCCGGCGCGTCCCTACGAGTCGTGTCGTTCTCTACTGCGCCCTGGTGCTGGGCCTCCTCGCGACGCTGGCGCCCTTTGCCTGGATGTTCCTCGGTTCGGTGAAACCCACCGGTGAGATCGTCGCCCATCCGAGTTCCTGGCTTCCCCAGTCCCCGACCTTCGCCAACTTCGAACAACTGCTGTCGAAGCAGAACTTCGGACTGTACTTCCTGAACAGCACACTCGTAGCGGTGGCTTGTGTTCTGGGGAATCTGCTGTTCTGCTCGATGGCCGGATACGCCTTCGCGAAGATCGAGTTCGCGGGGAAGCGTCTGTTGTTCGGCCTCGTCCTCACCATGCTGATCATCCCCGGCGTCACGACCTTCGTCCCACTGTTCGTGCTGGTCAGCAACATGGGCCTGGGCAACTCCTACCTCGGGCTGATCCTGCCCTTCCTCGTGACACCGTTCGGCGTGTTCATCATGCGGCAGTTCATCCGGGACATCCCGGACGCCCTCGTCGAGGCGGCTCGCCTCGACGGCGCGGGCGAATCCCGGATCTTCCTCAGAGTGATCCTTCCGCTGACACGGCCCGCTCTGGCGACACTGGCGATCCTCACCTTCCTCGCGCAGTGGAACAACTTCCTGTGGCCGCTCGTCATCGCGCAGACCGAGGACCACTACACACTGCCCGTCGCCCTCGCCCTCTTCTCCGTGGGAGCCAACGGCACCGACTACGGCCTGCTGCTGGCCGGGGCGGTCACGGTCGTCACACCGATCATCCTGCTGTTCCTCGCCCTGCAACGGCACTTCGTCGAGGGCATCGCCAACACCGGCATCAAATAGCCCTCTTTCGACCGCCGCAGACCTGCCCTCTCGACCACCGGGTCGACCCGCGCACAACGAACAGGAGAACCAACCATGCTTCGTCCTCAGGACGGCCCCACTCGTGAACGCCGCTCCCTGGGCGGCCTGTGGGGCTTCCGCCTGGACGCGGAGGGCGTCGGCCGTGCCGAGGGCTGGTGGCGCTCGCAGCTCGCGGGCGCCGTGGACATCCCGGTGCCCGCCAGTTACAACGACATCTTCCCGGACGCGACCGTCCGCGACCATGTCGGCGACGTCTGGTACCAGACGCATGTATGGGTTCCTGCCCGGTGGGCGGGGGAACGGACGGTGCTCCGCTTCGACGCTGCGACGCATCGCGGGACCGCCTGGGTCAACGACGTGGAGGTCGTCCGGCACGAAGGCGGTTACACCCCCTTCGAGGCCGACGTCACAGCGCACTTGCGGCCGGGTGCCGAAAACCGTGTCACCGTCGTGGTCAACAACGAGCTGACCTGGGAGTCGATACCACCCGGCCGAGTGGAGGAACGCGCGGACGGCCGCCGGGTGCAGCACTACTTCCATGACTTCTTCAACTACGCGGGCCTGCACCGGCCCGTGTGGCTGTACACCACGCCCCCCGTCCACATCACCGACATCACCGTGACCACCAGCCTCGAGGACACGACCGGCCTCGTCGAATACCGCGTGGACAGCACCGCACAGGCCGAAGAGCACGAGGTGCGTGTCTCGCTGCGCGACGCCTCCGGGGTCGAAGTCCATGCCGCCACCGGAGCGGTGGGGATCCTCAGGATCGCGGACGTGCACCCCTGGGCGCCCGGCGACGGGTACCTCTACGAACTCGAGGCCACGCTGTGGAGCAACTCCGGCGAGCTCGTCGACAGTTACCGGCAGTCCGTCGGCGTGCGCACTGTGGAGGTACGGGGCAAGGAATTCCTGATCAACGGAACCCCGTTCTACTTCAAGGGTTTCGGCAAGCACGAGGACGCCGCCGTGCGCGGCAGGGGTCACGACGACATCCTGATGGTGCACGACTTCGCGCTGCTGGAGTGGACCGGCGCGAACTCGTTCCGCACCTCGCACTACCCCTACGCCGAAGAGGTGCTGGACTACGCGGACCGGCAGGGTGTGGTGGTCATCGACGAGACCGCGGCCGTCGGCCTGAACCTTAACATCGCGGGAGGTGTTTTCGCCTCCGGCCGGCAGGTGTCCACTTTCTCACCCGACACTGTGGGTGAGAGCGCCCTTCGCACGCACCTGCAGGCGGTGAGGGAGCTCGTGGCGCGCGACAAGAACCATCCGAGTGTCGTGCTGTGGTCCATCGCCAACGAGCCGGACAACGTCCAACCGGAGGCGCGCGAGTATTTCGCACCGCTGGCGGCCGAGGCACGGCGGCTGGATCCCACACGGCCCGTCGCCTACGTCAACGCGCTCATGGGCAAGCCGGACCAGTGCGTGGTCAGCGACCTGTTCGACGTTGTGCTCCTCAACCGTTACTACGGCTGGTACTTCGGCCCCGACGACCTTCCGGCGGCCGAGAGGGAGTTGGAGGCCGAACTGCGGCAGTGGGCCGCGCACGACAAGCCCATCGTCATCACCGAGTACGGAGCGGACGCCTACCCCGGACTGCGCAACGTCGTACCCAGCCCGTGGACCGAGGAGTACCAGACCGAACTGCTCGACGTGTATCACCGCGTGTTCGACCGTGTCGACGCGGTCGTCGGCGAGCAGGTCTGGAACTTCGCCGACTTCGCCACGGCGCCCGGTGTCTTCCGTGTCGACGGCAACAAGAAGGGAGTGTTCACCCGCGAACGCCGGCCGAAGGGCGCGGCGTTCAGTCTGCGCGCCCGCTGGCGGAAGGCCGGCCAGTAGACTCCGTCAGTCTCTCTGCCGGTCGTGTTCCGGTCGGCGACTCCATCAGTTGTCGTAGGCGTCGCCGACCGAGGGTGGTGGTGGCGATCGTGGCCGGTTCCCGTCCCGCAAGCGGGGAACGATCGCACAAGGACATGGTCTATGACAGCGTGATGCCGAGTCGCTCCGCCAGCTCCTGGGCGCTGACGCCGTACGTCTCCCGGATCCGTACACCGTCGGGGCCGACGTCGAAGACGCCGCAGTCCGTGTAGACGCGGCTGACGCAGCCGACGCCGGTGAGCGGGTAGGCGCACCGCGGGACGAGCTTCGGCTCACCGGAGCGGGTGAAGAGCGTCATCATCACGTAGACGTCCTTGGCGCCGATGGCGAGGTCCATGGCGCCGCCGACGGCAGGGATGTCGTCGGGCTTGCCCGTGGTCCAGTTGGCGAGGTCGCCGTTGAAGGCGACCTGGTAGGCCCCGAGGACGCAGACATCGAGGTGCCCGCCGCGCATCATCGCGAAGGAGTCGGCGTGGTGGAAGTACGCCGCTCCCGGCAGCTCGGTCACCGGGACCTTGCCGGCGTTGGTCAGGTCAGGGTCGACCGCGTCGCCCTCGGCCTTCGGACCCATGTTGAGCATGCCGTTCTCGGTGTGCAGTACCACCCCGGAGTCGGCCGGCAGGTGATCGGCGATCTTGGTGGGCTGCCCGATACCGAGGTTGACGAAGGCGCCGGCCGGGATGTCGCGTGCGATGACGGCGGCCAGTTCGTCCATCGAGAGCCGGCGATCGGCGCGCACCTGATCGCTTGACGTGGTGGTCATCGGGCCCCCTGCACGGTGTAGTGACGGGCCGCCACCTGGACGACTCGGTCGACATAGATGGACGGGGTGACGATGGCCTCGGGGTCGAGCTTCCCGGGCTCGACGACCTCGTCGACCTGGACGATGGTCGTCGTCGCGGCCGTGGCCATGACCGGTCCGAAGTTGCGGGCCGTCTTTCGGTAGACGAGGTTGCCCATCGAGTCCGCGACGTGCGCGCCGATCAGCGCGTAGTCGCCCTTGATGGGGTACTCCAGCAGGTACTTGCGACCGTCGATCTCCCGCTCCTCCTTGCCCTCGGCCAGCGGCGTGCCGACAGCGGTCGGGCAGTAGAACGCGCCGATACCGGCACCGGCCGCGCGCATCCGCTCGGCGAGGTTGCCCTGCGGCACCACCTCCAGCTCGATCTTCCCCTCGCGGTAGAGGCCGTCGAAGACCCAGGAGTCGGCCTGGCGCGGAAAGGAGCAGAGCACCTTGCGCACCCGGCCGGCGGCCAGCAGAGCGGCCAGCCCGACGTCGCCGTTGCCGGCGTTGTTGGACACGATCGTGAGGTCCTTCGCACCCTGCCGGATGAGCGCGTCGATCAGATCGAACGGCATGCCCGCCAGGCCGAAGCCGCCGACGAGGATCGTGGACCCGTCCTCGATACCGGCGACCGCCGCATCCGCGCTCTCGACTATCTCCGCCCGGCTCACTGGGCTGCCCCCGTGACATCGCAGTTTTCCAGTACGACAGCCAGGCCCTGACCGACCCCGATGCAGATCGCGGCGACGCCGTAGCGCTGCCTCGTCTCGCGCAGCACCTTGGCCAGCGTGGCGAGGATGCGGCCGCCCGAGGCGCCCAGCGGATGCCCGATCGCGATGGCTCCGCCCTTCTGGTTGACGATGGTGGGGTCGACCTTCCACGCGTCGAGGCAGGCGAGCGACTGCACGGCGAAGGCCTCGTTGAGCTCGACCGCGCCCACCTGGTCCCAGCCGATCCCGGCCCGGGCCAGCGCACGGTTCGCGGCCTCGACCGGGGCGTAGCCGAAGGCCTGCGGCTCCAGCGCCATCACGCCGCGGCCGGCGATACGGGCGATCGGGTCGGCCCCGATCGCGGTCGCCGCGTTCTCGCTGCCCAACAGCACCGCGGAGGCACCGTCGTTGAGCGGGCTGGCATTGCCCGCGGTGATGGTGCCGCCCTGCTCCGGCGTGCGGAAGACCGGCTTGAGCCCGGCCAGGACCTCCGGCGTTGATCCGGCCCGGATGCCCTCGTCGCGGACCAGGTCGACGCCTTCGACCGGCACCACCAAGTCGTCGTAGAAGCCCGACTCCCATGCTGCCTGGGCTAGTTGGTGGGAGCGGGCGGCGAACTCGTCCTGCCGCTCGCGGGAGATCCCGAAGCGCTCCTTGAGCTGCTCGTTGGCCTCGCCGAGGCTGACGGTCCACTCCTTGGGCATCCGCGGGTTGACCAGCCGCCAGCCGAGCGTGGTCGAGACCGCGGTGACATCGCCGGCCGGGAACGGCTTCGCCGACTTGGGCAGTACCCACGGCGCACGCGTCATCGACTCCACGCCGCCGGTCAGCACCACCTCGGCGTCGCCGGACTCGATCGTGCGACTGGCCGTCATCGCGGCGTCGAGGCTGGAGCCGCAGAGCCGGTTGACGGTGGTGCCGGGCACGCTCACCGGAAGCCCGGCGAGCAGCGCCGCCATGCGGCCGACGTTGCGGTTCTCCTCGCCGGCGCCGTTGGCGTTGCCCCACACCACGTCGTCGATCGCGGCGTGGTCGAGGCCCGGCACCCGGGCGAGCGTCGAGGTGATCGCGGCGGCGGCGAGGTCGTCGGGGCGGACGCCGGCCAGCGCGCCGTTGAAGCGGCCGAACGGCGTGCGCGTCGCGGCGTAGATGAAAGCGCTCATGGCAGCGACGCTAGCCTCGGGCCACTATATTCTGAAGTACGCATATCCGACCCAATTGATACGGACGACATATGGATCTGCGTCACCTGCGGTACTTCGTGGCGGTGGCCGAGGAGCGCCACTTCGGTCGCGCCGCCGAGCGGCTCCACATGGCCCAGCCGCCACTCTCCACGCAGATCCGCCAGCTCGAAGCCGAACTCGGCGTTGAACTGCTCCGCCGCACCACACGCCGCGTCGACCTCACCGAGGCCGGCCGGGCCTACCTCGAGCGGGCGCGCGCGGTCCTCGCCGACGTCGACGAGGCCGCCCACCACGCACGGCTCGTCGCCGCAGGCGCGGTGGGCCACCTCGCCATCGGGTGCGTGGGCTCGGCGACGTACAGCCTCCTGCCCGCGCTCTCGCGGCGGCTTACCCAGGAGCTTCCCGGCGTCGACTTCTCCTTCCGCGGCGAGATGCTCGCGCCCGACCAGGTAGAGGCACTGCGCACCGGCGCGATCGACGTCGCGCTGCTGCGCCCTGTGGCGGCCGACCTCTCCCTCACCGTGCACACCCTGCGCCGGGACCGGCTCGTCGTCGCCGTACCGCTCGACCACCCCCTCGCCCGCCGGAAACGGTTGCGTGCGGCGGACCTGGCCGGTGCCGACCTGATCGTGCACTCCGCCGACCGCCGGTCGGTGATGTACGACGTCGTCCTGGGCCTCCTGCGCGACGCCGGCGTCGAGCCGCACATCCGCCACGAGGTCGGCGAGACCTCGACCCTGGTCACGCTCGTGGCCGGCGGCCTCGGCGTCGCGGTCGTGCCGGAGCCCGTGACCGCGCTGGCGCTCGAAAACGTCGCGTACCTACCGCTGTCCGGGGCCGGCGCACGCGTGGAGCTGGCCGTCGCCCACCGCGTGGACCGCTCCGAACCGCACCTGGCGCGCACCGTGGGGATCATCCAGGCCATGTTCTGAGGCGTCCACCGGTGCCGGACAAGGCCTCCGCTTGGCTCGGCGACCCTGCCTGGCGAGGTCGGGCGGCTCAGTCGGCCCGACGTAGGCGTCGGGTGCGGGTTCGTTGTGGCTGGTCGCGCAGTTCCCCGCGCCCCTGAAGGGCGCGCCTGCCGCTGGGTGGGTGGG
>NZ_JAAKZY010000013.1 GCF_011045015.1 Streptomyces scabichelini | reverse complement strand
GAGTCGCTGTCACCGCTGCACGCGGCGAGCGCCGCGCCGAGGGACACCGCACCACTCGCGGCGAGGAACCGCCGACGGCTCATGGAGGACGTGGGAACGAAGGATCTGGGCATGGTGAACTCCCGCCAAAGGGCAGACGTTGGGAAGACGATGGGCAGAGGGACGGAGTGCCTGGCGAGGCGCTGCGCATGGGGGGGGAGGGTGAGGCGTGAGCAGAGCTGAGGCGCGGACGTCGCTACCGGGGGCGTCGGCGTCGCCGTGTCGGGGCCTGCGTCGCGCTTGGGGTGCGGCCGGCACGTGCGTCACGTGCGTCACGTAGTCACGTGCGTCACGTGCCGTACTGCGGAAGTCCACGGTGGTGGAAGGTGGTTGAGGTGCGGCGAGCCCGGCAGGCGCACCGCCCGGCCACGAGCGGGGTGCCGCTCGGGCCGATGAACGCGGATCAGTCGGTGGTGGGCGGTCCGCCCCCGGCCGGGGGTGCGTGTGCCGAGCCGCTCGAGCCGGAGGCCATGCGCCGCCCGCGTATCGGGGCCTTCCGGGCCGGCGGAGGTGCGGTCGAGCCGCGGACGACGAGTTCGACCGGCGGATCACCCGCCGGAGGCAGGCCGGTCTCCGGCTCCTCGATGGCGTGCACGAGCAGCCTGATTCCTTCCCGTGCCGCGGCGTCGAAGGGCTGACGCACGGTGGTCAGGGCAGGAACGACGTAGGCGAAGACGGGATTGCCGTCGAAACCCACGACGCTGATGTCCTCCGGCACACTGCGCCCGGCTTCGCGCAGGGCGTGGATCATGCCGACGGCCATGTCGTCGCCCGCCACGAACACGGCGGTCACGGAGCTGTCCGCAGCCAGTTCGCGGCCTGCCGCGTAGCCGGAGGTGGGTAACCAGTCCCCCTCGATCACCGGCGGTTCGTGCGCACCCCGTGCCGACAGCGCCGCCCGCCAGCCCTCGACACGGTCCTTCGAGGCGTACCACCGCCCGGGACCCGCGAGGTGATGAACCGTCGTGTGTCCCAGATTCAGCAGGTGATCGGTGGCCGCCCGCGCCAGTTCATAGGCGCCCACCCCCACCGTCAGGGTCCGGGCAGAAACGAACGCCGGCGGTGCGCCGAGGAAGAGGACCGGCACATCGACTCTGACGGGAACCTCTCCTTCCACAATGGGCTCGGAAACGATGATGCCGTCCACGCCCTGCTCCAGGAGGGAGTCCACAGCGCGGGCGATATCGTCCGGTTCGCCGTCCAGTGTGCTGACCATACGCAGTGCGTAGCCGGCGTCCCGTACGGCCTTCTCGATGCCCACGAGGAGCATGGCGGTTCCGTACCCGGCCGTCCCCAGGGCGACCACACCGATGGAACGTGTTCGTCCGGAGGCCAGTGCCCGGGCCGCGTTGTTCAGCCGGTAGCCGAGTTCCTCGGCGGCTTCGAGGACGCGTTGCCGTACGGCGTCGGAGACGTAGGGCTCGTTGTTGAGGACCCGCGACACGGTCTTGCGCGAGACCCCGGCCACACGGGCCACGTCCTCGCTGCGGGGTGCGGGCGAACCCGCGCTCCGCCTCACTGCTCGTGCCATGAAGTCTCCCGACTGCGTATGCCTGCATCAGGCGAGATCGACCGTATGACCGCGCGGTCACTGACCGCGCGGTCATATCTACGCAGCCGGAGGAGCACGCGTCAATAGCGCGCACAGCGCCACTTCCCTCCGGCGGGACCTTTTTTGCAGAGGCAGTTTTGCGCCGCAGGCAGGGCGTCGCCCGACACCTGACTCCCTGCTTCTCCGCCAGGGCGCGAGGTTGAAGGAAACCGTGCGCACACCCTTGACGCGCGATCTCGGACTGCGTAGACAATGACCGCGCGGTCATACAGCGGACCTCGAAGGATTCCCGCGTAGGGATTCCCGCGTTCGGCCAGAGGAGACACCGTGACACGAGTGGTAGGAGGGGGCGGGAGCCCCGCTGTGCCCCGCAGTGCCGATGTCGCCCAACTGGCCGGCGTCTCACGCAAGACCGTGTCGCGGGTACTCAACAACGAGCCCTACGTCTCCGACGCCGTACGGCAACGCGTCCTCGAAGCCGCCGAGGAACTCGGCTACCGGCTGAACAACGCGGCCCGGGCACTGGCCTCCGGACGAACACGTTCCATCGGTGTGGTCGCTCTGGGGACGGCCGGGTACGGAACCGCCTCACTGCTCGTGGCCATCGAGAAAGCCGTGCGGGACTCCGGTTACGCACTCCGAGTGGTCAGCACACTGGACGGCGAACCGGACGATATCGCCCGCGCCGTGGACTCCCTCCTGGAGCAGGGAGTGGACGGCATCATCGTCTCCGAGCCCGTCATCGAAGGAGAGGTGTCCGTACGCGTCGACGTGCCGGTCCTCTTCCTCGGCGCACCGTCGGCCTTCGGCGGCCCTCGAGCGGTGACCGCGGGGGTCGGCGCCGATCTGCTGGCGCGGGCCGCCACGGACCACCTGCTCGATCTGGGACACCAGACCGTCCACCACCTCGCCGGACCGCTGCGCTGGTACGCCGCCAGGGACCGTGTCGAGGGATGGCGAGCAGCACTGGCGGCACGCGGCAGGCACCAACCGCCCCTCGTCGAAGGCGACTGGTCGGCCGACTCCGGTTACCTGGCGGGCCGCGAACTGGCCGCCGACCCCGAGGTGACCGCGGTCTTCGTCTCGGGCGACGACATGGCGATCGGCTTGATCCACGCCCTGACGGAAGCCGGTCGGCGCGTGCCCCACGACGTCAGCGTCGTCGGCTTCGACGGCAACCCCGTCTTCGCCCACGTCACCCCACCCCTGACCACCGTGCGCCAGCCGTTCGACGCCGCAGCCGGAGACGGCCTCAGGCTTCTCGTCCACGCCATCGAAAAGCCCGACACCCAAATGCCACCGGCGAGCGACCCACCGGTCGAACTCGTCGTCCGGGGCTCGACCGCACCCCCACCGTCCTCCCCCAGCTAGACGGCGCACTTCATCGTCACGTTCTCACCCATCGCAACGGCCACACGTCTGATCGCAGCGACAACGCACGCGGGAAGCTGTACGAGATGCAGCCTCTCGGCCACGAGCTACGGGTACTCCGCCAGCGCACCGATCTCGATGGCGGCGGGTGACGCCCTCAACGAGAAGGCGGTTCGCGACCCTCACCGGCGTGATCATGCTGCCCGACAGCAACGGCGCCGCAGGGCGCGCTGCTGCGGCACCAACGGCCGGAACGCCTTTCTCCAGCCTCTGGTCATCGGCCAGGACCAACACGCCTGGACAGCGCAGGTCGCGCTGCCTCGTATCCCACCGCACCGACCGCCACCATCCGTCTGATCTTTATGGCGGCCGCCGTATCGATATTGATCGATATTGCCCCTTGCCCTGGTCTTCGTCCTCCTCCGGCGCCGCTGGTCCAGGAAGTCGCAGACAGGGATCAAGGGCTGACCGAGGAGCAGGATTGAGCATGATCGACTTCGCCGGACTCCCCTACTACGAGGACGTCTCGCCGGGCAGCGGGGCCCTGCCGCCCCGCGCATGGACCAGCACCTCGGACGCGCGCCGGCTGAGTCTCAACGGCACCTGGCGCTTCCGGCTGTCCCCGACGGCGACGACGGAGGACGAGTCCTTCGCCCGCCCGGAGTTCGACGACCACGGCTGGGACGAGCTGCCGGTCCCCGGCCACTGGGTGCTGCAAGGGCACGGAGCGCCCGCGTACACCAACACCCTCTACCCCTTCCCGGTCGACCCGCCGCGGGTGCCGACGGAGAACCCGACCGGCGACCACCGGATCGCCTTCGACCTGCCCGGGGACTGGCCGGCGGCGGCCTCGGGCGGTGACGCGCTGCTGCGCTTCGAGGGCGTGGAGTCCTGCGCCCGGGTCTGGCTCAACGGGCAGGAACTGGGCGTCTTCCAGGGCAGCCGGCTGCCGCACGAGTTCTCCGTCGGCGGGCTGCTGCGGCCGGAGGGCAATGTGCTGGCGGTACGGGTGCACCAGTGGTCCGCGGGCTCGTATCTGGAGGACCAGGACCAGTGGTGGCTGCCCGGCATCTTCCGGGACGTGACGCTGCTGCACCGGCCCGAGGGCGCGGTGCGTGACTTCTTTGTGCACGCCTCCTACGACCACCGCGACGGCTCCGGCACCCTGCGGGTGGACAGCGAGCCGGGCGGGCGCGTCACCCTGCCCGGTCTGGGCATCGACATCGCGACGGGCGAGACCGTGACGCTGCCCGTCGAACCGTGGTCGGCGGAGCTGCCGCGGCTGTACGAGGGCGAGCTGGTCACGGAGGGCGAGCGGATCCCGCTGCGGATCGGCTTCCGCACGGTCGTCGTCGAGGACGGAGTCCTCAAGGTCAACGGCAGGCGGATCCTCTTCCGGGGCGTCAACCGGCACGAGTTCCACCCGGAGACCGGCCGGACGGTCGATCTGTCGACGATGCGCCAGGACCTGCTGCTGATGAAGCAGCACAACATCAACGCCGTACGGAACTCCCACTATCCCCCGCACCCGGCCTTCCTCAGCCTCTGCGACGAGCTGGGTCTCTGGGTGATCGACGAGTGCGACCTGGAGACCCACGGCTTCGTCGACCTCGGTTGGCGCGACAATCCGGTGGACGACGACCGCTGGATCCCGGCCCTGCTGGACCGGGCCGAGCGCATGGTCGAGCGCGACAAGAACCACCCCTCGATCGTCCTGTGGTCGCTGGGCAACGAGTGCGGCACCGGCCGGGGCCTGACCGCCATGGCCCACTGGATCCGGGGACGGGACACCTCCCGGCCCATCCACTACGAGGGCGACCCGTCCTGCACGGACACCGACATCTACTCGCGGATGTACCCGGAGCACGCCGAGGTGGACCTCATCGGCCGCCGTGCGGAAGCCCCTCTGGACGACCCGGAGCTGGACGCCCACCGGCGCGCCCTGCCCTTCATCCTCTGCGAGTACGCCCACGCCATGGGCAACGGCCCCGGCGGACTCAGCGAGTACCAGCGGCTCTTCGAGACGCACGCGCGCTGCCAGGGCGGCTTCGTCTGGGAGTGGATCGACCACGGCATCGCCCACCCGGAGCACGGACACGGCTACGGCGGCGACTTCGGCGAGGAGCTCCACGACGGCAACTTCGTCTGCGACGGACTGCTCTTCCCCGACCGCACCCCCTCCCCGGGCCTGACCGAGTACAAGAAGGTCGTCGAGCCGGTCCGCATCGAGGGCGACGGTCCCGCCGGCACCCTGCGGATCACCAACACCCATGACTTCGCCGACCTGTCGCATCTCGCCTTCGTCTGGTCGTACGAGATCGAGGGCCTGACCGTCGCCGACGGCCCGCTGTCCGTGCCGCCGGTCGCACCCGGCGAGTCCGCGGAGCTGAAGCTCCCCGAGCCGCCCGCCACCGACCGCGCCGGCGAGGCGCTGTGGACCGTGCGCGCCGTCCTCGGCCAGGAAACCCCGTGGGCGAAGGCCGGGCACGAGATCGCCTGGGCGCAGCTGCCCGCCGACACGCGGGGACAGGTGAGCCGCCCGCGGACCGCCCCGGCGGCCCGTCCCCAGCGGGGCCCGGCCGGCAGCGGCACCCTCGCTCTTGGCCCCGGCGTCTTCGACGCCGCGAGCGGAGCGCTCACGCGCATCGGCGGCATCCCGGTCACCGGCCCGCGTCTTGATGTGTGGCGGGCGCCGACCGACAACGACAACGGCGCGCCCTGGCAGCCGGATCGCCGCTACGGCCTGATCTGGCGCGAGCTGGGCCTGCACCGGATGCGCCACCGCCTCGACGGGGTGGAGCCGACCGACGAGGCGCTGACCGTACGGACCCGCGTCGCCCCCGCCGCCACCGACCTCGGCCTGCGCGCCGACTACCGCTGGACCGCCGACGGCGACCGGCTGCACCTCGCGGTCTCGGTCACCCCGGAGGGCGCGTGGAGCTGCCCGCTGCCCCGGCTGGGCGTACGGCTCGGGCTGCCGGCGGCGTACGGCCGGGCCGAGTGGTACGGCGGCGGACCGGGCGAGGCGTACCCCGACACCCGGGCCGCCTCCCGCATCGGACTCTGGTCGTCCACGGTGGACGCCCTGCAGACCCCGTATGTGCGGCCGCAGGAGAACGGCGCGCGGGCCGACGTCCGCTGGGCCCGGCTGAAGGACGAGCACGGCTCCGGCCTGCGGATCGACGGCGAGCCCGCCTTCTGGTTCACCGCCCGCCGCTGGACCACCGAGCAGCTCGACGCCGCCGGGCACACCCCGGACCTGCGGGCCGGGGACACGGTGTGGCTCAACCTCGACCACGCCCAGCACGGCATCGGCACCCAGTCCTGCGGCCCGGGCGCCCTGCCCCAGCACCACCTCGACGCCGGCCCGGCCGAGTTCTCCTTCACCTTCAGCCTGGCCCGATGAGGTTTCGGACGGTGGGCGCTCGAAGCACGGGAGACCGGTGGGTTCACCGGCGGCGCCGGCTTGGACGACGACGCGGTCCGTCCACGTTGCACCGAGTCTCCTTGCCAGGCGATGCGAGCACCCGACCGTGCGCTCGGGCGCTGCCGACAGCACAGCTGCGACGAAGGCGAGCGATGTCACCAACCGGCAAGGAATCTCCATCACTTGACCTAGAGGATTCCCTGATCGTTCATCTGGTGCCGAAATGATCGTTTCTGCACCACATCTACTCACCGGTCGGCCGGAAAGAGTTGGTCCAAAGGAGCCTTACCTCACCTGCCAGCGGCCTCTACGTTCCCTGTGACCAGTCGGCGGCGCTCAACAAGTCACCACTCGCCCCTCTTTGACGAAGGAGCAGCTGTGGAACGTCGCAACTTCCTCCGCGGTGCAGTGATCGGCACCTCGACCGCCGTCTTCGGCGGCACCCTCATGCACGGCGCCGCCTACGCGGCCCCCGCCCAGAACGGCACCAGCCCGTACGGCGGCCTGCTGGCCGCCGACGCCAACGGGATCATGCTGCCGTCCGGCTTCACCAGCAGAGTCATCGCCCGCTCCAGCCAGACCGTCCCCGGCACCTCGTACACCTGGCACAGCGCCCCCGACGGCGGCGCGTGCTTCGCCGACGGCACGGGCTGGATCTACGTCTCCAACTCGGAGATGGGAACCGGTGGCGGCGCGGGCGCCGTCAAGTTCAACTCCACGGGCTCCATCACCGGTGCCTACCGGATCCTGTCCAACACGCGGAACAACTGCGCGGGCGGCGCCACCCCGTGGAACACCTGGCTGTCCTGTGAGGAAGTGAGCCGCGGCTACGTCTACGAGACCGACCCGTGGGGTGTGAAGGCCGCCCTCCGCCGCGACGCGATGGGCCGCTTCAAGCACGAGGCGGCCGCCGCCGACCCGGTACGCAAGGCGATCTACCTGACCGAGGACGAATCGGACGGCTGTTTCTACCGGTTCATCCCCACCACCTGGGGCGACCTGTCCTCCGGGACGCTCCAGGTACTGGTCGCCGGCACCGGCACCTCCGGCACCTTCACCTGGACCAACGTGCCCGACCCGGACGGCTCCCCCACCTACACCCGCGACCAGGTCTCCAGCGCCAAGATCTTCAACGGCGGCGAGGGCTGCCACTACGCCGGCGACACCGTCTGGTTCACCACCAAGGGCGACAACCGCGTCTGGCAGCTCAACCTGCTCAACAGCACCTACGAACTGGCCTACGACGACAGCCTGGTCACAGGCGGCACCGCACCGCTGACCGGCGTGGACAACGTCACCGGCAGCTCGTCGGGCGACCTGTTCGTCGCCGAGGACGGCGGCAACATGGAGATCTGCATCATCACCCCCGACGACATCGTCGCCCCCTTCCTGCGGATCACCGGCCAGTCCGGCTCGGAGATCTGCGGCCCGGCCTTCTCCCCCGACGGCAGGCGGCTGTACTTCTCCAGCCAGCGCGGCACCTCCGGCAGCTCCTCCGGCGGCATCACCTACGAGGTCACCGGCCCCTTCCGCACCACCGCCTGACAGCGATCCGGTGGTAGTCGGGCGGCACAGCGCACACCGTCCAACCATCACCGGCCTGTCGGCGGCGACATCCGCCCCACAACGAAGGCCGGTTGCCGTCGAACAAGGCGGCAACCGGCTGTCCCCAGCGCCCGCATCCACACGACGCTCAGCGGCGAACCCGCCGACAGCCACTGACCGGCGTACGAACGGCCCTGGGCTGCTGGGACCTGGTGTCGGATCCGTGAGCCATCGCCGCATTTCAGAGGCGCACCCGCGCTGTTCTGCCAGCGGCAGAACAGTGGCCCGACCAGGCTCGGCGATCAATACAGTCCATCTCATGACGACAGTTACCACGCGTACGGTCGAGTACCCGGCCGACGGCCTGACGATGATCGGGCACCTCGCGCTCCCGGCCGGTGCCGACCGCCGGCCCGCGGTCCTGGTCGGGCCCGAGGGGACAGGGCTGAACGACTTCCAGCGCCGCCGGGCCGACGCCCTCGCCGAACTGGGGTACGTGGCGCTGGCCTTCGACATCCACGGCGGGCGCTGGTTCACCGACCCCGAGGAGATGCTGGCGCGTTGCCTCCCGCTGCTCGCCGACCCCGACCGCATGCGGGGCATCGGCCACGCGGCGCTCGACGTGCTGCGCGCCGAACCGCGGACCGACCCCGACCGGATCGCCGCCATCGGCTACGGCACCGGGGGCGCGATCGTGCTCGAACTCGGGCGCGACGGCGTCGACCTGCGCGCGATCGGGACAGTCAACGCACTGACCACGGGCCGACCGGGCGAGGCGGCGCGCATTCGATGCCCGGTGTGGGCCGGAGTCGGGTCGGAAGACCCGATCATGCCGCCCGCCCAACGGGACGCGTTCACCGCCGAGATGCAGGCCGCGGGCGTCGACTGGCGCCTCGCGGTCTACGGCGGCGCCTTGCACGCCTTCCACCACCCGCCGGTCGACCAGACCGTGCTCCCCGGCGTCGGCCACCACCCACGGCACGCGCAGCGAGCCTGGCGCGACGTCGTCGACCTGCTCGCCGAGTGCCTGCCCGTAACGGAGTGATCTGGTCAGTTCGAGCCCGGCCACCGGCCGACCAGCGCTTGCCGGTCACCACAGCAGGTTTCTGGCGCAGCAGGCCCTGGCGGACCTCACGGTCGTGAGGTCGCGGGTCCCGGGCAGGTGGGAGCCCCTGGCCCGCGGTCGGGCCGACCGGACCAGGTGTGACGGTCCGACCGGCCGATGCCGGCTTTGATGAGTTCCGGGACGAGGAGGCCGCCATGAGCACGCCCGACAGCCGCGCCGAGGAGACGCAGGCCACCGAGCCCGACGAGGGGGCCGCAGCTCCCGGCTCCCCGACCTGGTCGAGCGCGCGGGTAACGCGCCGCGTCCCGCTCTTTGCCGGACCTCAGCTCTTGCCGAGCAGGCGCCAGATCTGGTTTCTCTTGGTGTTCAGTGCGCTCGCCGGGTCGCAGGTCCACTGGTGGATCTTCGCGCCGGGTGCCGTCGAGATCTCGCTGACGTCGACGCACTTGCCGCTGTGCACCGCGGCCAGCTGGTAGTCCTTGCTGTTGCCGAGCGCGGTGACGGCGTTGAGAGTGAACATCTGGTTGGTGGCGCCGTTGCACGTGTACTGGATGACGGCGGCACCGTCGGCCGTGGAGCGTCCCGAGACGTCCAGGCACTTGCCGCTGTGCTGGTTGACCACCGTGTAGGCGTTCGCCCGGCCGGCGACCGGCTTGAAGTCGAACATCTGCTGGTAGCCGCCCTCGCAGTGGTACTGCTGGTACTGCGTGCCGTTGGCCGTGGACCGGTTGGTGTCGTCCAGGCACTGGTTGCTGTGCTGGGCGACCGCGACCGTCGAGATCGTGGTGTCGGACGGCGGGAGCAGGGTGACGGTGTAGCCGTCCCTGGCGTCCGTCCAGGGCACGGTGACCGAAGCGGAGTTGCCGCTGACGGTCAGGGTCTGGTCGGAGACGGTGACCGGTCCGGTCACGGCGGCGCCGCCGTTGTCCGGGACGCGCTGCACGACCGCACGTACACGGCCGTTCTCGACGACGCCGGTGGTGTCCAGGCGGTCGAGGCCGACGGTGATGTTGCCCGTGTTTCCGTTGCTGCCGAGCAGGATCTTCGCGTTCTTGGCGGTGTTGTCCTTGGTGGCCAGGGCGTCGGTGCCGGTGCCCGGGGTGACCTTGACGATGTTGCCGGTCTGCGAACCGTAGTAGCGGTAGAGGAACCACTCCCCCAGCGGCAGGTACTGACTGCCGGTCTTGGTCAGCAGCTTCGCCTGGAAGTCGTGCAGGTTGCCGGCGGAGGCCCAGTTCGCGCGCAGGCCGTCCGCCCCCGCCCGCTCCAGGCGCGAGATGTACCAGCCGCCACGACCGGGGTTCTGCTCGCTGGTGCTGGCGTACTCGTTGACCTGGAACGGACGGCTCGTCGTCATCGACCGCGCCGACAGCTTCGATCGCACAGCGTTGGCATCGGCGACCGGGTCACCCGGCAGGTCGTGCCAGCTGTAGATGTCCGGCTCGACGTTGTTCGCCTTCACGTAGTCCAGGTACGTGTTCCACCACGTCGATCCGTTCGAAGCCGGCTTGAAGGCGCTGCTGGGGCCGACGACGACCGCGCCCGGGATGGCGGCTCGGATCCGCTGGTAGGCGCGCTTCCACATCTCCAGGTACTGGGCCTGCGACCGATCCCAGAAGGGAGTCCAGTCGGGTTCGTTCCAGATGTCCCACTGGACGTCGGTCATGCCGGCCGCCTGCACGTCGGCGATGAGGCGGTCGTAGAAGGAGTCGAAGGCGGACCAGTCGCCGTTGTCACCGGGGAAGGTGGGGCTGGTGGTCCCGTCGGCGCCCCACAGGTCGTGCGGCAGGATGACGAAGGTCCCGCCCAGCTCCTTGGTGCGCTGGTACTGGACGCGGGTGGAGTTCCAGCGGCGGTCGTACCTGCCGGCGACCCACCCGCCGGGGTTGTCCAGCTGGGCCCCGCCGGCCCGCATGAACTGCCACTTGATGTCGTCGTAGAAGTGGTCCTGGGGCAGCGAACCGTCCTCGGTCATCCCGTAGATCGTGCCCGAGGCGCCGTAGGCGGGGGCGCCCCCGGCCGTGGCGAAGTCAACGGTGACCGTGGTGTCGGCGGCCTGCGCCGCGGTGCCGGGGAGGGCGACGGCGGCGAGCGACGCGAGCAGCACGGCGAGCGCGGTGGAGGTGCGGAGGCGACGGCCTCCCGCGGTGCCGGTTCTGGGGGTGCGTCTTGGCGGGGGAAGGATGCGGGGTGTGGACATGTGCGGGTCTCCTGGGGGGAGTGCTGCCTGGGCGGGGCGCCCAGGTGGTCTCATCCGCCGGTCGGCGCGACATTCGCGGTACGGCGGAGTTCGTGGGCCTCGGCGAGGAGGAGGTAGCTGCTGGCGGTCCAGGTGTAGGCACGGTCGCGCAGGCCCGCCCCGGTCAGGGCGTCGAAGTTCTCGGCGAAGCCGTTGGTCTCGCACAGGGTGCGGAAGCGGGCGCTGATCTCGTCCGCCAGGCGCTGGTGGCCGGCGCGGCGCAGGCCGTCCTCGACGAGAACGGTGGCGGGGGCCCAGATCGGGCCTCGCCAGTAGCCGTCGGGCAGGTAGTGCGGTGAGGTGGGCAGTTCGGTGGCCAGGCCGTGCTCGGTGAGGTGTGCCTCGATACGGTCAGCCAGCACGGCGCTGACGCCCTCCGGCAGATGCTCACCCAGCGCGATCGGCATCAGGTCGAGCAGGCTGGAGGTGCTCCAGGTGTCCCCGCTGTGGACTGCGCGGGCGACGAACCGGTCACCGGTCCAGAGCTGGTCGAGCATCGCGGCCTGGGTCGCCTCAGCCGTGCGCGTCCACTGCCAGGCGTCGTCGGAGCGCCCCAACTCGGTGGCCAGGAAGGCGAGTTCACGCAACTGGAGGATGAGGAAGGCGGCCAGGTCGGCGGTGACAATCACTCGCTGGGGGTCGAAGGTCGTGGCGTTGTCCCAGCCGCTGTCGTTGCCGTGCTGGTAGTGCGGCAGGGCCGCGCCGGGTGCCCGCCGGGTGGTGAGCCAGAAGTCGGTCCAGCGGCTCAGCCTGTCGTACGTCTCGGCCACTTCCGCCTGGTCGAGGTGTAGGGGTTCGGGGAGGCGTCGGCGCAGACGGCCCAGGGCCCAGCCGTGGATGGGCGGTTTGACGAAGTTGTAGAGGATCTCGGAGTGGGTGACCGAGTCGGGCAGCGCCCCACTGTCGTCCTGGTGGTCGAAGGGCAGCGAGAACTGATCCCAGGCCAAGTCAGGTGAACC
Source organism: Streptomyces scabichelini (assembly GCF_011045015.1). Taxonomy (GTDB): domain Bacteria; phylum Actinomycetota; class Actinomycetes; order Streptomycetales; family Streptomycetaceae; genus Streptomyces; species Streptomyces scabichelini. Next base: position 76,019 of record NZ_JAAKZY010000013.1, on the reverse strand, counting down.
GGGCGCCAGAGCGAGGGCGTTGAAGCAGTGGTCCCAGCTCCAGACCTTGTCCATCCAGTGTTTGGACATCAGCACCGCGGGCCGGGTGACCAGGCCCGCAGGGCGTACGGTCGCGGACCACAGCACGTAGGCGGCGAGTTCGGCGGCCGGGGTGCCGGACGAGCGCCAGGGGGCCACCAGGTCGACGAATTCGGCGAATTGACGCTGCGCTGTCGCCACGACCTCGTCGAACGTCGCCGAGGGGGTGAAGGGCCGCCGTGCCGAGTCGAACTCCTCGACGGCGATCTCCCAGACACCGTGGGCATCGGCGTTGGCGTTGGCGCTAGCGCTGGCGCTGGCGGCGACGGTGACACCGCGGTCGCCGCTGCCGAGGGCCTCTGTGCCGGACGAGTCGGCCACGGTGCCGGACAGCACGGTGATCCGGTAGCGACGACCGGTCTCGTACGAGGTGAACATGTACGCGCCGTCCACCGGGTCGCGGTAGAAGTAGCTGCCGCTGAACGGGGTCAGGGTGTTCGCCGCCGCGGCGATGCGCAGGTCCAGTCCCTCGCCGCGCAGGCGAACGGTGTCCGGAGCCTCATAGGCGAGGTCGATCCGTCCGCCCGCACCGGTCCAGCTGAGTCGGCTCGGTGTCGCCTCCACGACGTTCTCCGCCCGGTCACCTGTCGCCGTGTCCAGGGGGACGAAACACAGGACCGCGTGCATGCCGTTCTGGTGGGAGACCAGGTGGAGGTCCTCGGCGTACGTCTTCTCCGCCACCACGGGCGAGATGTCGAACCAGGATCCGTACATGCTGAACGGGATGTCACGGATGGAGAAGGCCGGTCCGGATCGGGCCGCGGTCATGAGGGGTTACTCGTTTCTTCAGCGGTGGGTGTGGAGAGGTGTGCGGTGGCCGGATCGGCGTCAGGCGGAGGTCAGTCCTTGACGGCTCCGGCGGTCACGCCTGCGGCGACGTAGCGCTGGGCGAGGACGAGGATCACGGCAGCGGGCAGCGAGGCCACGACGGCGGTGGCCATGATGGCGTTCCACTCCTGGTTGTTGTTGCCGATGTACTGGTAGATGCCGAGGGTTATCGGTTCGTGGGCGCCGCCGTTGACGAGGGTGCTGGCGAAGATGAAGTCGGACCAGGACCACAGGAACGCGAACAGGGACACCGTGACGATCGAGTTGCGGCTCATGGGCAGGACGATCGACCAGAAGGTGCGCAGGGGTCCGGCTCCGTCCGTCTTCGCGGCCTGGAGCAGTTCGCCGGGGATGCCGGACATGAACGCGGTGAAGATGAGTACGGCGAAGGGGACGGCCAGGGTGGAGTCCGCGACGATGAGGCCGGGGACCGACTGGAGCAGGCCGAGGCTGAGGTAGATGGCGTAGAAGCCCATCGCCATGATGATGCCGGGGATCATCTGGGCGACCAGGAAGAGGAAGCTGAGCACTCCGCCGCCACGTGGGCGCAGCTTGGCCAGGGCGTAGCCGGCGGGCGCGGCCAGCGCGACGGTCAGCACGACCGTGCCCAGGCCGATGACCAGGCTCGTGGCGAGATAGGGAAGCTGCTGGTCGAGGACGGCACGGTAGCCGTCCAGCGTGCCGTGCACGGGAAACCAGTCGGGCGGCGACTTGCGCATGTCCTGGTCGCGGGTGAAGGACACGTTCAGCATCCAGTAGACCGGGAAGAGCATGACCGCCGTGAGCGCGAGGCCCGTCGCCGTCTGCCACCAGGTGGTCCGGCCCCGCCCCCGGCTCCGGCCCCGGCGCGGACGGGGGCGCGGTCGTGGTGTGGTCACGGTGGTCGCTGTGGTCACGGTGGTCATGAGGCGTACTGCTTTCGCTGGACCCTCAGATACACCAGGCCGAAGACCACGGCGGCGACGACGAGCAGGTTGCCGACGGCCGCACCGGGACCGAAGGCGGGCAGCAGGTTGCCGAAGCCGAGCTGGTAGGACCAGGTGGCGAAGGTGGTGGACGAGTCGGCCGGGCCGCCCTTGGTCATGATCCAGATGATGTCGAAGACCTTGAGCGTGTAGACCAGACCGAGCAGCAGGGTGATGGCGGACACCGGGCGCAGCAGCGGGAAGGTGATGCGCCAGAAGCGCTGCCAGGCGTTCGCGCCGTCGAGGGCGGCCGCCTCGTACAGGCTGGCGGGGATGGACTGCAGACCGCTGTAGAGCACCACCAGGTTGAAGGGGACGCCGATCCAGACGTTCGCGAGGATCACGGAGGTCAGCGACCACGACGGTGAGGTCAGCCAGTTCACCGCGTCGATGCCGACGGCGTGCAGGGCGGCGTTGACGACACCGGAGTCGCTATTGAGCATCCACGACCAGGTGGAGGCCGACACGATCAGCGGCAGCAGCCACGGTACGAGGAACAGGGCGCGCAGCGTCGCGGAGAGCCGGAAGTGCTGGGTGAAGAAGACCGCGAGGGCCAAGCCGATGGCGTACTGGAAGACCAGCGACACCACCGTGAACACCACAGTGTGCAGCAGTGCGGGGGCGAACGTCGGGTCGTCGAAGACCTTCAGGTAGTTCTCCAGGCCCGTGAAGGGCGCGTCGCCCTGGACGAAGGAGCGAACCGTGTAGTTCCTGAGGCTCAGGTCGACGTTGCGGTAGAGCGGATAGGCGTAGAAGAGGATGAGGTAGAGGGTCACCGGGGCGAGGAATCCCCAGGCGGCCCACTGCTGGGAGGTGGGACGGCGCCGTGGCGCCCTGCGCGGCGGGGGCGGGGCGGCGGTGGCCGCCCCGTTCCGGTCATGCGCGGTCCGACGGTCCGGCAGCTGTGTCGTGCGGTTCATCAACAGGCCCCGGGTTCCGGTTACTTGACGGCGTCCTGCGCCGCGGTGAGCGCGTCCTTCGGCGACTGTGACCCGCTGAGGGCGGACTGGACCGCCTTCCACATCTGCTCGGAGATCTTGGGGTACTTCGTGCCGAGGTCGTCACTGGTACGTCCCTTGGCGGCCTTGACGGCGTCCACCCAGGGCTTCAGCTTCGGGTCGGCCGCGACCTGCTTGTCCTGCACCTCACCGGTGGGCGCGACGTACGACAGCGTGGTGTCGGTGTCGAGCAGGTTCTGCGAGCTGGTCAGGCAGGACACAAGCTTCTGCGAGGTGGCGTAGCGGCCGGCGTCGCCCTGCACCGGGATGGTGACGAACTCCCCGCCTGTCGGGGCGGCGGCGTTGCCTCCCTTGGCGGCCGGGACGGGGATGACCCCGTACTCGAAGCCGGCCTTCTCGGCGCCCGCGAGCTGCCAGGTGCCGTTCTCGGCGAACGCGAAGTCGCCGCTCGCGAACTCCTGCCAGCTGGTGGTCTGAGTGTTGTTGATCACCGAGTTGGGCGCGTAGCCCTTCTTCAGCCAGTCGGTCCACAGCTGCAGCGCCGAGACGCCCTCGGCCGAGTCGAGTTCGGTCAGCTTCGCGTCGGAGCCCCAGAACCATGGCAGGAACTGGAAGCTGCCCTCCTCCGTGCCGATCGCGGAGAAGGTGATGCCCTTCTTGCCCGCCTTCTCGACCTTCGCCAGCGCCGCCGTCAGCGAGGCCCAGTCCTTCACCGAGGCGATGTCCACGCCCGCGGCCTTGAGGACCTTCTTGTTGTAGTAGAGGGCCAGGGTGTTGGCGCCGATCGGCGTGCCGTACGTCTTCCCGCCCGCCTGACCGGCCGCGATGAGGTTCGGGTCCGCCTTCGAGGTGTCCAGCTTGTTGTCGTCGGTCGTGGTCAGCACCCCGCCCTCGGCCAGGGTCGACACCACGGGGTTGTCGACGATGAGCACGTCGGCGGAGTTGTCCTGCTGCGCCGCCAGCAGCGCCTTGTTGGTCAGGTCGCTGGTGTCGAACGCCGTCCGCTTGATCTTCACACCGGCTTCGGTGCCGCAGTTGTCCAGCAGCTTCGCCCACGCCGAGCTCTTGTCGAACTGCGGGTAGGGGTCCCAGATGGTGTACGTGCCGCCGTCCGCCGGCTTCGCGGACGTGTTGCCGTCGCCGGAGGAGCATGCGGTGGTGGCGGCGGTGAGGGCGACGACGGTCATGGCCGCGGCGGCGAGACGGCGTCTGGTGGATCTGTTCATTCGGCTGTTCATGGGGCTGTTCCTCTGGTTTTTGGCATGGGCGTGCCAGGGAGGGTGATGAGAGGGCTTCAGTCGGCCGATCGGCCGGTAAGGCAGTTCGGTAAGACAGCTCAGGGCGTACGAGGGGAAGGGTGGGCGGGACGCGGAGGGTGCTACTGGTTACAGGGGCGGGCGTCAGGTGTTCATGCCGGAGCCGGATTCAGCCCGTACGTCGCCGGGTCACCCGGTGCTTGCGGGCCCGGTGCTCGCGGGCCCGGTGCTGGCCCGCAGTGAGATCGGCGGCGCGAGCAGGTGATGCCGGGCCGGCGCGTCGGGATGGTCGAGCCGCTCGACCAGCAGGTCGACGGCGAGGCGGCCCATCTGTTCCGCGGGCACGTCCGCGGCCGTGAGCTGCGGGGTCACCGTCTCCGCCCACCGGCTGGCGACGACGCCGGTGACGGAGAAGTCGCGCGGCACATGGCGGCCGGCTTTGGCCAGACCCCGATAGAGGCCGCCCAGCGCGGCCTCGTTCAGCGTGACCAGCGCCGTGGTGGCCGGCTCGTCGTGCAGGATCCGCTCCAGACATGCCTGGCCGGAGGATGCGTCATCACCGCAGCAGTACGTCCGGCTGGTGACTCCGCGCTCCGCCGCGGCCTTGGTGAAACCTTCGAGACCACGGTGAGCGGATTCGTACCCGGCTCGCAGGAGCTGTTCGGGCCGGTTGACGAAGGCGATCGTGCGGTGCCCGAGGTCGGCGAGGTGGTGGACGCAGGCCTCCGCCAGCGCGGTGTGGTCCAGGCCGACCCACCAGCCGTTCTCCGGATGTGCTGTGCGACCGATGGCGACGGAGGGGAGGCCCACCGAGTTGAGGTGGTCGAACCTGTCGTCCTGGAGCCGGAGTTCCATCAGGATCGCCCCGTCGACCCGCCGCTCACCCAGGAGCCGCTGGAAGGAGCGGTCGCTGTCCATACCGCTCGGAGAGAGCAGCACGTCGTAGTCCTGGGCCGCGGCGGCCTCTACGACATTGCCGATGAAATCGAGCTGCATGCCGGTGTAGTGGTTACCGGCCGGCGGGAAGACCAGACCGATGGTGTTGGTCCGGCCGTTCGCCAGGGCGCGCGCACTCGCGTTGGGCTGGTAGCCCAGCTCGTCGATGACCCGCTGGATCTTCTGGCGGGTGCCGTCCGACACCGGCCGTTTGCCGCTCAGCACGTACGACACGGTGCTGCGCGAGACACCTGCCCGCTTGGCGATCTCACCGATGTTCACGGGACTCCTTGCTCGAACTGCTCGAACCGGTTCGACGCGACCTCGGGAAAGAAGACCGAGGTCGCCCGCTGATACTGAGGGGCTCTATACCGATGACGACCGGGTGTCGAACCGGTTCGCGTGAAGTGAAGGTAAGTACAAGCCACGGACGTGTCAATGCATCTCGGCACTTCCCGTAACCGCCACGAAACCTCACGGAGGCGCACCTGCCCCCGCCCGCAATGCCACACGCCGCCTCTCACCTGCGAATACCAGGATCTCGCGGCTGGCTCACCCGGGCGACAGGCCGATGCGCCGCAGGTTTCCCTGTCGCGGGTATTGCTGGCCGGTTTTCCTCGGTGCTAGCTTCCCGATCCGGTTAGCGTTCGAACCGGTTCGACCTATGGAAGGACACATGGACCCGTCGCGGCGTAAGTCCGCCGTCAACGCCGAGTGGTTGCTTGCGGCTTCCTTCGGTTGCGCGCCGAACGCGAGCGTGCCGCAGCCGCCCTCCGCCACCTGCCCGCCGCAAGGACGGCCGGCGTGAGCGGTGTCTGTGCTGTCCGCAGCGGGCCAGTGTTACTGGGCAGCCAGGAACAGCAAGACGTCGCCTATCGCGTTCAGCTGACGCCGCGCGAGTTCTTCTCGGCGCGCGCTGCACTCGTGTGCGGCTCGACCGCCGAAACCGCAACAAATGCTCCGATGCGGCAGGATCCTGACTCGGCGCGGTCACCGCACCAGGGCTAGCCGCAGCGGTGCCACCTCCCCCGAGCTCTCCTCGAACCAACAGGTCCTCGCAGCGGCGCGAAGGCGCCGGGCCGCCGGTCTAACGGGAGGCCTCGCGGGGCCATGCTGACCACAGGCGTTCCGCTGTCCCCCGTAAGCAGCTCACCGACCTCTTGCGGGGCCGGGCCGAGCTGCCTACTCCCTGGATCAGAGAGGGCCGGGGTGTGGGACGGAGCCCCGCACAGTCCTGATCCGCAGGCCACTCGCTCGTCGCCGATGGGCGACGATTCTCTGCCACGTCAATCACTTGACGTGATCTAAGGGTGACGCGTTGTCAGTGCCACGTGTCAGCATGACCTGTTGCGTGGGGATCGACGACTGAGGGGGAGGCGTCAGTGCCTTGGATCGACTCGTACGTGAAGGCTGACGGAACGCGGGTGCGCGGGCATTACCGCTGGGCCCCAGGTGCGCGGGGACAGATGACGATCTTAGCCGCGGTGGCCGTAGCGGTCGTGGTACTGGGAGGGAGCGGCGGGTCCGCCGCTGGCGGGAGTGGAACGTCGCCCCGGCCGCTGCCCACGACGTCCTACCCGATTCAGTGGACTGGACCAGAGAAGCAGGCGGCCCGGCCGGCGCCGAAGCCCACGGTGTCGTATCCGGTCCGGTTTGAGGGAACGGAGCGGAAGGCGCGGCCGCTGCCGACGCGCACGGTCTCCTATCCGATTCCGTGGGATCGGGGTGACCGGTGACGCGGCGGCCTGCACGGCGCAGGAGCGGACGGCGGCGGCGGACGAGGAAGTCCCAGCACGGTGAACTCGGGGCCGTGCTGGTGGCGGCCGCCGTGGCGATCTCGCTGTTCGTGGCCCTGGTGAACTGGTTGGCGGAGAACTGGTGGGTTCTGGTTCTGCTGGTCGTCGTGGCGGCTGCTCTCGGCGGCGGGTGGCTGTATCAGCGCAGGGAGAAAGCCCGTTGGGAGGAGGCGCGGGCACGGGGGCTGCGGTACGCGCTGTCTCAGCTTGATGCGCTGCATCACCGGCAGTTCGAGTACGCGGTCCGGGACTTGATGCGCCGCGACGGCTGCAAGGACGCGGCCCAGGTCGGCGGCACCGGCGACAACGGCGCGGATGTGACGGCCACCGATCCCTTCGGGCGGCGCTGGGTGATCCAGTGCAAGCACCGGCGTGCGGGGCTGGCCGGCTCGGCGGTCGGTACCCCGGACCTGCATGTGCTGAGCGGCACGGGCCGTCAGCTGCACGGCGCGGACGTCGTCGTGCTGGTGACGAACGGGCGTTTCTCCTCCAAGTGCGCTCCGCTGGCCCCACGGCTGGGGCTGCACCTGGTGGACCGGCGCCTGCTGAGCGAGTGGGCGGCAGGCTCGCGTCCGCTGTGGGATCTGCTGAGGCAGCTCCCTCCGCCCCGGAAGGGGTCTGCTCTGTCGTGAGGACTGTCGCCAATTGGCGACTGGATACGGAGCCGAGCGGGCGGCTTCCGGCGCCATCCGTGCCCGGGCGGTGGCGTGTGCATGACTGGCCCCGAGGTCGACGAGGCAGAGGTGCGCGGCACACTACGGCCAGGCCCCGGCCGACGAACGCCCGGGCGGCCTCGGTGAGCCCGTACGGGGCGGCAGCGCTACACCGTTCAACAACCCTATAGATCAACGGAGTTGGCGCCCGTCGACTGTCAGTGGGCGCCTGTACCGTCGTGCTACGCCCGAATTGGGCCCACTCTCCGCTCCTGCCTTACTCACCCGAGGAAATCCCTGATGCCATACGTTCGTGGGCATTACCGCCGGGACGGTTCCTATGTCCGGCCGCACCACCGCCGCTCCAGGCGGTCGACCGGTACCGCCTCCTCTACCCGCCCTGTCACCTACTCCCGCGTTGGCGCGACCGTGCCTACTCGACCCGCTCCGGAAAGCGCGACGACACGCGTGCGGGGCCACTACCGCAACGGCTCCTATGTCCGGCCTCACTACCGCCGCATCAGCACTCCTGCTGCCGTGGCGACGGCCGGGGGAGGTGGTGGCCTGTTAATCCTGCTCGTTGTGCTGGCGCTCCTGAGCGGCGGCGGAACGGGCTCCCAGGACGGACCGGCCGAGCAGCCGACGACGTCCGTAAGTTCTCCAGCCGGAACTTCATCTCGATAGGAGGCCAAAGCTCTCCCTCCGACGGCGGCACTGCCATCGGGAAGCGGGGGCCTCGGACGAGCAGCCGCGAGCAGCCGTTCAGGGCCCCACTGAGTCTCGGCACCGCAGGCACCCGAGAGGAGTCCGCATGAGAATCTCCGCAGCCCAGCGGACCGAGTTACGAGAACCGCACCGTTGCGCCATGGACCGGCTCCTGCGCGGCGAGATCCCACCGGCGGAAAGTGCGACATCAAGACCCTCGCCCGCGAAGCGGGCATCGACCGCACCGCGTTCTACGGCACCCGTCCCTATGCTCACCTCCGCGTCGAGTTCGAACGACGGCTCCAGGCACTCCAAGATGTCGGCGAAACCCCCGACCCTCGCGAGGCTCGGATCGCCCGGCTCAAGGCGGCGAGCTCGGACACCTCGACTTCCTCCAGGTCCTCTGCCAGGACGAGATCACCCGCCACGAGACCGTTCCCTGCCAACTGGCGTGTACAACGGCGAAGTTTGAGCAGCAGGTCACCCTCGAGGGGTTCGACTTCACCGCCTCCTCGACTCCCCGCAGCCCAGATCCCCGACCTAGGGACCCTGCACTGATCGACGTCGAATGCCGTCCAGCCCGCGAGGCGGGACGACTCGGTGGTGACGGAGAAGAGTTCATGGGTCGGCTCCGGCGTGCAACTGTGTAGACGCACGCCCCGTGCGCAATAGGAAGCCGCAAAGGGGCGCAAAGTCTCCGCTCGCGCTGCCCTCATCCGGGTGACGCAGCGCCACTGCGGGCCATCAGGTCTTTCGTGCGATGCACTCTGGTCGTCGCGGGAGGCGCCACGGACCGCAGGCGCATGTTGTGCTCTGGCGGCCCGGGCCGGAGCCATCGGGGTGGCCTTCGTTGGCACCGTGAGATTTCACTTTCGGCGCGTGTAGCCATGGGAGGGCGGTCGTGGATCCGCTGGTACTGACCGCAGCAACGGCGTTGGTAAGTGCCATGGCCACGGACGCATGGCTGCAAGCCAGGGCTGCGGCGGTGGCATGGTGGCGCAGTGTCAAGCCCGGCCAAGTGGCTGAGGTGGAAAACGAGTTGGAACAGGCTCACACGCTGCTGAGCGCGGCACGAGAGCGTGGCGATACACAGATGGAGCAGGTGCTGGTTCAGGCCTGGTGCCTGCGGCTGCACCAACTGCTGGCCGACGCACCGGACCTGATGCCGGGTCTACGGCGGCTTCTTGACGAACATCTTCACCCCGCCGCTGCACCTGCGGAGACTCCCGGGACTGCGTCGATGACGGTGCGGGCCGAGGCGAGAGACTCCGCACGCGTGTATGTAGCCGGCCGGGACCAGCACATCAACGGCCCGTGAACGCCTGCTCCTGCAGCAGCGGAACCAGCTTCGTACACCGCATGGACCTCCGTGCGGCCGATGCCGCACACATCTACGCGGCAGGACGAGACCTCCATATCGGAACGCAGCTGCCGCAAGCACCGGCCGCGGCGTTGCGGACGCTGCCTCGGGACACGACGGTATTCACCGGCCGCCGCACTGAGGTGGAGCACGTGCTGGCCAGCGCGTCCTCGGCGCGGGGTCCGGGGCTCCACGTGGTCAGTGGCATGCCTGGCGTAGGGAAAACCGCCTTGGTGGTGCATATCGCCCATCGGCTTGTGATGTCCTACCCGTGCGGTCAGCTATTCGTCCGGCTGCACGCGCACACTCCTGGTCAGCAACCCGCTGACCCGGCCGATGTACTGGGCTCACTGCTGGTCGGTCTGGGCGTGGATCCCCGGCACCTTCCCCACGGCCTGGATGCCCGGTCGCGCTTGTGGAGAGATCGCCTTGCCGGGCGACGCATGCTGATCGTTCTCGATGATGCCGCCTCGCGCGCGCAGGTGGAGCCGCTCCTGCCGGGAGATCCCAACTGCTTGGTCATGATCACCAGCAGGCGCCGTCTGACCTTTCCCGAAGGTGCTGCATCACTCGCCCTTGGCGTGCTCTCGTCGGCAGATGCGAGCCTGCTGTTTACCCGGCTGGCCGGCCGGGAGGCCCGTCCCGCCCAAAGCGACGCCGTGGCTCAGATCAATCAGCTGTGTGGCCGCCTTCCGCTCGCCATCGCCTTGCTGGCCAGCCGCATCGCCCACCGACCCCACTGGGATCTGGCCGCCTTGGCCCGTGAGCTGGCCTGCGCCCAGGACCGCCTGGAAGAACTTGCCGCAGGAGATCTCGCCACCGCGGCAGCCTTCGCCATGTCTTACCGCGCCCTGCCGTCGGGCCGACGGCGTCTCTTTCGTCTGCTGGGCCTGCATCCCGGGCCCGATATCGACGCCTACGCCGCGGCCGCACTGACCGGCACACCCCTGGCCGCCGCACGGCGTGAACTGGAGGCCCTCTACGACGACCACCTCGTCGACTCGGAGAGGCCCGGCCGATACCGCCTCCACGACCTGCTGCGCATGTATGCACGGGCCGCGGCCGGCGCCGATCCCGCACAAGAACACACAGATGCCATTGATCGGCTGATGGACTACTACGGGCAGGCCGCTGCAGCAGCCTGCCGTCACGATGCCGCCGGGATCCAGGACCCACTGCCTCTTCCGGAGCCGGCTGTTGCTGTACCAGAGCACGACACATACCAAGACGCTGTGGAGTGGATGCGTATGGAGCACGCCAACCTCATCGCCTGCGCTTGGCATGCGGCCGAAACCGGTAAGCACACGCAAACCTTCCGTCTGGCCGCCACCCTGGCCGATTTCCTCCACCACAGCGCTCACTGGGAGGAGGCTGCCCGGCTCCACAAAGCTGCGGTCCGTGCAGCCCTCGCCGCCCGCGACCAGCGAGCCACCGCGACGGCTCTGTACAACCTGGGCCGCGTCCACTCCGCGACCGGCAATTTCAAGCGCGCCGCAACGCTTCTGCGGGCGGCGGCCCGACGTGCTGCTGCCGAGAACCTCCCGGCACAGGCCGACGCCTTGTGTGCCCTGGGACAGGTGCGTTTCGCCGCGGGTGCCTACCCCGATGCAGTCCGCCTTCTGCACCAGGCGCTGAACCTGCACCGCGCGGGTGCCAATCGCCTCGGCGAGGCGGACGCACTGTGGGCGCTGGGCCGCGTGCATGACATCACCAGCGACTTTGCCCAGGCGGCAGTGCTGGCGCAACAGGCACTGGACCTCTACACCTCGACGGGCCACGAACCTGGTCAGGCCAAGGCGCTGTGGCTGCTGAGTCGGATCCGCCACATGACAGGGCACTACTCCGAGGCCGACCGACTCGCCGGGCGGGCCCTGAACATCTATCGAAGGCTGCGAGAACGTACCGGTGAAGCAAACGCCCTGTGGGAACTGGGCCGAGCGGCGTGCGGGAGAGGGGACCAGCTGACGGCAGGCCACTTCGGCCAGCAAGCACTGACCCTCTACCAGACTCTGGGAGACCGGCTGGGGGAGGCCAGCGCTCTGTGGCTGCTGAGCCGGATTCTGCTCGCTGCCCAAGAGGCGGCCGCAGCTGAGGATCTGGCGCAGCAGGCCCACGACCTGTACCGCAGACTCGGTAACCAACACGGTGAAGCCAATGCGCTGTTGGAACTCGGCAGGGCCAAGACCATGTCACAGCATCGCGCGGAGGCCATCGCGCTGCTGACTCGCTCCCGCGAACTGTTCAGGGCCGCGGAGGATATCCAAGGAGAGGCAGAAGCCCTCAACAGCAGCGGCGACCTGCTGGCGGTCACAGACATCCCCCGCGCGCTGGTCATATACGAGCAAGCCCTTCACCTCGCGCGGCAGGCCAGCAGCCCCAAAGACCAGGCCCACGCCCTCGAAGGTGCAGCGTGCTGCCATCTGCGCAGAGGGCAGCGGTCCGCCGCACTTGCCTGCTGGGCGCAGGCTCTGAGCTTGCATCAGCGGATGGGCACGCAGCCCGCACTTGCCACGGCCTTCGTCCTTGCCCCAGCGCAGTCGTCGATGACCGGTGACAACCAGCAGTAAGCCGACCAAGGCCTTCCATCGCATGGCCGCACTGCACCGTCCTGCCGGCTGACCGGCAAACCCTGACGGCCTACTACCGGAAAGACCCTGGAGAACCAGACCACCACGCTGGTCTCCGCCCTGCCCGAACACCGAGAATCGCGTCGGCCGCCCGACCGCGCCTACGGGTGCGTGTCCGTGATCGCGATGACCTTGTCGAGGTGGTCCAGGGCGGCCTGCAGGTCGTCGATCTTGGCCTGGATGCGCTCGCGCTCGGCTCGCAGCATGGCTCGTTGCCCGGCGTCGGTGTGCCCGGCGTCCCAGCACGGCAGGAGTTCGGTGATCCTTCGGCTGGTTAGGCCGGCGGCGAACATCTGCTGGAAGAAGCGGACCATGGGGATGGCGTCCTGCCGGTACAGGCGCTGGCCGGACGGGCTGCGCTCCGCGATGAGCAGCCCTTGCTGCTCGTAGTAGCGCACGGCGCGCACGGAGACGCCGGCACCTCGTGCCACCTCGCCGATGCGGATCAACCGCTCGGCTGCGTCCACTGTGACAGTCATGTGATCCCTCTCACCCCTGACCCCGACGACCAGCACTTGCCTCTGACGCTAGCGTCAGGTTTTAGCGTACCGGCCATGGATATCAACAACTCCGTCGCCCTTGTCACCGGAGCCAACCGCGGCCTGGGCCGCGCCTTCGCCCAGCGCCTGCTCGAACGGGGCGCCCGCACGGTCTACGCGACGGCCCGCCGACCGGAGACCGTGGACCTGCCCGGGGTCGAGGTGCTGCCCCTCGACATCACCGATCCCGCATCCGTGAGGGCCGCCGCCCAGGCCGCCCCGGACGTCTCGCTCCTCATCAACAACGCGGGAATCAGTACGGGGACCCACCTGGTGACCGGTTCGCTGGACGCGGTGCGAAACGAGCTGGAGACCAACATGTTCGGCCACCTGGGAATGATCCGGGAGTTCGCGCCGGCGCTCGCCAGGAACGGCGGGGGCGCGATCGTCAACATCCTCTCCGCCATGTCGTGGTTCGGGGCCAAGGGCGCCAATGCCTACCACCTGACCAAGGCCGCCGCCTGGGCCATGACCAACGGCGTCCGCCTGGAGCTCGCCGAGCAGGGCACGCTCGTCACAGCGGTACACCTCGGCCTGGCCGACACCGACATGGCGGCGGGCTGGCCCGTGGACAAGATCGCTCCACCGGACCTGGCCGACGCGGCGCTCGACGGTGTTCAGGCGGGCTCCACCGAGGTCCTCGCCGACCAGTGGAGTCGGGACGTCAAGTCCCGTCTGCCGCTGACGCCGGAAGAGTTCAACGCCGCAATGGACCGCGCCCTGGCGGCGCTGATGACGGCCTGAGGGGCCCCTCGGGCCGCACGGACTTCGGTCGGCTGCTTCTCGATCGGCCTCTCGAACTCCCCTACTTGAGGTTGAACTCGTGGTGTCGTGTCGCTGATCAGGCGGGTCCGATGGTCAAGCCGGTCTCGGCGAGGCAGCCGTCTATGAGGTGACTGCGGTACTCGATGAGGCGTAAGCCGCGTCGGATGCGCTGGTCGAGGTGTTCGGGGGCACTGAAGGCGACGTTGGAGAGCCATCCGCGTCGCAGGAGAGACCAGATGCCTTCGACGAGGCTGAGGTCGGGTGCGTAGGGCGGCAGGCAGTAGATGGTCAGCCACTCCCGGGATGCCGCCCACTGCCGCAGGTCGGCGGTTTTATGGACGGTGAGGATGTCCCAGACCAGGACGATCGGGCCGCCGAACTGCTGGTGGGCGGCGATCAGCAGGTCCCGGCAGTCGCGCCAGGAGAGGCTTTTACGCCCCTCGCGTCGGCCGTCGTCTCTGCGTGGCCGGTAGATCAGCCTTGAGCGGTGGCCGGGTTTGTCGCAGGTCAGTGCGGCCATGGATATCCGTCTGCGGGAACGGCCGCGGACCCGCACCACCGGTGTGTGTCCGCGTTGTGACCAGGACTTCGCCTGCGGTCGGCGTCAGGGAGAACCCGGCTTCGTCCTCGAACACGAGCCAGGCTCCACGAGCCGCCGCGAGTCTTCCGCGCAGTGCCACACCTCCCTGACCCACCCGGCGACCGCGTCATCGTCCCGCTCGACAGCGCGTCGGGTTGGAACCTGGCAGGACCAGCCGTTGCGGACCAGGAGTTTCCGCACGCCCTGGATCGTGTAGGTCAGGTGGAAGCGCCGGCCGATCACCGTTTTGACCCGCGCCGGCGTCCACCACTGATCCTCCCAGCCATGCGCGGCCGGGCCCCTGGCCAGCTCCGCTTCCAACTGCGCGAACTGCTGTTCGCTCAGCCTCGGAAACGATGCCGGCCCCTGCGACCGCAGCGCCCGGGCACCGCCCACGTCCCACGTCCGCCGCCACGGCCCAGTTCTCGTATAGCTGCCGCCAGGTGGCGAGTAACGCTGAGTAACCGTCTGACGTAGATTTGGATTCCCCCGTTCCGCTTCTACGGGCTGGTCGCCACGCTGTGGTGATCCACCGGATGAGGCGAAGGAGCAGAGGGTGCGTCAGGACTGGGAGCCGGAAGACCTTATCGAGGTCTGGACACTGCTCGAAGATGACACGAGGAAGCTGCGAAACAAGTCCGGCGCGAACAGGCTGGGCTTCGCGATGCTGTTGAAGTTCTTCGAGGTGGAGGCCCGGTTCCCGGAGTCTGCCAAGGAGGTTCCGGCCGACGCGGTGGCGTACGTGGCCCAGCAGGTGAAGGTGCCGGAGCAGGAATGGGCGGCGTACGACTGGCAGGGCGACCGGATCAAGCGTCACCGCAAGGAGATCCGCACGGCCTTCGGCTTCCGGGCGGGTACGGAGGAGGATCAGGAGCGGCTGGCCGAGTGGCTGGCCGCTGAGCTGTGTCCGGTGGAACTGTCGCGGGACCGGCTGGCGGAGGCGGTGGTGGCCCGGTGCCGCAACGACCTCGTAGAGCCGCCGGCTCCGGCCAAGGTCCGGCGCCTGGTGGGCAAGGCGCTCAGGGATTTCGATGCGCAGTTCTGCCGCCGGACCGTGGACCGGCTCTCCCACGCGACGCGTTCGCGGCTGGAGGACTTGGTCGCGGGCAGTGACCAGGGGGGCGGCGAAGCTCAGGCCGGGGATCAGGCGACTGCGGGTGGCGGGCGGTCGTTTTTCACCGAACTGAAGGCGGACCCGGGGGTGCCGGGGCTGGAGAGCCTGTTCGCAGAAGTGGACAAGCTCCAGCGGGTGCGGAGGCTGGAGTTGCCCGCGGACTTGTTCGCGGACGTGTCGGAGAAGCAGGTGGACGCTTGGCGGGCGCGGGCCTCCAAGGAGTACCCGGCGAACCTGGAGCGGATGAAGCCGGCGCCGCGCCTGACCTTGTTGGCCGCGCTGTGCCACGTGAGGCACACGGAGATCACAGACTCGCTGGTGGAGCTGTTCATCCAGCTGGTACTGAAGATCAACACCAGGGCGGAGAAGAAGGTCGACAAGGAGCTCACGAACGAGCTGAAGAAGGTACGGGGCAAGGAGGCGATGATGCTGAGGGTCGCCGAGGCGTCCTTGTCCCAGCCCTCGGGCACGGTCCGCAGCGTGATCTACCCGGTGGTCGGTGGAGAGAAGACGCTCAAGGCCCTCGCCGCGGAGGCCGCCGCGAACGAGGCGAAGTACAAGGCGAGGGTGCGGACCGTGCTGCGCTCCGCGTACTCGGCGCACTGGCGGCGGATGCTCTCGCCCTTGTTGAACGCGCTGGAGCTCAAATGCAACAACACCGCGTACCGGCCGGTGATGGACGCCATCGACCTGCTTCAGCGCTACCTGGAGCAACCGCTCAAGGAGGGTGCGTTCTTCGACCCGGCTGAGACGGTGCCGCTGGAGGGTGTGGTGCCCGATCAGTGGCGGGCTGCGGTGGTGGACGACAAGGGCCGCGTCGAGCGCATCCCGTACGAGCTGTGCGTGCTGGTCAGCCTGCGGGAGGCGTTGCGGCGCCGGGAGATATGGGTCGTGGGCGCGAACCGGTGGCGCAACCCGGAGGACGACCTGCCGCAGGACTTCGAGGACAACCGGGACGTGCACTACGACGCGATCCAAAAGCCCCAGGACCCGGCGAAGTTCATCGCCGCCCTGCAGAAGAAGCACCGCGAGGCCCTGGACCGGTTCGAGAAGGCCCTGGCGGAGGACACCACCGGCGGGGTGGCGATCGTGAAGAGGAACGGCGAGGGGTGGATCAAGGTCTCGCCGCGGCCCAAGCAGGAGGAGCCGGAGAACCTGGTCGCCATCAAGGCTGAGATCGAACGGCGCTGGGGAACCATCGACCTGCTGGACATCCTCAAGTACGCCGAGTTCGACACCGACTTCATCGCCGAGTTCACCACGGTGGCCACCCGCGAGATGCTGTCCCGGGCCGTGCTGCGGCGACGGCTGCTTTTGGTCCTTTTCGGACTGGGCACCAACATGGGCATCAAGCGCGTCGCGGTGACCGGCAAGCACGGCGAGAGCGAGGCGACCCTGCGCCGGGTGCGGCACCTGTTCGTGAACCGGGCCAACATGCGCGCCGCGCTGGTCAAGCTGGTCAACGCCACCTTTGCGGTCCGCGACGAGATGTGGTGGGGCACCGGGACCGCCTGCGCCTCCGACAGCCGCAAGTTCGGCGCCTGGTCCTCGAACTTCATGACGGAGTGGCACCAACGCTACCGGGGCCCCGGAGTCATGATCTATTGGCACGTAGAACGAAAATCGGTGTGCATTTACAGCCAGCTCAAGAGCTGTTCGGCCTCCGAGGTCGCCGCGATGATCGAGGGCGTGCTGCGGCACTGCACCGACATGGAGGTCGACCGGCAGTACACCGACACCCACGGCGCCTCGATCGTGGGGTTCGCGTTCGCGCACATGCTGGACTTCAAGCTGATGCCCCGTCTGAAGAACATCGGCAGGGCGAGGCTGTACCGGCCGGCCGCGGGCGAGGACAAGAACTGGCCCCACCTGGCCCCGGTGCTGTCGACCAGGACGATCGACTGGGACCTGATCGCCCAGCAGTACGACCAGATCGTGAAGTACGCCACCGCCCTACGCCTGGGCACCGCGGAGGCCGAGCAGGTGCTGCGGCGTTTCACCAAGGGCGGCCCGAAGCACCCGACCTACCTGGCGATCGAGGAGCTGGGGCGCGTGGTGCGTACGGCGTTCATCTGCGACTACCTCGCGGATGAGGACATGCGCAAGGAGATCGGCGAGGGCCTGCAGGTGGTGGAGAACTGGAACTCGGCGAACCAGGATCTGTTCTACGGCAAGGACGGTGACCTGACCGGGGCGGACAAAGAGAGCCAAGAGGTCTCGATGCTCGCCCTGCACCTTTTGCAGAGCAGTCTCGTGCATGTGAACACCATGCTGGTACAGCGGGTTCTGGCGGATCCGAAGTGGGCCAGCAAGCTCACGGAAGCGGACCGGCGGGCACTGTCCCCGCTGTTCTGGACCCATGTAAATCCGTATGGAAGATTCGAACTGGATATGACCAGCCGCCTCGACCTGGACCTCGCCGCCACAGCGGCCACGGCGCCCGGACCGCGCAGTCCGCAAGGCGAGGCAGCCCCGGCCCAGAGCTGATGCAGGACGGGGCGGCCTGATTCTGGGCCGCCCCGACGGCCCTCGCCGTCCAGACGTACCCAAGGCCGATCTCCCGCTATTTCCCCCGGGCATGATGCAGGACGGGACCCGGCAGGTCCATCCGACCAGCAGGAAAACCCCTGCCGCGACCAGCGGGGTCAGCGTCCAGGCGAGCGTGAAGTCGCGCAGCGTACGGCCGTTCAGACGCTGCATCCGGGTGCCGGAGGCCCCGTCGATGGCGCCGGTGGAGACATGCGTGGTGGACATCGGCAGCCCCATCACGGCCTCGGCGCCAACGAGCACCGAGGTGGTGGCGTTGGCCCGCAGGCCCTCGGCGTGGCTGAGGTCAAGCACGCCTTCGCCGAGCGAGCGGGACACCCCGGTTCAGCCCCCGCGCCGCCCCGGCCGAGACCCAGTGCGCGCCGGTCAGCAGCCAAGCACTCGCACGCGGTGCGGGTCCTCCTGCGTACAGGCTCTCTGCCGCCGGTACCTCCGGACCGTACGGGCAGGCATCCGGGCGGCGGTCAGCGCCAGCAGCCCCGAGACACCGAACGCCACCACGGCGCTGACGAGCAGCGGCACCGCCACCTTCGAGGCCAGAGTGCTCCACCGCACCGCACCGGCATCCAGCAGGAGCCCGGCGCCGATCAGCGCTCCGAGAATCGCGTGCGTGGTGGACACCGGCAGCCTGCGGACGGTCGCCAGCACCACCCACGTCCCGGCCCCGGCCAGGACGGCGAAGGAGAAACCGGACGTCGGCCGCTCGTCCACGATCCCGGAGGAGAACAGCGCGGCCATGCTGCCCGCCAGCCAGACCGAGGCCACCGCCCCCACCACGGTGGTCGCCGCGCCCCAAGCAACCGCCGTGTGGTAGCCGGTCATCCCGGAACCGGCCAGCGTGGCCACGCCCTTGGGCACGTCGTTGGCGCCGTTGGCCACGGCCAGCGTCAGCACGCCGACCAGTACCATCCAGGTCACCGCGTCACCCCCGCTACCTGGCCCGTGCCCCGCCCGCGCCGGTGTGCCGCGAACGGCAGCTCCATGCCGCCTCCCCCTCGTCGCCCGCCACCCAAAGGTGAATGCCATATGAACGGGCAGGAAACCCAGTGGAGGCGAGTGGGTATTCCGTCCGTCCCGGAAGGAGCCAGGCGCAACCCGCGGAGGCCGCGCTCGGAGACACCCTCACCGGTCGGAAGCCCCAGCGCGCGCCAGGACCCGGTACACCGTGGCCCGCTGACAGAGAAGATCTCGGCAAGGTCGGCGATGGTGTGCTCGCCGGTGGCGTGCCCGTCAGGCCGAGGATCCACTGTCGATGACCAGGTCGGTGCCGACCACCGCGCCGGCCGCCGGCGAGGCGAGGTAGAGCACTGCGGCCGCCACTTCTTCGGCCTCCGCCACCCGGCCGAGCGGAGTCGCCGTCTTCATTCGCTCGGTACGGCCGGCCTCGGTCTCACCGGGCAGCAGCGACATGGACGTGGCAGCGGGACCCGGGCTGACCGCGTTGATGCGGATGCCCTGGTGGATGTGGTCGAGAGCGGCGGCGCGGGTCAGCGCGGAGACCGCTGCCTTCGAGGTGATGTAGGCGGCGACGTTCGGGATCCGCAGGTGCGCGCCCAGGTTGGAAGAGATGTTGACGATGGCACCGCCGCCGTTCTCCCTCATGTGCGCGATTTCGTGCTTCATGGCCAGCCAGACACCGGTGACATTGGTCCGCAGCACCGCGTCCCAGTCCTCCTCGCTCACCTCGCCGACGGGTACGGTGCCGCGGAGTATCCCGGCGTTGTTGACCGCGATGTCCAGACCGCCGAAGCGAGTAACGCTCTCGCGTACCAGGTTCTGGAGCCGGCCGGAGTCGGTGACATCGGCGGTCACAGCGGCGGCCGTGCCGCCGGCCGCCTCGATGAGGCCGACCGTCTCGTCCAGGGAGGCCGCGGTGCGTCCCGCGGCGACCACGGATGCGCCCTCGGCGGCGAAGGCGAGCGCGATCGCGCGGCCGAGGCCGGAGCCTGCGCCGGTGACGAGGACGGTCTTGCCGGTGAAGCGGTTCATTTCGGTGACTCCCTTGAGTGATGGATTACTTGGTGCGGTGGTTCAGGAGGGCCACGACGGCGAGGGCGGCCCCCGTCACGGCCAGGGACCAGGCGTCGCTGCCGAGCGTGAGCAGGAAGGCGAACAGGACGGTCGGGCCGAATTCCATCGCAGTGTTAAGCACGCCACCCGCGAGCCCGGTCTGCTGCTGCGGTACACCTTCGGTGGCGAGCACGGCGGCTCCCGCGAAGGAGGCCGCGGTGCCGGCCGGCAGCAGCACAAGGCCCGGCAGCAGTCCATACGCGTACCAGGTGTGCGCATCGAGCCCGGTGAACGCGAGAAGGGTGAGCCCGGCCGCGCCCGTGCCGAGCCCGGCGGCTGTGACGGCTCCGGCCCCGTACCGGCCGATGAGCGGTCCTGCCGCCCGGCCCGAGGCGATCAGCGCGACGGCGAACGGCACGAAGGCGGCCGAGGTCTGCAACTGTGACCAGTCGCGCGCCTGCTGGAGGTGGAGTGAGAGGACCACGAAGGTCATCGCGGTCCCGCAGGCGCTCAGTGCGATGGCCGTGAGGGCGAGGGCCCGCCGCCGGTCAAGCAGGAAGCGGGGTGGCAGCAGCGGGTCGCGGGCCCGGCACTCGACGTACCAGAACGCGGCCAGCAGCGCGGTCCCGCAGAGCAGCGGCACGAGCACGCCGGCCGGCGACCAGGGTTGAGCGTCGGTGACGACGAGCCCGTAACTGGCGAGGGTGATCCCGACGGTGGCAAGCAGAGCACCCGGCAGGTCGAGAGCTCTGTCCCGGCTCGGCGATGTGTCCGGCAGCAGCCGGGGCGTGAGGGCGAGGGCGGCGACCGCCACCACGAAGGGGACGGCGAAGGTCCAACGCCAGGAAAGCAGCGCCGAGATGACGCCGGAGAGCAGATTGCCCGCAGTCGCGCCGAGCACCGAGAGCCCGCCCCAGGTGGCCATCGCCCTGCCGTACGCGGTGGGGGAGGGGAAGACGGCGCGCAGCACGGCCATGGCGGCGGGCGCGACGAGGGCCGCGCCCGCGCCCTGTGCGAAGCGCGCCGCGAGCAGTGCCCCGATGCCGGGGGCGAGCGGGGCGGCGGCCGAGGCGGCGGCGAAGAGGACAAGGCCCGCGGTGAGGGCGCGCCGCCCGCCGTAGCGGTCGGCGAGGCGTCCGCCGAAGAGCACCAGCCCGGCGAAGGTCAGTCCGTAGGCGGCGCTAAGCAGGATCAAGTCAGCGCGCTCCAGGCCGAATTCGCGCCCGATGCGGGGCAGCGGAACAGCGATCGCGGCGAGCGTGAAGATCAGCGTGGTCTGGACGCTGCCGAGGAGGACGAAGGCGCATCGGTGTCGCATGGTGGCGACGCGGGCGGCGCCTGCGGCGGTCATGTCTCCCCCTTGATATTTGACCGATCGGTTCATTATTTGGCGCGCGGAAGGGAGCCCGGTGGCTCCGGTGAGTGTGATTCAGTCCAGCAGGGTCAGCGCCTGCTCGGCCGCGTCCCGCACCCGGGCGGGATCGTTCGACGCCTTGCCGACGATCCGTACGCCCTGCAGCAGGACGAGCAGCATGCGGGCCAGCGCGCGCGGATCGCGGTCCTCGGGAAGCTCGCCCTGAGCCTGGGCCCGTACGAGCGCGGAGTGCAGTGGGGTCTCGAGGTGCTCCCAGCTGATCTCGACCCGGCGGGCCGCAGCAGGGTCGTGCGGGGCCAGCTCGGCCGCGGTATTGGTGACGAAGCAGCCGTTCAGCCGCCCTTCCGGGGAGGCGGCTTCCGCGGCGAAGCGGCGCACCACCGCCCGCACCGCAGGCAGCGCGGGGCCCGGCTGGGACAACTCGACCAGGAGAAGCGGGTCGCGCATCTCGGCGTACCGGTCCATGGCCTTCAGATACAGCTCACGCTTGCTACCGAAGGTCGCGTAGATGCTGGCGCGGCCGATGCCGAGGTGCTCGACGAGGTCCGTCACTGACGTCGCTTCGTAGCCGCGCCGCCAGAACAGCTCAAGGGCCGACTGCAGCGCGGCGTCCGGATCGAATTCCTTGGTCCTGGCCACGTCGAAGACCATAGGCGCATCTAGAACGTTCGGTCAAATAACTGGGCGTCGTGGCCAGGTTCGTGAGGGCTCCTAACTTCCTCCGCGCTCCAGGACCCGGTACACCGTCGCCCGGGAGACGGAGAAGAGTTCGGCGAGATCGGCGATGGTGTGCTCGCCGCTGCGGTGTTCCTTGATGAGATGGGCCTGCTGGCGGGGGGTCAGCTTGGGCTGTTTGCCCTTCAGCTTGCCTTTGGAGCGGGCGACGGCCATGCCTTCGCGTGTCCGCATCCGCAGCAGGTCCACTTCGAACTCGGCGAAGGTGGCCAGGATGTTGAAGAACATCTTGCCCATCGGGTCGGCCGGGTCGTAGAGCGTGCCGCCGAGCGACAGTTTGACGCCGCGCGCGGTGAGGGAGTCGCCGATGTCGCGGGCGTCGGGCACCGAGCGGGCGAGCCGGTCCAGTTTCGGGACGACGAGAGTGTCGCCGGCGCGAACGGCGGCGAGCGCCTGGTCGAGTCCGGGGCGGTCGCGGTTGGTGCCGGTGAGCCCGTGGTCGAGGTAGATGCGGTCTTCGGCGACGCTGAGGCCGAGCAGGATGCCACGCTGCGCGGTGAGGTCCTGCTCGTCGAGACTGCACCTGGCGTAGCCAATGGACTCGTTCATGCCGGGAGTGTACGGATAGCCCCCGCTCACCGTACAGATCACCGGACACCCTAAATGAGACACCGTCACCGCAGGTCGTCCATCGCGCAGTTCCAAGATCGCGACTGTCCGGTCGGGGATCCCCTTACGAACAACCCTCAAAAGGTCCGCTATCTCATGCGACCAGTCCTGACCCGCCAGGGTCCGGACGCGGACAGTAGCGATGGCTACTCAGTGTTACTCGCCACCTGGCGGCAGCTATACGAGAACTGGGCCGCCACCACTGCACCCAACGGACGCTCACCCGCAGGTCCTTGGCGATCACTGAGCTCGCCTCACCCCGAGCGAACCGTTCCGCCGCCTGGAGCCGTAACTCCTCACGAAACTACTACCGTTCGGCGGTCAGCCCGCCCCCTTGTGGATACCCCATGCCTCCGGTGATACCGCGGCCGACGGCCAACCGTCAGCTCCTACGACACCACGAGTTCAACCTCAGTAATTGGACCGCCAAGGGTATGTGGAGTGCTTTTGGCCAAATACCGCGCCTGAGTCACTCCCGATGTGGCGGCCGCAATGGCCGAGGGGATTTTCGGGATGCAGGCGAATGGCTAAAAGTCTGAGCGCTGGCGCAAATTAATCAAGAATATGAGTGACGCTTCGATCAACTCATGCACATAGTGGTGACGGCGATGGGCGGCCACACTTGTTACGCCAAGGCGACAATTTCCCGTCGGAGCAAAACCATAATGGCCGGCGCAAGTCGCATCTCAACGAAGATGGCGATCTCGCGCCAGCCAACCCAGACGGTGAGGCGACGATCGTGGATCACATCGTCGGACGTGATCCCGCCAAATCAGATAGCCCCTTCACGTCGCTAAGCCGCGAGGGGGCGGATGCCAAGGAATTCGATACCGGGAGTGAGTAGACCTGCCTAGGCTAGAGCACGGCATCGCTGCTGGCCGAGTCACGGGGGTCGAGGTGTACTCGCCCGAGGAGGTCCAGACAGCGATCCAGCGGAGTGCGAACAAGTTCGCCGGCCAGGACGCGGACCTTACTGTTCTGCCCGGCTCAACTCGTTCTGATATCCAAGAGATTGCGGAATTACTAGGCCTGAGTAAGGGCAAGACGAAGCGAGTTGCTCAGCGGATGATGGACATGATGCGCGACGAGGAGTGGCTCATCAAGAGTAAAGTCCCGTACGGCTATATCAGCGGACCGTTCGGCGGTTGATCATGAAAGGAGGTGAGAGGTGAGAGGTGAGCCAGTTCAGCCAACTACTGGGCACTGACTTCGACGGCCAGCCGACTACGGATCTTGATGATGTCATCTACGGGGGTCTTGACGACCCGCGACACCGTGACCGTGTACCCGGTCTCATCGAGCTGATGGAGGACGCTTCGGCACCTGTTAGGGAGCGTTTTCTTTCCTGCTTGGCGCTCACTACGTGGGGCGAGTTGGCCGGATACAACGCGGTTATGAGCGCTGCGAGGAACGCCAAACTCGCACCGTGGTACGAAATCCTCATCGACCGGAAGTTTTCGGTAGACAGCACGTTCGCGCAACTTGCGGTGTCCGTTAGCGACAGCGACGAAATGGCGGAAGAGAAGGGGACGCTTACACAGCGGACCGAGGCCTTCCGTGCACTTGTGCACATCGTCGACAGCGAATACTTCGAGGACAAGCTCGGAGAGATCATCGACCGCACCTCAGTGAGCACGCTCCTTGGCGACATCGCTGGGACGGTGGAAAGAGGAGTCGCATCCCTCACCGTTCAGAAACCCCAAAGGTTCGACGTCGCGACTCAACTTGTTGACTTGGCATGTGCGGTGGCACTCGTCGACGGACGCGTTGCCGCAAAGCTGGTCATGGACGTACTGAGTGTTGCACCGTCGCATCGCACGCTGGTGCACGCAGTCACGCTTCTTCACCGCTCGAAATCTCCGGAAGTGCAACAGCTCGGTGATTACATGACCTCGATTGGTGACGAGCAGGTACGTCACATGGTGACGCAAGCTCTCCAACAAGGTGGCGGATCGCATGACCGTCAACCTTGAGCCCTCGTGATGGCGTCGGATTACAGCGGCCAGTTACTGGAGTCGGTGTCGGTTCGGCGTCGGCGGTTGCGGGATGCCGTTCTGTTCGGGGCGCAGCGGCAACGGTGTTCGGTGGATGAGCGGTTGGGGAAGGTGTTCGCCGGGGTTGTGGTCGCGGCGGTTCGGCGGCACCACTTGGCCCCGCGGAGCCGCCACCTCCGAGGTCGTTCGGCTGCCGTGCGGTGGTTGCCGACTGCGCCTACTCCGTCAGCGACGCAGCCGCCTCCCTGGGAGTGTTGACGCAGAACGTCACCACGCCCCTTCCGACCGGCACCCTCCCGGAACGGAGACCAAGGCGACACGCACTCAGGGCGTCAACAAAGGCAGTCCTCGACCTCCTAGCCCGCCAGACCGGTCTGCTCCGCCATCCGGACGCCCCAGGCACCCCAGCATCACCGCTCACCGACGTCACGACCGTCGGCCACTGGGTCGTACGCCGTACCAAAGCACACAAGGCGACGCTCCCCCCTGGCTATCGCGCACATGCCCGACGAGCCCTTCGCCCGCATCCGCCCACCCCCACACAAGCTCATGGGTCCCCTTCGGCCAAGAACTGCTCACACTGGCCGACTACGACATCGAACGCAGACTGACTGACGAACAAGCCTGCAACTCTTCGGCGAGGTCATCGAAGAGATCACCGACGGCTCCGACATCGCGCTGCTCACACTCGCCCAGAACATTCGCTCCGCCTGCCCGGACCTCAACAACACGCTCCTCCAACCCGACACCCTCGCCTTCGACCCCAGACAGCCACTCTCCGAACACCGGCTCAAGGGACTGCGCCACCTACGTCTGCGCACCGACCTCCGCGACGAGACCAGCCAGCACTACAGCCACCGCGGAGAAGACGAGGCCGGAGAGATCGGCGTCGGCTCCCACTTCTGGCGAGACCCCCGACGCCCCCGTCACTACTTCAGCACCGCGAGGAAACCGGCCACCGCCGCCGGCGGCTCACCCCGAGGCTCCCGCGTCGAGGCCCACTGGGCCTGCACCGGCAGGGACAAGAACAAGACCTACGGCATGAAACACGAGATCCACCAGGACGTGTGGAACCCCCAGCTCTTGGAGATCGTCATCGCCCGGCATTCTCTCGATGACGACCCGGCTGCCTGGGCACAACAGCGCTACGAGGCAACGCACTCCTCCGACCCTCTGATCCTCCCCGCGGCGCTCCACCTCGGACACACAGTGAGCAAGCACATCCTGCCTGCCCATCTCGTCGAGCCCCTCACCGAACACGACCGCTAGCGTCATGACGCCATCGGCCCCGCCCCGCGCGACGCCCACGCCCAGTGAGCGTCGCTCAACCCGCGTCAGCAGCGCTACCTCGGTCCTGTACGAACTCGACCATCAAGCCAAGCAAGAACAGCACAACCGCTGGCACCAGAACCTTCCGCGCGAACCAGCAGAAACATGGAGATGGATCCCGTACGCCACCAGATCCCTACTCGCCAACCCCACCCCGGCTCAACAACTTCTCGAAAGCGACGGCCTGCACGACCCAGGCGCCGGAGCAACACTCGCCGCCTGGCCCGCCTAGGCCTCATCCTCCTCCGAGACATCGACATCGGCTCGGCCAAGGGACACACCCGCCAGACACAGATCCGACTCACCAAACTGGGGCGCGCCACCGCCCGAACCACCCAGCCCGCCGCACCCACCCCGAGCGCACACCCCCTTCCCGAATGGCTCATGGAAGCCCTCGCCACCGTCGCCCGCGCGGGGCCTGACGGCCTGCCGAAGTACGAGATCTCACGCGCAGCCGCACCCCGAGTCGGCCCACGCGGACTCCGCCTCATCGAGGAAGGCCAGGCGTGGTCCTACCAGCTCACCATGGCAGGAACCGCCCTACTGAAAAACTCGCCCCCGAGTCCCCGACCGTGATGCCGCCGACACGCTCCGGGCCACCAGACCGTCCGCACAGGCGGCAAACTCAACGAGATCCCGCCTGATCACGACACGGTGCCGCTTCCACCACAACCCGAGCACCGATACCAAGAGCCCATGTCATTCCTGCCCCATCTGTACCGTGCCCTGCCCTGCCGACGCCCCTCGGAACGTCGCGCGCGAAAATTACAGAAGCACGGTCCGTGTCACCCGACCCGCGTCTTCGGCAGATGCGCGGACATGGCCACAACCAGTGAATCTCCGCAGGTCACCCGGAGAGCGGCGCGACCAGCCCTTGTCGTCGGCTCCTGCCGGACACTCGAACCCGCGGCCAACGCACCGGCGCTCCAGATGAACAACATGCCCTTACCGTTCGAGCCGTTCAAGCGGCCCCTTCATCCACCTCTGCCCCAACCGGCAGCACGTCGGGCGACAGAGCCGCTGCGTGCGCCGCGGCACTGGTCATCCGCTTACGGTGGTGGCGCCGACACAGCACCTCGTACCCCACGTCCTTCGCCGGCCGGTGCACGTCTCCGACAACGACCTGCTCGCCCTCGACCACCATCTCCCCGCCCACCGTCCGCGCATTGTGCGTTGCCCGGGCACCGCACCAGCACATCGCCTCGACCTGCAGCGTCGCCAGCCGGTCGGCCAGCTCGATCAGCCGCTGCGAGCCAGGGAAAAGCCGGGTGCGGAAGTCGGTGGTGATACCGAACGCGAACACGTCCAGATGCAGGTCGTCGACGATGCGGGCCAGTTGGTCGACCTGCGCCGGCGCAAGGAACTGAGCCTCGTCCACGATCACGTAGTCGACCTTGCCGCCCCGCGACAACTGCTCCACCACATAGCCGTACAGATCCCTGCCCGGGCCCGCCTCCACCGCCTCGGTCACCAACCCCAGCCGAGACGACAGCTTCCCCTCCCCCGCGCGGTCGTCCCGCGTGAAGATCACACCCTGGAGCCCTCTGGCCGACCGGTTGTGGCCAATTTGAAGCGCCAAAGTCGACTTCCCACAGTCCATCGTCCCGGAGAAGAACACCAGCTCGGGCATGGCGAGTTGAGCACCTTTCGACCGAAGGGGGGCCAGGGAAGGAGGTCCAGGGAAGGGGTTCCAGAAGGGAATTCAAGCAGGCGATGATCAGGAGCGTACTTCGAGCAGCGGGACCAGCTGCTCCGCGGGTGTCATCGAACCGTGGTTGCCGAACATCGACGACTCCTTCGGTTCCCGCTCCGAGGCGATGAGCAGGACGTCGTCGCGAGCCGCCGCGACCACGTCGCCGATCCGGGCGTACACCCGCTCCTCGATCTCATGGGGCCGCCCGAACCAGCCCGCCGCGATCGCCTCGTCCCGGGATGCCACCCAGAACTGCTCGCCGAGCACCTCGCGCCAGCAGGTCAGGACGTCCGACTCGGCGCCCGGGACGGCGTACACATGCCGGGCGCGGCCCTCGCCGCCGAGCAGGGCGACCCCGGCACGCAGCTCCCAGTCCTCGTCGAAGTCGATGCGGTGGGGCTCACCGAAGGGAATGTCGATCATGCCGTGGTCGGCGGTGACGTACAGGGCCGTGCGGGGCGGCAGTTGCTCGGCCAGGCGCTGGACCAGGCGGTCGACGTACATGAGCTGTCCGCGCCAGGGATCCGAGTCGACGCCGAAACGGTGGCCCTTGCCGTCCACCTCGGCGTAGTACGTGTAGACCAACGAGCGGTCCCCGGCGGCCAGCTGCCGGGCCGCGAGGTCCATGCGGTCCTCACCGGAGAGGCGTCCGTGGAACGTTCCGCCGCTCAGCGCGACCTTCGTCAGAGGCGTGTTCGCGAAGTTCGGCGACGAGACCTGCGCGGTGTGCACACCCGCCGCGTCGGCCCGCTGGAAGACCGTGGGGTACGGCTGCCAGACGTGCGGCGGCGTCCAGGGGTTCCAGCGGAGCTGGTTCATCAGCTCGCCGGTCTCGGGATTGCGCACGGTGTAACCGGGCATGCCGTGTACGCCCGGCGGCAGCCCCGTACCGACCGTGGCGAGCGAGGTCGCGGTGGTCGCGGGGTAGGCCGCGGTGATCGGGCGGCCGGTGCCGCCGCGGGAGCTGCCCAGGAGGGAGCTCATGAAGGGGGCCTCTTCGGGGTGCGCCTTCAGCTGCTCCCAGCCGAGGCCGTCGATCAGGAAGACGCAGTTCCGGTCGGCCGGGGTCAGTTCCGCCAGCGTGGCGCTCAGATCCGGTACGCCCATGCCCGCGGCGAGCGTGGGCAGCAGATCGGCGAGCGAACCGGAGCCGTACTCGGGCACGGGTGCGGACTCGACGGTGAGCGGTTCCGGGTGGTCCCAGAGGGGCTGCGCCATTACGGGGTGACGTCCGCGGTCGCCTCGGAGAGCGACTGCGCGAAGGCGAGTGTCTGCCGCACGGCGTCCGGGCCGTCCCCGGCCTCGCTGACGCGCAGGCTGAGGTCGTCCGCCGTCGAGCTGCCCGTATACCCGTGGTCCGCCTCGCAGTTGGGGTCGCCGCAGGCCGCCGGCTCCAGGTCGAGGCGGGAGACCGCGCCCCAGCCGATGGTGAGGACGACCTCGCGGGGCAGCGTCCCGGGCACGTACTTCTCCGGATTGGCGACGACCCGGCTGAGGACGACCGACGAGATCCGGCCGAGCTTCACGGACTCGGTGGACGTCGTCGCGTACGGCGTCGGCGAGGTGCTGTCCGCCGCCTGCTCGTCGGTGTGGCTCACGATGAAGCGGTTGTCGGTGAGGACGAGCACCGTCACATGCCGACGCACCTCGTTGGCGTCGAACGTCGTCTCCTGGTGGACCAGATACGACCGGATGGCCTCGCCGCCGACAGCGGCCTCCACCGCCTCGGCCACGAGGGCCGGGTAGTAGCCGCTGCGCTCGATCGCCGCTCGCAGCCCCTGGGTCGATGTACTGGTCTTGGCCATGACGCCCATCCTACGGGGGCGCACTGACTGCGAGGCACCGCTCAGTACACAGGAAGCGTGCGCGGACCGAGGTCGTCGCGGGCGGGCGGGGGCGCGAGCCGGACGGAGGCGCCGAGCACGGTCAGACCGCGCGGGGCCACGACCACGGGCTCCAGGGTGACGGAGACCACCTCCGGGTGGTCGTCGACGAGGCGCGACAGGCGCAACAGCAGTTCTTCCAGTGCCGCCGTGTCGGCCGGTGCCGAGCCCCGCCAGCCGAAGAGGAGCGGCGCGGTCCGGATCGACCGGACCAGCGAGGCCGCCTCGCGGTCGGTGACCGGAATCAGTCGGTGTGCGGTGTCGCCGAGCAGCTCCGAAGCGGCCCCGGCGAGCCCGAACGAGAGCACCGCTCCGGCCGCCGGGTCGATGACCGCGCGGACGACGGTGTCGACCCCGCGCGGCGCCATCTGCTGCACCACCGGACGCAGCACCTCGGGCGTCCCGAAGAGGTCCGTCAACTCGGTGTACGCCCGCCGCAGTTGCTCCTCGTCCGACAGATCCAGCCGTACGCCGCCCAGGTCCGCGCGGTGCCGCAGGTGCGGGGCGGTGGTCTTGAGCGCCACGGGGTAGCCGAGGCGCGCCGCCGCCGCGACGGCTTCGTCGGGTGTCGGCGCGGGCAGGGCACGGCGTACGTCGATGCCGTACCGCCCGAGCAGCGTGCAGGTGTCGTCGGTGCCGAGGGTGAGGCCGCCGCCCATGGCGCCGTTCCCCAGCAGCCCGTCGATCTGCTCGGCGGCACCCTTCTCGTCGATGTCCTCGAACTCGGGGACCCGGCCGGGCTCGGCGGCATCGCGCCGCCACTGTCCGTATCTGACGGCTTCGGCGAGGGCCCGGACGGCACGCTCGGCGGCGGGATAGGCGGGGATGAGACGCGTCTCGTCGACGGGGGGCTGCGCCGGGCGCTCGGCAGGAGGGGACACCTGAGGTCCGACGGCGTGAGGTGCTGCGCTGCTGGTGGCGGGGGGTGCGGTGCTGGTGGCGGCGGAGAGGGCCTCGGCGAGCCCGCCGAGTTCCACGTGGACCACGAGGACCGGCTTCGCCGGGGAGGCCGCCGCGGCCGAGCGGAGCGCCTCGGCCAGGGCGGCGTCGGCCACCGACGTCTCGGCCACCGCCGGGATCGCGGTGACCACCACGGCGTCGCACCCCTCATCGGCCAGCGCACGCGACACCGCTGCGTGGAAATCGTCCGCCGAAGCCGCCGTGGTGAGATCCAGCGGCGGCAGCGGCCGCAGCCCTTCGGCCAGACAGGCGTCGTACGTGAGCAGCCCCAGCGACTCGGAGTTCCCGAGGATCGCCACGCGCGGCCCGGCGGGGAGCGGCTGGCGTGCCAGCAGCAGCCCCGCGTCGACCAGCTCGGTGATCGTGTCCACCCGGATGACCCCGGCCTGCCTCAGCAGCGCGGACACGGTCGCGTGCGGCAGCCGGGTGGCCCGTACGGCGTGCCCCGGGGGTGCGGCCCCGCCGTGCCGCGCCCCCTGCACGACGACCAGCGGCTTGGCCGCGGCGGTCCGCCGCGCAAGGCGCGTGAACTTCCGCGGGTTCCCGATGGACTCGAGGTACATGAGCGCGACATCGGTGTCGGGATCGTCGTACCAGTACTGCAGTACGTCGTTGCCGGACACGTCCGCTCGATTGCCGGAGGAGACGAACGTCGACACTCCGGTCACGCCCGTGACGCCGCCGCCGCGCCGGTGCAGCCGGGACAGCAGCGCGATCCCGATGGCGCCGGACTGTGCGAACAGGCCGATCCGCCCGGTCCGCGGCATCTGCGGCGCGAGCGAGGCGTTGAGCCGCACGTCCGGTGCGGTGTTGATGACTCCGAAGGCGTTGGGCCCGATGATGCGCATGCCGTACGTGCGCGCGTGGCGCACGAGTTCGCGCTGGCGCTCCAGGCCCTCGGGGCCGCTCTCGGCGTACCCCGCGGCGATCACGACGAGCCCCTGCACCCCGTGCTCACCGCACTCGGCGACGGCCTGGGGCACGTGCTCGGCCGGGACGGCGACGACGGCGAGGTCGACGGGCTCGGCGATGTCGCGGATCGAGCGGTACGCCGCGACCCCGCCGAGCTCCTTCTCCTGAAGCGCCCTGTTCACCGCGTACAGCCGCCCGGTGAACCCGGCGTCGCGGAGGTTGTCGAGGACGCTGCGGCCCACTCCCCCGGGCGCGCGGCCCGCCCCGATGACGGCGACCGAGCCGGGCGCGAGGAGCCGGGCCACGGACCGTGCCTCGGCGCGCTGCTCCCGCGCGCGCTGCACGGCCAGCGAGCGGTCGGTGGGCTCCAGGTCGAACTCCAGGCGTACGACGCCGTCTTCGAAGCTGCGCTTCTGCTGGTACCCGGCGTCCGTGAACACCTTGATCATCTTGGTGTTGGCGGGCAGCACCTCGGCGGCGAACCGGCGGATGCCGCGCTCACGGGCCACCGCGGCGACGTGTTCGAGGAGAGCGGAGGCGACGCCGCGGCCCTGGTGGGCGTCCTGCACGAGGAAGGCGACCTCGGCCTCGTCGGCGGGCGCGGAGGCGGGCAGCCCCTCGGCGTTGATGCGGTCGTAGCGTACGGTGGCGATGAACTCGCCGCCGACCGTGGCCGCGAGTCCCACCCGGTCCACAAAGTCGTGGTGCGTGAAGCGGTGGACATCCTTGGCGGACAGGCGCGGGTACGGCGCGAAGAAGCGGTAGTACTTCGACTCGTCGGACACCTGCTCGTAGAAGCTGACCAGGCGGTCGGCGTCCTCGGTCGTGATCGGCCGGATGCGCGCGGTGCCACCGTCGCGCAGCACGACGTCGGCCTCCCAGTGGGCGGGATACTCGTGCCGGTCCGACGAGGTCTGCATGGGCCCCAGAGTACGGCTCGCGTCCGACAACGGCGCGAGGCAGTCTGGGGACCGCACTCGGGCCCCCGCCGGGCTCATGGCCTCCACCGGGCTCAACACCCGCTCGGGGGCGCGCTTCACGATATGGAACAATGGTCTAGACAACCATGAGACACCTGAAGGGCAGCATCACATGGCTGAGCGCCGCGTCAACGTCGGCTGGGCCGAGGGCCTCCACGCCCGTCCCGCCTCCATCTTCGTCCGTGCGGCCA
This sequence comes from Streptomyces scabichelini, assembly GCF_011045015.1. Lineage (GTDB taxonomy): Bacteria > Actinomycetota > Actinomycetes > Streptomycetales > Streptomycetaceae > Streptomyces > Streptomyces scabichelini. Next base: position 43,640 of record NZ_JAAKZY010000013.1, on the reverse strand, counting down.
CGGCCGCCGGCGTCCCTGTGACGATCGCCAAGGCCGACGGCAACCCCGTCAACGCCGCTTCCATGCTCGCGGTGCTCGGCCTGGGCGCCCAGGGCGGCGAGGAGATCGTCCTGGCCTCCGACGCCGAGGGCGCGGACGCCGCGCTCGACCGCCTGGCCAAGCTGGTCGCGGAGGGCCTGGAGGAGCTGCCCGAGACTGTCTGATGCGCCCCTGTGCGCCTGAACCGGCGCCGCTCTCGCGGACCTGGTTGGGCGCCGTCGGGGTTCCTCAATTGTTGGTTGCGGTAGTGGTCGCTCCAAAGACGCCATCCACACGCACACCAAAAGGGCTCGCCCGGAATACCGGGCGGGCCCTTTGCTATTCCAGATTGCGGGCAGCAGAAATAATCCCCCGCGAATTACTTCCCCTTTGTATACGGCGCCACTGTTAATGCCGCAGGCTCGCTGTGTTTACGGGGTGTTGCGAAGTCCTCACACGCTCCACGCGATCACCGCGTTCGGGAAAGCGCAACCGGTGCGCGGCCGTCGCCCGCTCGGTGTGCAGTGCCGTGATCGCCCGGGCCCGCTCGCTGTCGCCGCGCGCGACGGCGTCCACGATGCCGCCGTGCTCCGACCAGGACTCGGCGGGGTGGGCCGGCGCCTCGACCGAGTACATCCAGGCGATCTTGTGCCGCAGCTGGGTGAGCATCGAGGTCAGCGCGGGGCTGCCGGAGGCCTGCGCGAGCGTCTCGTGGAACCAGCCGCCCAATGAGCGCAGATCCTCGCTGTGGCCCCTCCTGGCCCGCTCCTGCCCCAGCCTGACCAGGCCTCGCAGCACCTTGAGGTGCGCTTCGGTACGGCGCTGCGCGGCGCGCGCCGCGCCCAGCGGCTCCAGGAGCATACGCATCTCCAGGAGGTCGGCGGCCTCCTGCTCGGTGGGTTCCGCGACGCACGCGCCCGCGTGCCGGCGGGTCACGACGAAGCCCTCCGCCTCCAGCGTGCGCAGGGCCTCCCGCACGGGAACCCGCGAGACGCCGTAGCGACGCGCGAGCAGTTCCTCGGTGAGCCGGCTGCCGCGTTCGTAGACACCCGCGACGATGTCGTCACGGATCGCCGTGCATACCGAGTGCGCGGGAATACGCATGACCGGACCTCCGCCTTAATCCCCGCGAAACGCGGTCGATTGACGCTAGTTCAGTGACTCTATTGCAGAGAGCCGGAAATTCCGATGGCGGGCCGGAATCCATAGCTATTTTTTGGACACACGGTGACACGGAACAGGCAGTCGTCCCGTCGGCATACGGACATACGCGAAAGCCCCGGCTCGGTGAAGCCGGGGCCTTCGGGAGCGGTGCGGTGAGCGCGAGGGGGGGAGCGTCAGACGTCCACGCCGTGCGAGCGGAGGTAGGCGAGGGGGTCCATGTCCGAGCCGTACTCCGGGGACGTACGCGCCTCGAAGTGCAGGTGTGCTCCGGTGACGTTGCCGGTGGCCCCGGAGAGGCCTATCTGCTGGCCCGGGGTGACGGTCTGGCCGACGGAGACGGAGATGGACGACATGTGGCCGTACTGGGTGTAGGTGCCGTCGTTCATCTTGATCACGACCTGGTTGCCGTACGAGCCCTCGAAGCCGGCCTCTACGACGGTGCCGGCGCCCACGGCGTGGACGGTGGTGCCGCTGGCTGCGTGGAAGTCGATGCCGGTGTGGCTGCCGGAGGACCAGACGGAGCCGCCGGCCTTGTAGCCGGTGGAGACGTACGAGTCGCTGATCGGCGCGACGAAGGAGTTGAGGAGACGCTTGCGCTCGGCCTCGCGGGCGGCGCGCTCCTTGGCCTCGCGTTCCGCCTTGGCCTTCGCCTCCGCCCGGGCCTTCTCCTCGGCGGCCCGCTTCTTCGCGGCCTCCTCGGCCTTCTTGCGGGCCTCGGCCTCGTCGGCGGCCTGCTGCTGGGCGACGGCCTGGGCGTCGATCTGGTCGGCGATCGAGTCGCCGACGGTGAGGGCCTGGGTCAGACCGGTCTGCTCGACGGAGCTTTCGGCGGCGAGCGCCGGGACGGTCAGGGTGCCGATGACGCCGGTGGTGGTCAGCGCGGCGACGCCCACGGTCCTCGTGGTCGTGCGCTTCACGCGGCTCGGACGACGGTGCTTCCCGGTGGCGCGGGTGAACGCCATGGAGTGGCTGGTCCTTTCCTTCCTTCTCGCCTACCGGGTTAGCTGACGGGTTCGGAGCAGGAAGGTCTCCTACGGGCCCCCTACGGGAGGGCGCCCGATTCACCCCAGGGACGATGGGTCCCCGGCTCCCCTGGCTCGCGCCGTACGGGGACTCGGCGATGACTGTCCGGTGCCGCGGGTGCGGCGCACTGCCTGACGAACAGCCGGACTGACGCTAAGCGGGACATCTTTCAAACAACAAACGCATCACGGGTTTTGTAGCGCATGCCACAGGGCAGACGGGCAGCCTTCCCATCAACTCCCAATCAATATGGACAAAGAGGGACCCTGAAGGCTCTTCAGCCTCCAGGGTCCCCAGGGTGTCCAGCGGCTCTACTCGGCCGCGACCACGCTCACTTCACCGATTCCGAGCGCCTTGACGGGCTCCTCGATCTCGGCGGCGTCCCCGACGAGGACGGTCACCAGACGGTCCACCGGGAAGGCGCTCACGGCGGCCGCGGTGGCCTCCACGGTGCCCGTCGCGGCGAGTTGCCGGTACAGCGTCGCCTGGAAGTCGTCCGGCAGGTGCTGCTCGACCTGATCGGCGAGCGTGCCGGCGACGGCGCCCGCGGTCTCGTACTTGAGGGGCGCCACGCCCACCAGGTTCTGCACGGCGACGTCGCGCTCGGCGTCCGTCAGGCCCTCGGCCGCGAGCGTGCGCAGCACCTTCCAGAGGTCGTCGAGCGCCGGGCCGGTGTTCGGCGTGTCGACGGATCCGCTGATGGCGAGCATCGCGGCGCCTGTGCCGTCCGGGGCGGAGCGCAGCACCTGGCCGAACGCACGCACACCGTAGGTGTAGCCCTTTTCCTCGCGCAGGACGCGGTCCAGGCGCGAGGTGAGGGTGCCGCCGAGGCAGTACGTGCCGAGCACCTGGGCGGGCCACACGCGGTCGTGCCGGTCGGCACCGACACGGCCGATCAGCAGCTGTGTCTGGACGGCCCCGGGACGGTCGACGATGATCACGCGGCCGGTGTCGTCGGCGGTCACCGGCGGCACGGGACGGGCCTCGGCCGGCGAACCGGTCCAGGCACCGAGCGTGTCGCCGAGCAGCGCGTCGAGGTCGACACCGGTCAGGTCGCCGACGACGACCGCGGTGGCCGTGGCGGGGCGTACGTGCTTCTCGTAGAAGGCGCGTACGGCAGCCGAGTCGATGCTCGCAACCGTCTCCTCGGTGCCCTGGCGCGGGCGCGACATGCGCGAGGTCGCGGGGAAGAGCTCCTTGGAGAGCTCCTTGGCGGCGCGGCGGGCCGGGTTGGCGGTCTCGTGCGGGATCTCGTCGAGCCGGTTGCGGACCAGCCGTTCGACCTCGCTGTCCGCGAAAGCGGGCGCCCTCAGGGCATCGGCGAGCAGGCCGAGCCCCTTGGAGAGCCTCGACACCGGAACTTCGAGGCTCAGCCGTACGCCCGGGTGGTCGGCGTGCGCGTCCAGCGTGGCGCCGCAGCGCTCCAGCTCGGCGGCGAACTCCTCGGCGGAGTGCTTGTCGGTGCCTTCGGAGAAGGCGCGCGCCATGATCGTGGCGACACCGTCGAGGCCCTGCGGCTCGGCCTCCAGCGGTGCGTTCAGGAGGACTTCCACGGCTACGACCTGCTGGCCGGGGCGGTGGCAGCGCAGCAGCGTCAGGCCGTTGGCGAGCAGGCCGCGCTCGGGCGCCGGGAACGCCCAGGGCTTGGCCTCGCCGGCCGAAGGCTGGGGGTGGAAATCCATGGTCACGGTGGCCTCGGTCACTGGGCGGTCTCCTCGTCGGTGGCGGACTCCTCATCGGGGGCGATCGGCTCGTACACGAGCACCGCGCGGTTGTCGGGGCGCAGACGGGTCTTGGCGACCTCCTGGACCTCCTCGGCCGTGACGTCGAGCACACGCTGTACGGCGGTCAGGGCGAGCTGCGGGTCGCCGAACAGCACGGCGTACCGGCACAGTTCGTCGGCGCGGCCCGCGACCGTGCCGAGCCGGTCCAGCCACTCGCGCTCCAACTGGGCCTGGGCGCGCTCCATCTCCTCGGCCGTGGGGCCCTCCTCGGCGAACCGGGCGAGCTCCTCGTCGACGGCCGCCTCGATGACGGGTACTTCGACATCGCCGGAGGTCTTCACATCGAGCCAGCCCAGGGAGGGCGCTCCGGCGAGGCGCAGCAGACCGAATCCGGCCGCCACAGCCGTACGGTCGCGGCGTACGAGCCGGTTGTAGAGGCGGGACGACTCGCCGCCGCCGAGGACGGTCAGGGCCAGGTCGGCCGCGTCGCACGCGCGCGTGCCGTCCTCCGGGAGCCGGTAGGCGGCCATCAGCGCGCGCGCCGGGACCTCCTCCTCGACGACCTCGCGCAGCTGCTCGCCGATGATCTCCGGCAGGGAGCCGTCACGCGGGGCGGGCTTGCCGTCGTGCCCCGGGATGGAGCCGAAGTACTTCTCGACCCAGGCGAGCGTCGCCTCCGGGTCGATGTCGCCGACGATCGACAGGACGGCGTTGTTGGGCGCGTAGTAGGTGCGGAAGAACGCGCGTGCGTCCTCCAGGGTCGCCGCGTCCAGGTCGGCCATCGACCCGATCGGGGTGTGGTGGTACGGGTGGCCCTCCGGATACGCGAGGCCGGTCAGCTTCTCGAAAGCGGTGCCGTAGGGGACGTTGTCGTAGCGCTGGCGGCGCTCGTTCTTGACGACGTCCCGCTGGTTCTCCATCGACTCGTCGTCGAGCGCGGCAAGCAGCGAGCCCATGCGGTCGGCCTCCAGCCAGAGAGCGAGCTCCAGCTGGTGGGCGGGCATGGTCTCGAAGTAGTTGGTGCGCTCGAAACTGGTCGTGCCGTTGAGCGAACCGCCCGCGCCCTGCACCAGCTCGAAGTGGCCGTTGCCCTTCACCTGGGCGGAGCCCTGGAACATCAGGTGCTCAAAGAGGTGGGCGAGTCCGGTAAGGCCCTTGACCTCATGGCGCGAGCCGACGTCGTACCAGAGGCACACCGCCGCGACCGGGGTCAGATGATCTTCGGAGAGCACCACGCGCAGGCCGTTGGCAAGGCGGTGCTCGGTCGCTGTCAGCCCGCCGGAGCCGGCCTCGACGGTGGCCGTGTGACCCATGGGCATGTACGTCCCTTCGATCGCGGAAAACTGCTGAATTCCTGCTAGTCATGCCACTGTATGCAAGCGCGCCGACAGCTGGCGAAGTTCCCGGAACGGCTACGCCGAGAGCGAGCGCGCCCGTGCCCGGCGGACCCCTGAGAACGGGGCGTGGTCCGCGTTGTCAGTGGGGCGGTCCACAATGGAGCTCGTCAGATCCCGTTCATGCCCCGGCAGACACTGTGAAGGAGTCGCAGCAGCGATGGCCCGCCGCAGCACGAAGACCCCGCGACCCGATGACGATGCTGACTTCGAGGAGCGCATCCTCGACATCGACGTCGTCGACGAGATGCAGGGCTCCTTCCTCGAGTACGCGTACTCGGTGATCTACTCCAGGGCCCTGCCGGACGCCCGCGACGGCCTCAAGCCCGTGCACCGCCGCATCGTCTACCAGATGAACGAGATGGGGCTGCGCCCCGACCGCGGCTATGTGAAGTGCGCCCGCGTCGTCGGCGAGGTCATGGGTAAGTTGCACCCCCACGGCGACGCGTCGATCTACGACGCCCTGGTGCGCCTGGCCCAGCCCTTCTCCATGCGCCTGCCCCTGGTCGACGGCCACGGCAACTTCGGCTCGCTGGGCAACGACGACCCGCCGGCCGCCATGCGGTACACCGAGTGCCGGATGGCCGACGCGACGTCCCTCATGACGGAGTCGATCGACGAGAACACGGTCGACTTCGCGCCGAACTACGACGGCCAGGAGCAGGAGCCGGGCGTCCTTCCGGCCGCGTATCCGAACCTGCTGGTGAACGGCGCGTCGGGCATCGCCGTCGGCATGGCCACGAACATGCCGCCGCACAACCTCGGCGAGGTGATCGCCGCCGCCCGTCATCTGATCCGCTACCCGGGCGCCGATCTCGAGACGCTGATGAGGCACGTCCCGGGTCCCGACCTGCCCACCGGCGGCCGCATCGTCGGCCTCTCCGGGATCAGGGACGCGTACGAATCGGGCCGCGGCAGCTTCAAGATCCGCGCGACGGTCTCGGTGGAGAACGTGACGGCGCGCCGCAAGGGCATCGTGGTCACCGAGCTGCCCTTCACCGTGGGCCCGGAGAAGGTGATCGCCAAGATCAAGGATCTGGTCGGCGCCAAGAAGCTGCAGGGCATCGCCGACGTCAAGGACCTCACCGACCGCTCGCACGGCCTGCGCCTGGTCATCGAGATCAAGAACGGCTTCGTGCCGGAAGCCGTCCTGGAGCAGCTCTACAAGCTGACGCCGATGGAGGAGTCCTTCGGCATCAACAACGTCGCGCTGGTCGACGGCCAGCCCCTCACGCTGGGCCTCAAGGAGCTCCTGGAGGTCTACCTCGATCACCGCTTCGAGGTGGTGAGGCGGAGGTCCGAGTTCCGCCGTGGCAAGAAGCGCGACCGGCTGCACCTGGTCGAGGGCCTGCTGGTCGCCCTCATCGACATCGACGAGGTCATCCGCCTGATCCGCTCCAGCGACAACTCCGCGCAGGCCAAGGAGCGCCTGATCGAGCGCTTCTCGCTGAGCGAGGTCCAGACGCAGTACATCCTGGACACTCCCCTGCGCCGGCTCACCAGGTTCGACCGCATCGAGCTGGAGTCGGAGCGCGACCGGCTCAACCGCGAGATCGAGGAGCTGACCCGGATCCTGGAGTCGGACGCCGAGCTGCGCAAGCTGGTGTCGGGCGAACTGGCCGTGGTGGCCAAGAAGTTCGGCACCCCGCGGCGTACGGTGCTGCTGGAGTCCTCCGGTGCCTCCGCCACGGCCGTACCGCTGCAGGTGGCCGACGATCCGTGCCGGGTACTGCTGTCGTCGACGGGACTTCTCGCACGTACGGCGAACGGTGACCCCTTCGGGGAGAGTGACGGCAGGCGCGCCAAGCACGATCTGATCGTCTCGTCCGTCCCGGCGACGGCCCAGGGCGAGGTGGGCGCGGTCACCTCGGCCGGCCGGCTGCTGCGCATCAACGTCATCGACCTTCCGCAGCTGCCAGAGACGACCGCGGCGCCCAACCTCGCCGGAGGAGCCCCGATTTCGGAGTTCCTCACCCTGGAGGGCGACGAGGAAGTGGTCTGCCTGATGACGCTCGACGAGTCGTCGCCTGGTCTGGCGCTCGGCACGCAGCAGGGTGTCGTGAAGCGTGTGGTGCCCGACTACCCCTCGAACAAGGAGGAGTTGGAGGTCATCACGCTCAAGGACGGCGACCGGATCGTCGGCGCGGCCGAGCTGCGCACGGGCGACGAGGACCTCGTCTTCATCACCGACGACGCCCAGTTGCTGCGCTACCAGGCCTCGCAGGTCCGCCCGCAGGGCCGGCCCGCGGGTGGCGTGGCGGGCATCAAGCTCACCGAAGGGGCCAAGGTGATCTCCTTCACCGCCGTCGACCCGGCCGCGGACGCGGTGGTCTTCACGGTGGCGGGCTCGCGCGGCACGCTCGACGACTCGGTCCAGACGACGGCCAAGCTGACGCCGTTCGACCAGTACCCGCGCAAGGGCCGCGCCACGGGCGGTGTGCGCTGCCAGCGGTTCCTGAAGGGCGAGGACTGCCTCAGCCTGGCCTGGGCCGGTCCCGCTCCGGCCCGGGCCGCGCAGAAGAACGGCACACCGGCCGACCTGCCGGAGATGGACCCGCGCCGCGACGGCTCGGGCGTCTCGCTGCCGAAGACGGTGTCGGTGGTGGCCGGACCGGTGTGATCAGGCCTCGGGGCCCGGTTCCACGGGCTCCGGGCTCTGCTCCCGTAGGTCGGGGTCCTGTGCCTCCGGGTCCTGTACGTAGCGGAGGACGCCCCACATGCTGTGCTCGTCGGCGTGCGGGGCGCCGTCCTTGCACGCCTCCAACTCCTTGCCGAGACCAGAGTTGTCGATGCCGGAGCCGATGAGGACGAGCTGGGTGAGGCGCTCGTCGCCGGGCGCCCAGGGCTCCGGGTAGAACCGCAGGAAACGGCCCACGGCATGCACGGCGTACCGGTTGCGGCTGTCGGCGGCGCCGAAATCGACGTACCCCTTGATGCGGTACAGGCCCTCGGGCCTGCTGTCGAGAAAGTCCATCAACCGGCGCGGGCTGAGAGGCACTTCAGAAGTGAAGTCGAGGGATTCGTAAGCGGAGTGCAGGTGTCCGGCGTGCCGGTTGCCGTGCTCATGAAGGTCGTCGAAGGACAGCTGCCCGATCCGCTCCCTGGACGGCTTGCAGTCGAAAAGGAGCTCCGGGTCGATCCGCCCGTACGTGGCAGGGACGACGGCGGCGCGGTCGGTGAGCGTCCGGACGAGACGGAGCACACGCTCGGGGTCCTCGGCCCGGTCCGCCTTGTTGACGACGACGAGATCGGCGATGGCGAGGTGCCGGTCGATCTCGGGATGCTTCTGCCTCGTGTCGTCGAACTCGGCGGCGTCGACGACCTCCACGAGCCCGCCGTAGACGACACGTGGGTTCTCGCTGGCAAGAAGCATCCGCACGAGTTCCTGCGGCTCGGCGAGACCGCTCGCCTCGATGACGATGACGTCGATGCCGACGGAGGGCTGGGCGAGCCGTTCCAGGTAGACGTCCAGTTCGCCGGCGTCGACGGCACAGCACAGACATCCGTTCCCGAGGGAGACGGTGGAGTCGCCCAGCGCGCCGGCCACCGCCATCGCGTCGATCTCGATCGCCCCGAAGTCATTGACCACGGCCCCGATACGACTGCCTCCGCTGCTGTGCAGGAGGTGGTTGAGCAGGGTGGTCTTGCCGGACCCGAGGAAGCCTGCGAGGACGACGACCGGGATCTGCTGGGGGCTCGCAGGACTCAACGCGCGACCTCTCTCACACCGATGCGTGCACCGGCTCATGGACCGGCTCTCGTTACGAGGACTGAATGCCGACTCAGGATACGAGCCGGTGGAAACCCCGCGAAGTGAACGATTGTTAGCGGCGTTCAGGGGGCACACGTTGGGCATGGCGCCAGGAAGTGCGACCCGCGCTTCCATCTGTGCGCCCTCCTCGCCGCCTCCCAGCCGATCAGAGCCGCTCGGCACCCTGGAAGGCGGCAAGCGCGCCCGCCCACCGCTCGCCGGTCCGTTCCCTGTCGACCCGCACCCGACGACCGGCGTGACGGCCGCCTGATTCGGGGGTTGACATGGTCACACAGAGTGTGTTGAAGGGGCGGCTTTCCGCTGCCCGGGCGAGGCTCGCGTCCGCGGCCGGCTCCGTCGCAGAGGCGGGGGCGCGGCACCGCAGGCGCGCCGCACTCACCGAACAGCACCGCCTCCATTTCGACCTGCTCTGCAAGGCCATGGACGATCCTGCCCTCGCCGAGGTCCTCAACACGTACGAGGTTGACATCGCCCCTGAGAAACAGCGGCAGTACCTCTTCGCGAACGCTCTCTACACCAACGCTCTGTACTTTCACCGCATCGGCGCCCTGACCCGCCGAGAGCTGTACGGACACTTCCGCGTCATGTGCCAGAACAAGGTCTTCCAGGAGTACTGGGCCGCTACCCAACACCACCGGGAGAGTCTGCCCGACTCGTCGGAGGAGGCCGAGCTGGGCCAGATGATGGACAGCCTGATCCAGGAGCAGGCTGACACCGACACCGACGAGTGGTGGGTTGTGGGAGAGCCGCCCGACGAGTCTCTGTAACTCCCCACACCATCGTCGCCCTCGCGCTCCATGACCCCGATGCCCGCTATCACCCCGACACCAGTAACCGTCAAGGCATGAGGCCAAAGTTCACTCGACCACATCGCGTTTCTTTACACATCAGGGGCACCGACAAGGTTAAATGTTCTCGGCTCACTCTGTGGGCACTCCGACGGCCACCCGCACGCTCGGAGACACCTCGCCTCCGACGAAAACCTCGGCTCGGAGACCGTCATGCTCCGACCACCCCCTTCAGCTCGTCGGAGGCCACCAATCTGTAGTCATAAGGCTGGTATTTCTCCGTGAAAATCGTGCGACGTGTCGGAGCCTCACCACGCGAGCGCGGCAGCGCCACTGGTCAGACATGCCCCGACATCTTCGAGCTCAGCGATGGCAGCTTCGCTGTCATCGGGCGAGAGGCCACCACGGAACTCGACCCCGAGCTCCCGCCCGACGCCGCACGAGCAGACTACGAGCGGATCGTGATCATTACGCGCGAGACTCTGTTGCGCGCGAAGGAGGACATTCCCGATGCTTGAGACCGGGATTCCTCGGTGACTTCGCCTCGGGCGCCGGAGAAGCGACAGAGGAGCTCAAGAGCAAGCTCCGCCTCGACATTCCGCCCACAGGGTTGAGACGCTTCGGGCCCCGGCATCGAACACGATGCCGGGGCCTTCGTGTGTCCACAGCCGGTCCCGCCCGATTTGCTTCACCGGACGCGGGATGCGAACGGCAGTCGGCGGACCGCTGCGGAACGAAGCGCCCTGGGCGACTACTTCGGTTCCATCAGTGCGATTTTCTCAGGCCTGGCTTTGCTCCCTTTCTCTGGCCGCGGTGTGGACCACCTCCCACGACGAGCCGGAGTCGGCAGTGCGGCAACATCTCTTCGCCAACCTGGTCTTCAGCCACTTCGTATTGGCCCGTAGTTGGGGAACGTTCTCTGATGCAGATCTGCTGGCCCACGCCCAAGGCCTGCTTCACAACCCCGTGTTCCACCGCTACTGGGACGCCACCCGCCCCCCTCCAGGCCATGACTAGATCGCTGCCGGCACCGCCACCGGCGGAACCGGCCCCACATACCGAGCCACCGGACGGATGATCTTCGAGTCCTCCGCCTGTTCCAGGATGTTGGCGCTCCAGCCGACGACGCGGGCTGTGGCGAAGGTGGGGGTGAACATCTCGCGGGGGAGGCCGCACAGCTCCATGACGACGCCCGCGTAGAACTCGACGTTGGTGTGGAGATCCCGGCCGGGCTTGAGCTCGGCGAGGATCGCCTCCACGTGGCGCTCGACCTCGACGGCGAAGTCGACGAGAGGGCCGCCGGACCGCTGGGCGATGCCGCGGAGCATGCGGGAGCGGGGATCCTCGGTGCGGTAGACGGCATGGCCGAAGCCCATGATGCGGTCGCCCGCGTGGACCCGCTCGCGGACCCAGGAATCGATGCGGTCGGGCGTCCCGATCGCATCGAGGGTGTCCAGGGCCCGGCTCGGGGCGCCGCCGTGCAGCGGCCCGGAAAGGGCTCCCACCGCACCCACGAGGCAGGCCGCCACATCCGCTCCCGTCGAGGCGATCACCCGGGCGGTGAATGTTGACGCGTTGAATCCATGGTCAATGGTTGAGATCAAGTACTGCTCGATCGCCCGGGCACGCTCCGGCTCCGGTTCCGAACCCGTCAACATGTAGAGGTAGTTGGCGGCGTGAGGCAGGTCGTCCCTCGGCTCGACCGGGTCGAGGCCGCGGCCCAACCGGTGGAGCGCCGTCAGCAACGTCGGCACGGCCGCCGCCGCGGTCAGCGTGTCCGCGCGACGCTGGTCAGCGTCAATGTCGTACACCGGCCGGAACCCTCGCGCCGCGCCGAGCAGCGACAAGGCGGTCCGCATCCCGGCGAGCGGCCCGGAACGCCCACTCGCCGCCGCGATGGCAGGCAGCGCGGCCGACACCTCGTCGGGCAGCCGCCGCAGCGAAGCGGTCCGTGCCAAGAAGGCGGAACGCTGTGCCGCGTCCGGCAGTTCACCATGGACCAGCAGATGCCACACGTCCTCGAATCCACGGGTCTGCGCGAGCTCGACGGCCGAGTACTGGCGATAGTGATAGAACCCCTCGAGCCCCCGGACATCGCCCAGCGCGGTGTCGGTGACGACGACGCCGGTGAGTCCTCGCGGTACGTCGGCAGAGGCGGTCTCGGCACGGTTGATCGGCATGTTTCCTCCCTGAAATCGATTCGACTGTCCATGCTTGACTCATCCTCTGTCAATATTGATTGAATCAATCTTCAGCTGCACAGATCCATACAGATACGGTGACGCCATGAGGGATCAAGGGCCTGCCCCCGCGCATGAGGGCCGGCGGATCAGCACCAAGGAGACCGCCGAGCTGCTCGGCGTGAAGCCCGAGACGGTGTACGCGTACGTGAGCCGCGGTCAGCTCAGCAGCCGACGTGAGCCCGGAAGCCGCGGCAGCACCTTCGACGCCAAGGAGGTGGAGGCGCTCGCACGACGCAACAGGCGGGAGGCGAGCGAGAGTTCACCGGGCGCGGGCAGGCTCTCCGTCCGCACCCGCATCACCCTGATCGACAAGGACCGCTACTACTTCCGCGGTGTCGACGCGACCGAACTGGCCGCGCGCCACTCCTACGAAGAGGTCGCCGAGTGGCTGTGGACGGGCGTGCTGCGCCCCGGCACGACCTTCACCGCCCCGGAGGCGTCCGTCACCGTCGCGCGCCGAGCCGTCGACGCACTGCCCGAGCACACGGGCCCGACCGACCGGCTCCGCGTCGCGGCCATCGCCGCGGCGGCCGCGGACCCGCTGCGCTTCGACCTCTCCGAGGAGGCGGTGCTCGGCACGGCGCGCACCCTCATCCCCACGCTCGTGGCCGCGCTGCCACCCCTGCGGCGCGACCATCGGGACCGCGGCCCGTTGGCGCACCGCCTGTGGGCGCGGCTCAGCGGCCGAAAGGCCGACGACGCGTCACTGCGCGCCCTGGACATGGCACTTGCCCTTCTCCTGGACCACGACCTGGCCGCCTCGACCCTCGCCGTCCGGGTCGCCGCGTCGGCCCGCGCACACACGTACGCCGCCGTGTCCGCGGGGCTCGGCGTCCTGGAAGGCCCGCTGCACGGAGCTGCCAGCGGGTTCGCGCACCGGCTGATCCTCGACGTACTGGACCGGGGCACCGCGGCCCCCGTGGTCGCGGACGAACTGCGCGCCGGGCGCCGCGTCCCGGGGCTCGGCCACTACATCTACCCGGGCGAGGACCCACGCGCGCGTGCACTGTTCGCGCTCTTGGAGGAGGTCCCCGGGGCCGCGCCCGGCCTGGCGGCGGCCCACGACATCGTGGCCACGACCGCCCGCCACGCCCCGCTGCACGCCAATGTCGACCTGGCCCTCGCCGTCCTCACGGTCGCGTCGGGCATGGAGGCGTCGGCGGGCGAGACGATCTTCGCCGTGGCTCGCACGGGGGGCTGGATCGCCCACGTCCTGGAAGAGTACGAGGCGATCCCGATGCGCATGCGCCCGAGCGGGACGTACGTAGGGCCCCGGCCACCTCAGCCACTACCGGAACTCTGACCTCGATGGCCCCGCATGCCACCCTGGTCAACTCAGGTTAGGCTTACCTCCGTGAGTACGTCGTGCACGAAGGCCTCCCGGGACCTGGACGAGCCCCTCGCGGGGACCGCCGCCACCGCGAGGACCTGGCTGCTCCTGGAACAGCCCGGCCCCTGGGGTGCCAAAGCGCTGACCTCGAGCCATCTGGACCCGGCGCTCGGCCACGCCCTCGAGAAGGCCACCGAGGGCACCGGCGTACGCATTGCACTGATCCGCCGCCCGGGACGGCACGCCGACTGCCACACGGTCGCCGAGCGACAGGTGTACGCGGCCCACACCGCTCCCGGAAACATATGGCTGCACAGCGCCACCACGTCAGACCCCGAGGAACTGCTCAATCTTGACTTCGCCGGCCTGGGCGGAGGCGCATCCGGCACCTTCGACTCGGTTCTCGGCGGCCGCCCGCACACCGGCGACCCGCTCGCCCTCGTCTGCACCAACGGCAAGCGTGACCGCTGTTGCGCCCTCCTCGGCCGCCCCCTCGCGGCCGAACTGGCCGCCTCCGGAGTGGACGGCGCGTGGGAGGTGACCCACCTGGGCGGCCACCGCTTCTCGCCCACCCTGCTCGTGCTGCCGTTCGGCTACGCGTACGGACGCGCCGAGGCCCATGCCGTCAAGGGGATCCTCCAGGGCGTACGGGAGGGTCGTGTGGTCACCGAAGGGTGCCGCGGAAGCTCCGCCTGGGAACGTCCCGGACAGGCGGCCGAGCTGGCGGTACGCACGACGGCGGGCGAGGAGGCGGCGGACACACTGACCGTCGTCCGCACGGACGGCGCGGCGCCGCGCTGGGAGGTGACCGTCGCCCACACCGACGGCCGCGTCTGGCGTGTCACGGTCGCCCAGGGCGCCTCGGTTCCGTCCCGCCCGGAAAGCTGCGGCTCGGCCCTCGGTTCCCCGGCCCGGATGGACATACTGGCGGTACGCGAACTCTCCCGTACGGCCGTGGCGAGCCTCGTACCCCACTGATCACGCCTCTATATCAAGGGATCCACTACAAGAGATCCACGCCACACCCCCTACGGCACCGCGCGCCCGCCCCCGTACCGTCGTAGGCATGAGTCCCACTCCCCCTGCCCGACGACGCCGTCTAGGCATGCCGAAGCGGATGTTCTCGCAGGTGCTGCTGATGCAGGTGGCGATCGCCGCCGGAGTCGCCGTGCTCGCGACCGGGCTGTTCCTCGCTCCGCTCAGCGACCAGCTGGACGACCAGGCGATGCGCCGGGCCCTCGCGATCGCGCAGACCACCGCCGCGCAGCCGCAGCTCGCCGAGGAGCTGACGTCGACGCGTCCCTCGGTCGGCGGGCCCGTACAGGCCGAGGCGGAACGGATCCGGAAGGCCAGCGGGGCCGAGTACGTCGTGGTGATGAACATGGACGGCGTGCGCTGGTCGCACACCGATCCCGCCCGGATCGGCGGGAAGGTCTCGACCGACCCCGGACAGGCCCTGGCCGGCCGGGACGTCATGGAGATCGACAGTGGCACGCTGGGCCGCTCGGCCCGCGGCAAGGTGCCCTTGCGCGACAGCGACGGCGACATCGTCGGCGCGGTCTCCGTCGGCATCGAGTACGACAGCGTGCGCGCCCGCCTCCTCAACGCGATCCCCGGCCTCTTCGCGTACGCGGGCGGGGCCATGGCCGTCGGCGCGCTGGCCGCGTACCTGATCTCCAGGCGGGTCCAGCGGCAGACCCGCGACCTGGCCTTCTCGGACATCGCCGCACTCCTCGCGGAACGTGAGGCGATGCTGCACGGCATCAGGGAGGGCGTCGTCGCGCTGGACCGCGGGGGCAGGATCCGGCTCCTCAACGACGAGGCCCAGCGTCTGCTGGGCCTCGGCGACGAGGTGGTCGGACAGCCGCTCGACGAGGCGCTCGGCGAGGGACGTACGACCGATGTGCTGGCCGGACGCGTCACCGGCACCGATCTGCTCACCGTCCGCGGTCAGCGCGTCCTGGTCGCCAACCGCATGCCCACCGACGACGGCGGCGCCGTCGCCACGCTGCGCGACCGCACCGAACTGGAGCAGCTCGGCCGCGAACTCGATTCCACCCGCGGCCTGATCGACGCCCTGCGCGCCCAGGACCACGAGCACGCCAACCGTATGCACACGCTCCTGGGCCTGCTGGAACTGGAGATGTACGACGACGCCGTGGAGTTCGTCGGCGAGGTGGTCGGCGACCACAGGGCCACCGCGGAACAGGTCACCGAGAAGATCCAGGACCCGCTGCTCGCCGCCCTGCTGGTCGGCAAGGCCACCGTCGCGGCGGAGCGCGGAGTGGCCCTGTGGATCTCGGACAGCACGCTGTTCCCCGACCGGCTGATCGACCCGCGGGGACTGGTCACGATCGTCGGCAACCTCGTCGACAACGCCCTCGACGCCGTCGCCGGCAAGCACCACGCGCGCGTGGAGGTCGAATTGCGCGCAGAGGGACATACGGCGGTACTCAGGGTGTGGGACACCGGGCCCGGAGTCCCCGCCGAACAGCGTGAGTTGATCTTCACGGACGGGTGGTCCACCAAGAAGCCCCCGGCGCACGGAAAGCGCGGGATCGGCCTCTCCCTGGTGCGACGGCTCGCCGAGCGGCAGGGCGGCAGCGCGCGGGTCGCGGAGGCGGACGGCGGGGGCGCGGAGTTCACCGTCGTACTGCCGGAGACACTGGCGGAGCCGGGACTCGCGCCGGAACCCGGGCTCACACGAGAGCCACGTCTCGTGCCCGACTCCGGCCCGTCCCAGGAAGCCGCCGTGGCAGGCACCACGACCACCAAGGAGGAGCCGAGATGATCGAGGTACTGGTCGTGGACGACGACACCCGGGTCGCTCGGGTCAACGCCGCCTACGTGCAGAAGGTCGCGGGCTTCCATGTCGCGGGCGAGGCGCACTCCGCGGCGGAGGCGCTGCGGCAGCTGGAGACGCTGCCGCACCTGGATCTAGTGCTCCTCGACCACTATCTGCCCGACGAGACGGGTCTCGCGGTCGTCCAGGAGATGCGGCGCCGCGGTCACCAGACAGACGTGATCATGGTGACCGCGGCCCGTGACGTCTCCACAGTGCAGGCCGCGATGCGGCACGGCGCGCTCCAGTACCTGGTCAAGCCGTTCGCCTTTGCCGGACTGCGCGCCAAGCTGGAGGCGTACGCGGCGCTGCGGCGGACCCTCGACGTCGGCGGCGAGGCCGAACAGGCCGAGGTCGACCGGATCTTCGGCGCCCTCTCGGCGGGCTCGGAGCCGGATCTGCCCAAGGGGCACTCCCCCACCACCGCGGAGGCCGTACGCCGGGCACTGGTGAGCGCCGAAGGCCCCCTGTCGGCCCAGGAGGTCGCGGACCGGACGGGTCTGAGCCGGCAGACCGCCCAGCGCTATCTGAAGCTCCTGGAGCGCACCGGGAGGGCGACGCTGAGCCTCAAATATGGCGACGCGGGCCGCCCTGAGCACCGTTACGTCTGGGCGACCCGCGTCTGAGGGCACGGTCGAAGTACGGGGAATGCAACCGCGCCCCACCTCAGCACGGCTGTCAGGGGAGGCCAGCCGTGCGAGGGAGCTCAGCCCGCGGCCTTCTTCACGAACTCCGTGTCTGCACTCACGTCTTGTGACCGTAGATGCGCCACGTGCCGCAACAGCAGTCTTGTGAGCGCAAGGCCTTCTTCTGCTTGCAAAAGAGTGTTGTGCTCGTTTTGCTCGCGCTACAACACTGGAGCCGGAGCACGGGCTCAACGCAGGCCCGGGCTCGGGAAGAGAGGCCCGATGATTGACGTCCTGGTCGTGGACGACGACTTCCGTGTCGCCGAGATCAACGCCAAGTACGTGGGAAAAGTGCCCGGCTTCCGGGTCACCGCCCGTGCTCACACCGCGGCTCAGGCCCTGGCCGCCGTGGCTCGCGAACCCATCGACCTGGTGCTGCTCGACCACTATCTGCCCGACCAGACGGGTCTCGAACTCGTCCGGCGGATGCGGGAACTCGGCCACGCGAGCGACGTCATCATGATCACGGCGGCCGGCGACGTGGAGACCGTGCGGGCCGCGATGCGCCTCGGCGCCCTGCACTATCTGGTCAAGCCGTTCACCTTCGCCGCGCTGCGCACCCGCCTCGACTCCTACGCCGCCCTGCACCGCACCGTCGAGCGGGTCGAGGGCCAGGGCGTGGCGGGCCAGGAGCAGGTCGACCGGATCTTCGGCGCCCTGCGTACGACGCCCACCGCCTCCTCACCGGGCCTGCCCAGCGGCCAGTCGGAACCCACCACGGACCTGATCTGCGACGTCCTGCACCAGGCCGACCATCCGCTGTCGGCCCACGAGGTCGCCGCCAGGACCGGCCTCAGCCGCTCCACCGCCCAGCGCTATCTCCGCCACCTGGAACAGGCCGGACGGCTGCGGCTCACCCTCAAGTACGGGGACACGGGACGGCCCGAGCATCGCTACGCGTGGGTGGCGCCCTGAGGCGCTTGGCCGCTTGGGGTGCGCCCCGAAGGAGGTCGCAGGCCTCTTAGGGGCGCGGGGCTGTATCAAATTTGCGGCTCCGCCGCGCGGGCGCGACCAGCCACAACGAACCCGCAGCTACGAACTCCCCTCCCAGCGGAGCGCCTACGCGTCGATGCGCGAGCGGTCCAGCGTCGCCGCCGAGTTGGAGATGAACTCCTTGCGCGGCGCCACCTCGTTGCCCATCAGCAGGTCGAACACCTGCTCAGAGGCTTCCAGGTCGGAGATGTTGATACGGCGCAGGGTGCGGTGGCGCGGGTCCATCGTGGTCTCGGCCAGCTGGTCGGCGTCCATCTCACCGAGGCCCTTGTAGCGCTGGATGGAGTCCTTGTACCGGATGCCCTTGCTCTGGAACTCCAGCAACTTGTCGCGCAGCTCACGGTCCGAGTACGTGTAGACGTACTTGTCCTGGCCCTTCTTCGGCTGAATCAGCTCGACGCGGTGCAGCGGCGGGACCGCGGCGAACACCCGGCCCGCCTCGACCATGGGCCGCATATAGCGCTGGAAGAGCGTGAGCAGCAGGATGCGGATGTGCGCGCCGTCGACATCGGCGTCGACGAGCAGGATGATCTTCCCGTAACGGGCCGCGTCGATGTCGAAGGTCCGGCCGGACCCGGCTCCTATGACCTGGATGATCGCTCCGCACTCGGCGTTCTTGAGCATGTCCGAGATGGACGCCTTCTGGACATTGAGGATCTTGCCGCGAATCGGCAGCAGCGCCTGGAACTCGGAGTTCCGGGCCAGCTTGGCGGTGCCCAGCGCGGAGTCTCCCTCGACGATGAACAGCTCGCTGCGCTCCACGTCGTCGCTACGGCAGTCGGCGAGCTTGGCGGGCAGCGACGAGGACTCCAGTGCCGTCTTCCGGCGCTGTGCGTCCTTGTGCTGGCGGGCCGCGATACGCGTACGGGCGGCGGCGACGGTCTTCTCCAGGACGGCGCGGGCCTGCGCGGCCGCGTCCCGCTTCGTGGAGGTCAGGAACGCCTTGAGCTCCTTGGAGACCACGTTCGTCACGATGCGACGGGCCGCCGAGGTGCCGAGCACCTCCTTGGTCTGTCCCTCGAACTGCGGCTCCGCGAGTCGCACCGTCACGACCGCGGTGAGTCCCTCCAGGGCGTCGTCCTTGACGATGTCGTCCTCGGCGACGCGCAGCAGCTTCTTCGTGCGCAGCACTTCGTTGACCGTCTTGGCGACGGCCTGCTCGAAGCCCGCGACATGTGTGCCGCCCTTGGGCGTGGCGATGATGTTCACGAACGACTTGAGCGTCGTGTCGTAGCCGGTGCCCCAGCGCATCGCGACGTCGACGCCGAGCTCACGGGTGACCTCGGTGGGCGTCATCTGGCCGTGGTCGTCCAGGACCGGGACCGTCTCCTTGAAGATGCCCTGGCCGGAGAAGCGGAGCACGTCGCAGACGGGCTTGTCGGCGGCCAGGTACTCGCAGAACTCGCTGATGCCTCCGTCGAAACGGAAGGACTCCTCGCCCTTGCTGCCATCCTCGCCGAGGCCGTACTCGTCGCGGACGACGATGGTCAGTCCCGGTACCAGGAAGGCGGTCTGGCGGGCGCGCTGGTGCAGCGTGTCCAGGGAGAGCTTGGCGTCCTTGAGGAAGATCTGACGGTCCGCCCAGTAGCGCACGCGAGTGCCGGTGCGGGTCTTGGGGATCTTCTTGAGCTTGCGCAGACCGGCCGACGCGTCGAAGGGCGCGTCCGGACCGGCCCCCTTGAAGGCACCCGGTGTGCCTCGCCGGAAGCTCACGGAGTGTGTGTGCCCATTGCGGTCCACCTCGACGTCCAGGCGGGCCGACAGGGCGTTCACCACGGAGGCACCCACACCGTGCAGGCCGCCGGAAGCCGCGTACGAGCCGCCTCCGAACTTGCCGCCGGCGTGCAGCTTGGTCATCACGACCTCGACACCGGAGAGGCCGGTCTTGGGCTCGACGTCGACGGGAATGCCACGGCCGTTGTCCCGCACCTCCACTGAGGCGTCGTCGTGCAGGATCACCTCGATGTGGTCGCAGTGCCCACCCAGGGCCTCGTCCACGGAGTTGTCGATGATCTCCCAGAGGCAGTGCAGCAGACCGCGGCTGTCGGTTGATCCGATGTACATGCCCGGGCGCTTCCGCACGGCCTCGAGCCCCTCGAGGACGAGCAGGTGCCGCGCGGTGTAGTTGGAACCGTCCCGGTCTGCTCCTGTCAGCAGCGCTGTGGACGGCACGGACGTCTCGGCGGTCACGCGGTTCGCTCCTCGCTGAATTTCAAGTGGGGCCCTTTAGGGTAAGGACCGGCTTCGGTCGCCGGTCCGAGGGTACCGAGGCCTGGTAGAGCCGTTGTAACGCCACCCTCATGTGAGACTCACCCTAGTCCAGGGTCGCATGCATGTTCGATCCCTCGATGGAGTGAAGTACATATCACGTTCCCTTCCAGGCATGAACCATTTAGGCTCCGGGCACGTCCTCATGAACAACCGGCAACCCAGCCGGGAGGACTTGACCCTGACAGACAGAGCGAACCCGTAAGACACAAAGACACGCAATACGGCTCATTCGCCGCCAACCGGCAGCAGACAGCCGACTCGGAGAGAAATTTTTTTCGAGGCAGAGCCACGAGCGGGAACGTTTTAGGCCTGGTTGGATGTTGACCCTGGTACGACAGCTCGTCGAGCTAGAGAAGAGGCGACGTGACTACTGTTCTGACCCCCGCGAGCCCGCTGACGGCCGCTGACCGCTGCGACCGTTGCGGCGCCCAGGCATATCTGCGCGTCGTCCTCCTCAGCGGTGGTGAACTGCTCTTTTGCGCCCACCATGGCCGCAAGTTCGAGCCGGAACTCAAGAAGATCGCCGCTGAGATACAGGACGAGACGGAGCGGCTGACGGCCGCCCCGGCAAGCGCCAACGAAGAAGAGCGCTGACACTTCGCATCCACGACGAGCCAGCTCCGGCACAGGCCGGTGACCGGGCGGCTGCCCCTGATTTCAGGGACAGCCGCCCGTACTCATGCCCGGACGCGCGCTTGTAGGTCCGTGTCACAGGCCGCGCTTGTACGTCCCTGTCACAGGCCGTGCTTGTGCGTCCCTGTCAGCGGCCCCTGCCCGGCGTCCTGAGGGCGCCCGAGACCCTCGTATAGACCCCTGGGCTGTCGGCCTCGCCGCAGCCGCTCCCCCACGACACAAGACCGATCAGCCGCCCCTGAGCCACCAGCGGCCCGCCGCTGTCCCCCTGGCAGGCGTCCCGGCCACCGGCCGGCTCCCCGGCGCACAGCATGGAGCCGACCGCATACGTTCCGTCCTCGCCGCCCGGATACGCCTCCTCGCAGACAGTGTCGGACAGCACCCGCACCCGCGCGGCCCGCAGAACGTGCGCAAAGTCACCCGTGCCCGTGGTGTCGCCCCAGCCGTAGACCACGGCGCCCGTACCGGGCCTGTAGGCCGCGTTGCCGGAGCCCGCCACGCGAATCACCGAGCTCGCGGGAAGCGGCTCGGCGAGAGTGAGCACAGCGACGTCACCGGCGTTCGTGTAGCTGTCGTACGCCGGGTTGATCCAGACGCGACGTACCGGGATCTCCCTGCCCTCGTTCGCCAGCAGGTTCCCGCGCCCCGCGATCACCTTCAGATCGCGGATCTTCCTCGAGGGCGCGCCCAGCACCTCCTCGCCCAGGCAGTGGGCCGCGGTCAGGACGGCCGACCGGCCGATCACCGCTCCCCCGCAGAACTGTCCCGCACGCTTACGCCCGAACCGGTCACGGCTGGACAGCGCCACCGCCCACGGGCTCTT
Source organism: Streptomyces scabichelini (assembly GCF_011045015.1). Taxonomy (GTDB): domain Bacteria; phylum Actinomycetota; class Actinomycetes; order Streptomycetales; family Streptomycetaceae; genus Streptomyces; species Streptomyces scabichelini. The sequence goes on along the minus strand of NZ_JAAKZY010000013.1, from coordinate 21,936 downwards.
GGAGATCTCGACGGGATAGCCGCCGATGACGACGCCGTCGGCGCCCGCGGGGACGGGAGACACCAGCGGCGTCACGGCCGCCACGGCCGCGGGGGCCAGCGCTCGCAGCAGGGGCCGACGCATACGCGCTCCTCACTCTGAGGTTGCCATGAGAAACCCAGAGTGATTCACGGGGCGGTGGCTCGCACTCCGCACAGACCGAGGGCCCGGCTCCCTGAGGGGAGACGGGCCCGTGGTGACGTACGGCCGAGACCTAGTCGAGGTAGTCGCGCAGGACCTGCGAGCGCGACGGGTGACGCAGCTTGGACATCGTCTTCGACTCGATCTGGCGGATGCGCTCACGCGTCACGCCGTACACCTTGCCGATCTCGTCGAGGGTCTTCGGCTGACCGTCGGTGAGACCGAAGCGCATGGAGACGACGCCCGCCTCGCGCTCGGACAGGGTGTCCAGGACGGAGTGCAGCTGCTCCTGGAGGAGCGTGAAGCTGACCGCGTCGGCCGGGACCACGGCCTCGGAGTCCTCGATGAGGTCGCCGAACTCGCTGTCTCCATCCTCACCCAGCGGAGTGTGCAGGGAGATGGGCTCACGGCCGTACTTCTGGACCTCGATGACCTTCTCCGGGGTCATGTCGAGCTCCTTGGCCAGCTCCTCCGGGGTGGGCTCGCGGCCCAGGTCCTGGAGCATCTGACGCTGCACGCGCGCGAGCTTGTTGATGACCTCGACCATGTGCACCGGGATACGGATGGTGCGGGCCTGGTCGGCCATCGCGCGGGTGATCGCCTGACGGATCCACCAGGTGGCGTACGTGGAGAACTTGTAGCCCTTGGTGTAGTCGAACTTCTCCACCGCGCGGATCAGACCGAGGTTGCCCTCCTGGATGAGGTCCAGGAAGAGCATGCCGCGGCCGGTGTAGCGCTTGGCCAGGGAGACCACCAGGCGGAGGTTGGCCTCCAGGAGGTGGTTCTTGGCGCGGCGGCCGTCCTCGGCGATGATCTCCAGCTCGCGCTTGAGCTTGGGGGCGAGCTTGTCGGCGTTGGACAGCTTGTCCTCGGCGAACAGACCGGCCTCGATGCGCTTGGCGAGCTCGACCTCCTGCTCGGCGTTGAGCAGCGGAACCTTGCCGATCTGCTTGAGGTAGTCCTTGACGGGGTCGGCCGTGGCACCGGCCGCGGCGACCTGCTGCGCGGGCGCGTCGTCCTCGTCCTCGTCCGAGAGGACGAAGCCCTGGGCGCCGTCCTCGGCGGGCTCTTCGGTACCGGCCTTGCCGGTACCCGGGGTCTCCTCGACCGCCTCTTCGTCGATCGCCTCGACGTCGTCCTTCTTGGCGGTCGTCTTCTTGGCCGTCGCCTTCTTTGCGACGGTTTTCTTCGCGACGGGCTTCTTGGCAGTCGCCTTCTTGGCAGCGGCCTTCTTGGCGGGAGCGTCCTCGGCGGGAGCGTCGACGGAAGGCATCGCCGGGGCGGCGGTGGCGGTAGCGGTGGCCTGCTCGGCCGTCGCCGTCTTCGCCGCGACGGTCTTGGTGGCGGTGCGCTTGGCCGGACTCTTCGCTGCGACGCTCTTTCGGGTGCGCTTGGGCTCCGCGGCACTGACCATCAGCGTCACACCCTCTTCCTCGAGGATCTGGTTGAGGCTGCGCAGTACGTTCTTCCACTGAGTGGCCGGAATCTGGTCAGCTTCGAAGGCCCGACGCACGTCATCGCCGGCGATCTGCCCCTCAGCCTTTCCCCGCTCAATGAGCGCCATGACAGAGACGGATTCGGCGATCTCCGGCGGGAGCGTACGGGATGTGCTGGCCGACACGAACAACCTCTCGGAACGTTGGAAAACGGCTTCCGGCCCCGTCCAATGTGGACCGGAGCCGACGACCGTCGACTGGGGGATGAGCCGACGGCGCGGGCGGGGCCGCGAAGATGCACAGCGCCATGAACGGCGTCCGTATTCCCTCGTCGGCTGTCACCTCTTAGGTCATCGCGCTGTTCCGAGGAGCGTTACGCCCAATCTGCGTGGCCCGAGTCACACCCCGTAAGCACCCAAAAGCGGTCAGACACGGTCATAGGTGGTCAACCAGCGGGCTCGGTGTCTCATCGCACCGCCGGACTCTGCCAGATTCCAGAGAATCCGGCAGAGTCCGGCAGGGTCCGGCGGCAGATGGTTCGCCGGCCGAGCGATGACACGAGGGGACACGTCCCCGACTGCGCCGCCCTCGGTGCGCGGTCAGTACTCGCGCGGCGCGGGCACCACGCGCTCCACCTCGGGATGGACGGTGAGCAGTTGACGCATGGCTGCCTCGGCCGCGGCCCCGTCGCCGGCAGCGAGGGCGTCGACGATCCGGGCGTGGTGCGCGAGAGAGATCTCGTTCGGCCGGTCGCAGCCGGCGACCGGGCCGCCGGAGACCTGGAGCGCGGCCGACACGATCCCGGAGAGGTGCTCCAACATGCGATTGCCTGCGACCTGGATGAGGAGCGAGTGAAACTCCGCGTCGGCGCGCGAGAAGGTGAGCGAGTCGCCCTGCGCCATGGCGTGCCCCATGATCTCGACCATGTCGGCGAGCCGCTGCTGCACCTCCTCGCGTCCGTGTCCGGCGGCAAGGCGGGCGGCCAGCGGCTCGATCGTCCAGCGCAGCTCGCTCAGCTCGCGCCGCTGATCGTCGCGCTGCGGCCCGTAGGCCCGCCACTCGATGATGTCCGGGTCAAGGAGGTTCCAGTCGCTGACGGGCCGAACGCGCGTGCCGACATTGGGGCGGGCGCTGACCAGGCCCTTGGCCTCGAGGACGCGGAGTGACTCACGGACGACGGTGCGGGAGACCTCGAACCGCTGGCCGATCTCCTCGGGCACGAGCGGGCGGTCCGCTCCCAGGTCTCCGGAGACGATCATCTGGCCCAGCTGTTGGACGAGTTGGCCGTGCAGGCCACGGCCGCGGCTGCCCGCGGCACGCCTGCCCACACGGCCCATCTCCGGGTCCGTGCCGTCCCACACGGGTGCGCCGACGCGGTCGACGCCGGGGGCCTCGGCGTAGGGGTAGCGGTCGAGTTCGCCCGGGCCGGCGAGGCCGGAGTCTGCGGAGCGGGCGGCGGTCATCATGGTGTGCGCAAGGGTACTCACGCATCCTTTGTCGGCGCCGTCCCCAACTCCCTTGAGGTCTTTGGTGAAAAGCACACGAAAGGGTGATCGCTCACCCCGTCGCAATTGACGCCTTATCGGAAAGAAATGGGCGTCCCCCGATGAGTTGTGCGCATCGAGGGAACACTTGTGCCGCACACGGGGTCATCGGACCCTGCTGCGCAGGGTCGTGAGCAGATACGCGCAGAGCAGCATGGCCAGCGACAACATCAGCGCGCCGCCCACGGGTTGGGTGATCATCCGCGCCCCCGCAGCCAGAATTCGCTCGCCCCCGAAGGGCCAGTCCACCAGCACGAACTGACGCAGCCGCGTCGAAAACCCGGTCGCGGTCCGCACGGACGATCCCTCCAGGATCTTCTGCACGAGGGGCACGACGACGACCGGCACCGTGAGAACGGCCGCGAGTCCGGCGGTCGTCGACCGGAAGATGCCCGCGGCCAGCACACCCGCCCAGGCGCAGCCCACCACAAGACCGATCCAACTCGCGCTCAGCGAAAGCCAGCCGTCGGGAACTCCGGCGAGCTCCCGTCCGTAGACGATGTAGAGCAGTTCGGCGTCCACGCCCACCGTGAGGACGGCCAGGATCAGCGCCGTGGCGGCGGCGACGAGGAGTTTGGCGGCGAGCAGTCCCAGGCGGCGGGGGACGGTGCCGCGATCCGCGGCCAGGGCGGGGTGGCGGAACTCGTCGCCGAAGGCGACGGCACCGAGCAGCCCCGCGCCGAGCGCCGCGGGAGGCAGTGGGAACTGCTGCGGCCATGCGGTGAGCAGGCGCGACTGTGGCGTGTGTCCCACCCCCGCCAGGAGTACGGAGATGAGGGCGGAGCTGATGAGCACGGCGGCGGCGGTGAGGTAACCGGTGCCGACTCCTGCCGCGCGGCGCAGTTCGTAGCGCAGCGGGCGCAGCGGGTTGGGGCCTGGACGGACGGTGATGGGAGGCGGGAGGGGGGACAGCGCATCCGTACCCTCCGGCTCGGCGGGCCTCGGGGACGCCTCGGCCTCCTGAGGTGCCTTCACGGGACGCTGCTCGGCCGCGGACCCCATGTCGCCGATCTCGTCGGCCAGTTGATGTACGAGGATGCCGTGGCGATACGCGGTTTCGCCGACGTCGGCACAGGTGCTGCCGTACACCGAGAGGCGGTTGCCGCCCTCTCGCACGACTTCGACGGAACGCCGTGCGGTGCGAGCCTCCTTGGTGAGGTGGGCGGCGAGCCGGGCGGCGTGGGGGCTGCGGACGGCGACGCGGGGCCGGAGCCGGGTGCGGGCGAAGTCCGCGACTTCCTGGTCGGCGACGAGCTTGCCCTTCTCGATCGTGACGACCTGGTCGGCGATCCGCGCGGCCTCCTTCGGATCGTCCGTGGTGAACAGCACGGTGCCGCCGTCGGCGGCGTACGCGCGCAGAACTCCGTGCAGCCAGCGGCTCTCGCGGGCGGAGAGCCCGTCCGCGGGGTCATCGAGCACGAGCGTGTGCGGATCGGGCAGCAACGCACAGGCCAGGCCGAGGCGACGGTCCATACCGCGGGATAGCGCGCTGAGGCGTTCGTCGCGCAGGCTGACGAGGCCGACCACTTCGAGGACTTCGTCGGCGCGCCGGACGGGCACGCCCACAGCGGCGCACAACATACGGAGTTGACCGCGGACGGTGCGCGCCGGATGGCCGGGCACCTCTCCGAGGAGGACGCCCACTTCGCGTGCGGGATGGGCGATACGGTGCAGCGGACGGCCTCTGAAGTGGGTGATTCCGCGCCCCTGCTGGAGTTCGAGCATGAGCCTCAGCACCGTGGTCTTGCCTGCGCCCGGCGCTCCTAGGAGCGCCGTGACGCGGCCCGCGTGTGCCTCGAAGGACACGTCGTCGACAGCGGGCGGAAGCTCCTTGCGGGGGTTGCTGGTCAGTCCGATGGCCTGGATCACCCAACGCAAGATAGCGCGATATGTACGGTTTTTCGGGCACCTTGATCCCACTCCGGGACGGGCCTCGTACGGGTTGGGCCCGTGTCCGGTGTCAGACCTCTGGGCGCAGCATCGGCGGGTTGAGCAGTGTGGCGCCGCCCGCGCGGAAGAGCTGGGCGGGGCGACCGCCCTGCCGGGTGGTCGTACCGCCGGTGGGGACGAGGAAGCCCGGGGTGCCGGTCACCTTGCGGTGGAAGTTGCGGGGGTCGAGGGCCACTCCCCACACCGCCTCGTACACACGACGCAGCTCGCCGACGGTGAACTCGGTGGGGCAGAAGGCAGTGGCCAGCGACGAGTACTCGATCTTGGAACGGGCGCGCTCCACCCCGTCGGCCAAGATCTGGGCGTGGTCGAAGGCGAGCGGCGCCGCCTGTTCGCCGTCCCGGCCATAGCCGCCCCGCTGGAGCAGTTCCTCGACGGGGGCCCAACGCGCGCTGTTCGCGTCGCCGCCCGCCCGGGGCGCGGGCAGATCGGGGGCGAGCGCAAGATGAGCAACGCTGACGACCCTCATCCTCGGGTCCCGCTTGGGGTCGCCGTAGGTGGCGAGCTGCTCCAGGTGCGCTCCGTTGTCCTGTGCGGGGGCATCCGGGTCGTGAGCGCACAGCCCGGTCTCCTCGACCAGCTCCCGCGCGGCGGCCTGCGCCAGGTCCTCGTCGGGCCGTACGAAGCCGCCGGGCAGCGCCCACCGCCCCTGGAACGGGGGCTCGCCCCTCCGTACCGCCAGCGCGCACAGGGCGTGGCGACGCACGGTCAATACGACCAGGTCAACGGTGACGGCGAAGGGCGGAAAGGCTGACGGGTCGTAAGGCATGCCGCGATCATAGTCGTCTGCCTGACGATAAGCACTCCTTTCACCGGTCGCCCGGATGGCTGATCCACTTCGCTCCGGAAGGGACGTCATAGGAGGCCGCCAGTCTTGATTCCGTCGCTCTTGATCCCGTCGAGTCCCACAAGCTCACACTCCCAGTTGCAGCCCGTCGGCCGCCTCCTCGACCATGGCGAGGCCGAGCCTGCTGACACGTACGGAAAAAGGGGCGCCCGCGACGCGCAGACCGGTCAGGCCGATCTCGCCCAACGGCGCACTGCGAATCGGTCGCAGCGTCACCGTCCCGGCGGGGGCATCGGGGCGGATTCCGGTGAGGGCGGTGAGGAGGAGCACGCCGGCGGCCGCGGCCGTGGCCGCCGGTCGGCAGGCCGCCGGGTGCGGCACCGGGGAGCCCCCTTCCGTGCGCTGCTCGCCCGAGTACATCTCAGGAAGCCGATGGCCGAAGGCCTCGGCCGCCGACAGCACACCGCGCAGCAGCGAACTCGCCTCCTTCTCATAGCCCGCGGCGGCCAGTCCCGCGACGGCGACAGCCGTCTCGTAAACCCGCACGGCCCCACCGCGATGCCCGAACGGGTTGTACGCCACGTCCTTCACACCAAGGCTCCGCAGCCCCCAGCCCGAGTCCATGGCGGGGCCGCCGATCAGCCGCGCGAGCTGTTCGGTCTGCACCTTGTCGAGCAGTCCCGGGGCCGACGCACCCGCGCCGAGCAGGCCGGTGTCGAGCAGGTGGACGCTGCTCGCGCCGAGGTGCGGTATGAGCCGCCCGTCCGAGGTACGAGCCGCTGCCGGTCTGCCACCACCCCTGTCCTCGATCCAGAAGTCCTCCCGGAAGGCTGATCTCATCTCCTGTGCCCACTGCCGTAGGCCTGCACCGTCTGTCCCGCCGTGAGCGTCGAGGAGATCAGCACCCAGCAGCGCGACCCGGTGGGCGTACGCCTGTGTCTCACAACGCCGCGGTCCACCGGGGTGCGGGTCGGGCAGATACGTGCCGTCCCCGACCGAGCGCCGCAACCACTGAAGGCAACGCTCGGCTGTGGGCAGCAACTCCTCGATCTCCCGCTCGGGAAGCCCCCACCGCCAGGCCTCTGCGAGGAGCACGGGGAACAGCAGGGTGGCCTCGACGCCCGTACAGCTCGGTGGCAGATGCGGGCCGGCGTCCCGTCGCGGTCCTGGTATCACGCCGGACTGCGCTCCCGGCCCCGCGAGTTGGGTCCGGGCGAGGGTGCGCAAGGTGCCCACCACGAGCCGGGTGCCGAGCGGCAGGGTCATCCGTGCCGCGGCGAGCGCCTCGGCCGGAGCCATGCCGCAACGCCACGGTGTGCCGGCCGCGACGTGCGTGTCGGCCGGATGTGCCGGGTCCCGCACCATCAGCGCCTGAAGGTCCTCGATGCTCGTGCGGAGGAGCGCCTGGGCCCTGGGGTCGTCGCCCACGGCTCGTGCCGGGGCGAGAGGGCTCGTGGCGCTGCGTCCCACCGCTCGGATGGGCCCCGCACCGGCCGGCCGTACCCTCAGCTCAACGTTTCGGGCTCCGCCGGGAGGCAGTTCGAGTTCCCAGCGCAGTAGCCCTGCCGAGGCCAGCGCGTCCGCGGGCGGCGGGTCGGCGGTGACGACGGAGTGCCCGGTGGCACAGGACCACCGCATTCCGGAGTCGTGAACGCTGGCAGGCAGTTCAGGACCGGCTCGCCCCGAGGCGACCGCGCCCAGCTCCGCCAGGTCCGTGCCGAGCGCCACCTCGACGGGCAGTCTCAGATGGTGGTGGGCCGCGCTGCGCAGGGTGATCCGCTCCGTGCCGTCCGCATAGCGTGTCCGCTCGACGACGACGTCCGGGTCGGGGCCGCCGTCGTCGGACAGACTCAGCGTCGCCACGAAACGGGCCTGGTCGGCCGCGAGCATCCGGGCCTGGACCGCGAGCGGTTCCCTCCCCGCGACCCGCAGTTGGCATCGGGAGAGCATGCGCCGTCCCCCACGGTAGAAGCCCTCCAGACCCCGGCCTGTCAGCTGCCCCCGCTCCGAGGAGATCGCGAGCCCCGGAAGGGCGACACAGATCAGAGCGGTGTGCGTGGGTGGCAGGTTCATGGTCCGGCGAGGCGCCAGGAACGGTGCCTGTGAGCTCGTGACACCGGCTGACCTCCTGCGGGGCTGTGCGAGCCCGTGCAGGAGAGGGTGATCGCCGTCGGAGGCGGAGGGTGGGGTGAGCAGGGGCATGGGGTGGCTTCTTCTGCGCTCCGTGCGCTGAGTGCGCGCTCGGCGTCGTGTGGAGGGCTCCGGAGGGGCGAGGGCGATGTGGCGGCGCGGCCCGGTCGCGGACTGCGCCAATCAGGTGAACGGAGCAGGCCCCTCCCGGGTCACGCCCGCGTTCGCGGAAGCCGGCTGAAGGGCGGTGAGCTGGGACGCTTGGGTGTGAGGGCAGCGCAGGAGGAGCGAGGACCCCGGGCAGGGCGAGCGCGTCTGGGGAGCCCGGGTTTCGTGCCTGGAGCTGCCCATCCGTGGCCGGGAGTGGCTCGCGCTGGGGCGGCGGCCCGGGGCGGATCCGGAGCAACAACCGCTGGGGCCCGGCCCAGAGCTTGGGCAATGCCCGCCGACGTCCGGCCGACGAACAGAGCAGCACCCACCCGAGCGCCGTCCACCCCCAGATCGTCACCCATAACCGCCGACTGCGACCTCGAAGCCAGGCCGTCGGCACCGCTCCGTACCGCTCCCCCACCCTCATGTCTCCCTCCCCTCCTCATGTGTCCCTCCTCATGTGTCCCTCTTCGTTTCGTGGCGGCCGGCCCCTCGCTGAGATCGAGGAACGCTGCCCGTGCCGCCGGCAGCCCGGCCGGGCCCTTCGGCTGCGGGAGGGCCCTCGGCGGCGGGCCGGTTGTGGCGCGTGCCTCCCGTCCCGGGGGAACGCCGGCTCGGACGGCTGCGGGCACCGTCTGTGGACCGCGTCCTGCGTCGGCGACGGGAAACCACCCGTGTCGACTGCGCCGGGGTGTGCCTGGCCGACCCGTCGGTTCCGGTCCGCGACGCCGGGGAAGCACTCTCCTCGGCCCCCACCTCGGCACCAGTCCGATCGGTACGTTCTTTCCGAAGGCACCGGCGAATCGACTCCGGATCCAGCCCCTCGTTGCACGCCTGGTGCAGAAGGCGTGCGAAGAGATATCCGGGATCCGCGCCGAGTGCCATGGCGAGGGCTTCCCGGGCCTCCAGCTCGTCGCCGGAAGACCAGGCGACCCATCCCGCGAGAGTGAGCGGCGCCGCGGCGTGCTCGCCGTACGGACCGACGCAGCGGCGGGCCAGGGCACGCCAGAGACGTAGCGCGGGACCCGCCTCATCACCCTCCATCCACTCAGCCGCCCTGTCGCGCGTCGTGCGGTCCTGGAGGCCGAGGATGAGCGTGGCGGCCTCGTCATGACCGAGTAGCCCGTCGTCCCGGAGATCCGCCGGAAGGGTGCCGGACAAGGGTGGGGCATCGGCGAACCGGCGCATGATCCGGTCGGCCAGTTCAATGGTCTGGGCCGCCACGTCCGCACGGCTCTCGTCGTCTAGGATCCTGGGAATGAGGGCCATGCTCACGGCGTCCAGCGCGGATTCCTGCTCCAGCGCCGCCGCGGTCTCCCAGGGAACGAGCCGCGCCCTCAACTCCCGTAGAGTGCCCCGCACTTGGAGACCAGCGTACGTCGCGGCGGCGGCCAGGACCGACGTGCCGGGCAGGCCCATGGGCGTCCCGCCGGAAGGACAGCACTGTTCACTGGGGCAGCAGTACGACCAGAAGCGGCCGTCCGAGATGCACAGAGCCTCCACCACAGGGACGTCGAGAACGCCGCAGGCCTTGCGCAGCAGCTGCGCGAGCGGGCGCAGGCGTTCCATGGCCTCCTGCCCCGACTCGCCGTCCTGGGGGTCCTGACAGAGGAAGGCGACCATGCTCTCGACCGGTGCGCCCCTGCGTTCGCTTCCTTTGACGAGCCCGTGCGCCAGCTGCTCGGCCACGGCCGGCCAGTCGTCCTCGTGGCCTGGGATGCCCAGCCGTGCGCGCCCGCCGAACCGGCCACGTCCGTCACGGTCGTGCAGCGCGACGAGCACGATGCTGTCCTCGGGCCGGTACCCGAGCAGGTACGGAAGAGCGTCGGCCAGTTCGGCCGGAGTACGGAGTGTGACCTGGTGCTCGGCGCACGAGGCACCGGCCGGATCGCCTCCCGTGCAGGCGGCATCTTCACCGGCACGATCTTCCCTTTGTCCATTGCCTTCCCCCTGCCCGCTGCCTCCCCGAGCTTCCCCGTGCCCGCCAGGCCCGCGACCGTCATGCTCGCGAGACACCGGCTCTTCCCCATGTCCGGCGCTCCGGGCGTCCTCCCCACGCCCGTCGTACCCGCTGATGTCACCGTTGCCGGAAGTCCCGGCCGCTTCGCTGTGATTCGTCATGTGGCGACCATCCCGCGGATCCCAGGATTCCGCTTTGCCCTGTGGACAACCACGACCATGACCACGTCAGAAGTTGTCCACAGCTCGGCGGACTCGTTCGCGCGATGTCCGACCCATCGGGTTGCATGGGGTCATGAGCAACGAAGACCTGCGTACTGCGGCCGATACCGTTCTCGCCCGCCTCGTCGGCGCCCGGGCGGGCGAGGCCCGGCTGCGCGAGGACCAGTGGCGCGCCATCGAGGCGCTCGTCGCCGACAAGCGCAGAGCCCTGGTCGTGCAGCGCACCGGCTGGGGCAAGTCCGCGGTGTACTTCGTCGCGACCGCGCTGCTGCGGGAGCAGGGCGCGGGCCCCACGGTCATCGTCTCCCCACTCCTCGCGCTCATGCGCAACCAGGTCGAGGCGGCAGCGCGCGCCGGAATCCACGCGCGAACCATCAACTCGTCCAACACAGAGCAGTGGGACACGATCCAGGACGAGGTGGCCGCGGGTGAGGTCGATGTACTCCTGGTGAGCCCGGAGCGGCTCAACAACCCCGACTTCCGCGATCAGGTACTGCCGAAACTCGCCGCGGCGACCGGCCTCCTGGTGGTCGACGAGGCGCACTGCATCTCCGACTGGGGTCACGACTTCCGGCCGGACTACCGCAGGCTGCGCACCATGCTGGCCGATCTCCCGCCCGGCGTCCCGGTCCTGGCCACCACCGCGACGGCCAACGCGCGCGTGACGGCCGATGTGGCCGAGCAGTTGGGCACCGGCGGCAGCGCGGACGCGCTCGTCCTGCGCGGCCCACTGGACCGGGAGAGTCTGAGCCTCGGCGTGCTGCGACTGCCGGACGCCGCCCACCGGATGGCCTGGCTCGCCGAGCACCTCGACGAACTGCCTGGTTCCGGGATCATCTACACGCTCACGGTGGCGGCGGCCGAGGAGGTCACCGTGTTCCTGCGGCAGTGCGGGCACACGGTGGCGTCGTACACGGGAAAGACGGAGAACGCGGACCGACAGCAAGCCGAAGAAGATCTGCTCGCCAACCGTGTCAAGGCCCTGGTCGCCACATCCGCGCTGGGCATGGGCTTCGACAAGCCCGACCTCGGATTCGTGGTGCACCTGGGGTCGCCGTCGTCCCCCATCGCGTACTACCAGCAGGTGGGACGCGCGGGGCGTGGTGTGGAGCACGCAGAGGTGCTGCTCCTGCCGGGCAAGGAGGACGAGGCGATCTGGCAGTACTTCGCCTCGATCGCCTTCCCTCCGGAGGAGCAGGTACGGCGCACGCTGGACGCCCTCGCGCAGGCGGGCAGGCCGCTCTCGCTGCCCGCCCTCGAACCGCTGGTGGAGCTGCGCCGGTCCCGGCTCGAGACGATGCTCAAGGTCCTGGATGTGGACGGCGCGGTACAGCGGGTCAAGGGCGGCTGGATCTCCACGGGGGCCCCGTGGACGTACGACGCCGAGCGCTATGCCTGGGTGGCCAAGCAGCGTGCCGCCGAGCAGCAGGCGATGCGCGACTACGTGACGACGACCGGCTGCCGGATGGAGTTCCTGCGGCGGCAGTTGGACGACGAGGGGGCGGCTCCGTGCGGGCGCTGCGACAGTTGCGCCGGACCGAGGTTCACCGACACCGTCTCCCCCGCCGCACTGGACTCCGCGCGCGGTGAGCTCGGCCGCGCGGGTGTCGAGGTAGAGCCCCGCAAGATGTGGCCGACAGGCCTGCCCTCGATCGGTGTCGACCTGAAGGGACGTATCCCGGCCGGCGAACAGGCCTCGTCCGGGCGGGCGTTGGGCCGGCTCTCTGACATCGGCTGGGGCAACCGGCTGCGGCCGATGCTCGCACCCCAGGCCCCTGACGGACCCGTTCCGGACGATGTGGTGAAGGCCGTGATCGGAGTGCTGGCCGACTGGGCGAAGGGGCCCGGCGGCTGGGCTTCAGGGAGCCCCGACGCGCAGCCACGCCCGGTCGGCGTCGTCACCATGGCCTCGCACAGCCGACCGCGCCTGATCCAGTCACTGGGAGCGCGGATCGCCGAGATCGGGCGCCTGCCGTTGCTGGGCTCGCTGGAGTACACGGCTGGAGCCGAGGCGGCTCAGGTCTCCAGGAGCAACAGCGCGCAGCGGCTCAAGGCACTCGACGGGGCACTGGCGGTGCCTCCCGCCCTGGCCGAGTCCCTCGTGCAGGCCCAGGGTCCCGTACTGCTCGTGGACGATCTGACCGAGACCGGCTGGACGCTCGCGGTGGCCGCGCGCATCCTCCGGAGGACCGGCGCGCAGGGAGTGTTGCCGCTGGTCCTCGCCGTGCAAAGCTGACTCGGGCGTGGCCTTGGAGGGCCCTGGGCAGGGATATAGGAGACGCATCGCCAGATAACGGTCGGTGGCTCTGATTGCTCGTTGCCGCAATCAAGTTCGACAGGAAGAATTGGAGTCGCGCCCCGCGCGGCCCGTCCGAGGCCCGGTAGGGCTGTGCCGCGGTGCGCTCCCCAGTCCGACCCCCGCCCGCAGTGTGGGCGCGTAGCCGAAGGGAGGACCGTGACCTTCGGATTCGCTCCGTCCTCGGCGGCATCGATGCCGACGTCCGCCGCGTCCGCCAACTCACTGGCCCGGATGCTCGAACCCGCCGAGTGGGCCGCCGCGGGGATTCCGCTGCTGCGCAGTCCACGTGAGGTTGTCAGCGGGCTGCACTCCCGGCATCAGCCGCGGCCCACGACCGCGGTCGTGGCCGTCCTCGATGCCGAGGAACGGCTGAAGGCGAGCGCCTCGTTCACCCGGCGTCCGGCTCCGGCGGACGGCTGGATGTTCCGCAATGCGCTGCTCGCACAGCTGCGCCGGGTCATTCCGCACGACCTGCGACGCCGCACCCCGGTGCGTACGGCCGTGCTGCTCTACTGCCGTGAGGGCGACGCGCGTTGGACGGAGGAGGACGGGGCGTGGATGTGGGGGCTGCGGGACGCGTGCACGCTGCACGGGCTGCGCTGCGGGGCGTACATCACGCTGACGAGTGACGGCTGGCAGGTGCTGGGCGAGGGGCGCGGCGGTCGCCGCCCCAACGCGGACTCACCGCCGGAGTCCTTCGAGTCCTTCGCCGCGGCCGATACGCCCCAGCAGCGCACCGGAGGTGCCGCCTCGGATGTGCTGCGCCGCGCGGCCGCCCGCTGAGCGGCGAACGCCACCGTCGGACCGGGCGGCCGGGTCCATCCCGCAGCATCAGCCCACCGTCACCACGGTCCTTGACGTCTGCCTCGCCGAGCCACGAGTGCAAGCCCCGCGCCCGCGCGGCGTGAAGCCCGACGGCACCACGCCCCACGAAGGCATGTGACCAGCAGACCCCCTGGGGCATACGAAAACCACCCCAGAACTCCGCATGGACAGAACGTCCGCATGGAGCCATGGATTGGGCCGCGTCACCTCAGGACGCCCACACCGCCGCATCCCCGCACGGGCACACGTCAAATCGTCCACCGTGCACACGCCGCCGCGGCTGCACCCCGCTTCCTCAAGAAAGCGGGGTGTTCTCAGACCCCCGCACCCAGTACCGAGTTGATCTTCTGCGGGTCGCCGCAGACGATCAGCAGGGCGCCGGCTCGACCGAGGGCCAGCGGCAGGGCGGTGGCGGCGGCAGCGTCCGGACCGCCGTTGACAGCGACGACGACCACGGGACGGGACGCGGCACGACCGGCGGCGGAGGCGTCGGCGTAGAAGACGTCGTCGCCCGCGTCGTGCTGCGCCCAATACGCGGCCTCGCCGAAGGACAACTCGTGCGCGGCCCACGGGTGCGGCTCGCCGGTGGTGATCACCAGCACATCACCAGGGGCACGGCCCGATTCGAGAAGCAGATCGACCGCTTCCTCGGCGGCGTCCAGCGCGCCCTCGGCCGAAGCCGGGATCAGCTGGATCTGCGGAGTCGAGGGAGCGGCGGGGGCCACCGGAGCGGACGGCTCCGGCTTGGCCACAGCCGTGTCGCGCGGCGCGCGTTGCGCCGGCGGCATCGGCCGAACGGCACCCGGACGACCGGGACGCGGCGGAGCCGCGGGACGGGGACCGGGTACGGGGCGGGGGGTCGGCGCGTTGCGGCCGTTGGCCGGAGTGGCGCGGGGACCCTGGGCACTCTCGTGAATCTGAGGCTCCTCGGGAATGAGAGGCATGAGCTGATTTTTATCAAACGCCGGTGCGACTCGCGTCGGCGGGTGGCACATGAATGCGAGCGGAACCGTCAGAAGTCGAGGCCGAGCTGCCCCTCGATCTCCGGAACGCTTCCGTCCGCCCAGCTGCGGGCCTTCTTGAGGTGCCGCCACTGGGGCAGCGCATCAAGATACGCCCACGACAGCCGGTGGTACGGGGTGGGGCCCCGCAACTCCAGCGCGGCCTTGTGCACCGGTGACGGATACCCGGCGTTGGTCGCAAAACCGAAGTCTGCATGTTCGATGCCCAGTTCGGCCATCATTTTGTCGCGTTCGACCTTGGCGATCACCGAGGCCGCCGATACGGCCACGCACGTCAGGTCGCCCTTGATGACCGGACGGACCCGCCATGGAGTGCCGAGATAGTCGTACTTTCCGTCGAGGATGATCGCGTCGGGGCGCACCGGCAGGGCTTCCAGAGCACGCCCGGCGGCGAGCCGCAGCGCCGCCGTCATCCCCAGGTCGTCGATCTCCTCCGGAGATGCGTGCCCCAGGGCGTACGACGTCACCCACTTGGTGAGCTCCTCGGCAAGCTTGGTGCGTCGCTTGACGGTGAGGAGCTTGGAGTCGGTGAGGCCTTCGGGCGGGCGGCGCAGTCCCGTGACCGCCGCACAGACGGTGACCGGGCCGGCCCACGCGCCGCGTCCCACCTCGTCGACACCGGCAATGACCTTCGCTCCAGTGGTGGCGCGCAAGGAGCGCTCGACGGTGTGAGTGGGTGCTTCGTAGGCCATGGCGGCACCAGACTACGCCGCCCGGAACCCCGCGCGACACCCAGGTTTCCCCAAGCGACCAGAGCGGCGCGTCGGACAGCGCTCGTCGGTGCCACCGGCATCAGGTCACGTTCCGCTCCGCCGCAGCAGCGGCACCATCAACTGGTCGACCATCTCTTCCAGATCCTGCTCGTTCCATTCGCTGGCGCACACCTTGGAGCGGTACATCAGCATCGCCGGAATGGCGTCGAAGACGTACCCGTTCGCGGCATCGGGGCGTACCTCTCCCCGTGCGATCCCACGGCGAACGACTTCCTGGACCAGCCGCGCCCCTGGCTCCACGACCCCTTCGAGGATCACCGCATGAAAGCGTTCGGCCATGCTGAAGTCGCACTCGTAAAGCACCGAGCGGACGGCGAACCCGGAACGCGAGTACATCGCCTCACGTATCCGGCGGCACAGATCCAGGAGTTCCTCGCGCACGCTCCCGAGGTCGGGCGCGTCCTCGAGGGACGGCAGTCCGGCCCGGAGCGCGTCGACGACGAGGTCCTCCTTGGACGGCCAGCGACGGTAGACCGCGGCCTTGCCGGTCTGGGCGCCCGCGGCGACGCCCTCCATCGTGAGGCCGTTCCAGCCGACCGTGCCGAGCTGATCGAGCGCGGCCTCGAGGATCGCGCGTTCGAGTACGGCACCGCGCCGACGCAGGGAGGCCGACTGAGCGGGTGCGGCCGTCAAGCGCGAAGTAGCCATCTGAGTATCTCCGTTGTGCGGGGGGAGCGGGATCTTCGGGGAAAGCGAGCGGTCTGGTGACGCGACACGAAAGCGATTCAGTGAACGCTTGCGTTCACTGAAGGGGACTCACTAACGTTGACGCGACAGTGAACGCGAGCGTTCACTAACGTACTTGTGGGGGACCCAATAGTGACAACCTCTCAACTGACTCAGGACCAGAAACCAGGGAAAGCCCGCCGGGAGGGGCGTCCCGGCATCGCGCTCACCGTCATCGCGGCCTGCCAACTCATGGTGGTACTCGATGCGACGATTGTGAACATCGCACTCCCGCACATTCAAGACGCGCTCAAGTTCTCCACGACCGATCTCACATGGGTCGTCAGCGCGTACACGCTCACCTTCGGCGGCCTGCTGCTGCTCGGCGGCCGGGCCGGCGACATCCTCGGCCGGCGCCGGGTCTTCATGATCGGCATCCTGCTCTTCACGCTTGCCTCGATGCTCGGCGGCTTCGCCCAGGAACCCTGGCAGCTGCTGGCCGCACGCGCCCTTCAAGGCGTGGGTGGCGCGATCGCGTCGCCCACCGCACTGGCCCTCATCACCACGACCTTCCCCGAAGGCCCCGAACGCAACAAGGCGCTCGGTGTCTTCGCCGCGGTCTCGGCCGGCGGCGGCGCCATCGGTCTGCTGGCCGGCGGCATGCTCACCGAGTGGCTCGACTGGCGCTGGGTGCTCTTCGTCAACGTACCCATCGGCCTGCTGATCGCCTTCCTCACGCCGCTCTACATCAGCGAGTCCGAGCGGCATCCAGGGCGCTTCGACGTCGCGGGCGCGCTGACCTCGACGGCCGGCATGGCGTCCCTCGTCTACGGCTTCATCCGGGCCTCGGAGGAAGGCTGGCGGGACAGCCTCACCATCGGGTCCTTCGGAGCTGCGGCGGTCCTGCTGCTGGCCTTCGGACTGATCGAGACCCGCGCCAAGGAACCGATCACGCCGCTGCGCATGTTCGCCGACCGCAACCGCTCGGGCACGTATGTGATCATGCTGAGCCTGGCCGCGGCGATGTTCGGCATGTTCTTCTTCATCGTGCTCTTCGTGCAGAACGTGCTGGACTACACGCCGATCGAGGCGGGCCTGGCCTTCCTTCCGGTAACGGTCGCGATCGCGTTCGGTGCGGGTCTGTCCCAGCGGTTGCTCCCCGTACTCGGCCCGAAGCCGTTCATGACCGTCGGCTCGGCGCTCGCCGTGATCGGGCTCGGCTGGCAGACCTTCATCAGCCCGGACAGCTCGTACGCCGGCGGGGTCCTCGGCCCGATGCTGGTGTTCGGCTTCGGCATGGGTCTGAACTTCGTGACGCTGACGCTCACCGCGGTCTCCGGTGTCGCCCAGCACGAGGCGGGCGCCGCGTCCGGGCTGCTCAACGTCACGCAGCAGGTGGGCGGTTCGCTCGGCCTCGCCATCCTGACCACGGTCTTCGGCTCGGCGAGCCGTGACGAGGCGGAGAAACAACTGCCCGCGTTCATGGCGAACGCCTCGCCCGAGCAGAAGGCGGAGTTCGCGCAGACGCAGCAGCTGCCCGCTCCCTGGGGCGGTGAGGTGCTGGCCCAGGGCATATCCACCGCCTTCATCCCGGCCGCCGCGATGGCCGTACTGGCGCTGGCCGTCGCCGCGTTGGTGATCCGCGTCCGCAAGAGCGACCTCGACGCTCTCGCGGGCACCGCGGGGCCTGCCGGAGGCTGACG
Organism: Streptomyces scabichelini; assembly: GCF_011045015.1. GTDB lineage: Bacteria > Actinomycetota > Actinomycetes > Streptomycetales > Streptomycetaceae > Streptomyces > Streptomyces scabichelini. The sequence continues at coordinate 4,290 of NZ_JAAKZY010000013.1, read as the reverse complement.
CCGACACCGACGAGAAGGCCGGACCGCGTCCCGGGGGACGCCGGTCCGGCCTTCTCGGTATGTTCCGCGCCTTAGCGGTACAGGAGCTCGTCATGCACGCGATAGCACTCGCTCCGCTCCGCCTCGTCCAACAGCGGCCGGTCCTCGAGGATGCTCCGGGCACGGGCCTCGCCCCAACTGGTGGCGTACCAGGGCTTGTTCTCCTTCTCCACGTCCTTCGCGATGGACTCGAGCGCACAGGAACGCAGTGGCTCCGCGAGCTTGTCGAGAGCCGGTACGGCGTCCGCGGACAGGCCGCGCGCGTAGCCGAGGTCGAACTTGCCCTCGCCCTCCTTGCTCGTGACCTCGTACCGCTCGACGTTGCGCTCGGCGATCAAGGCGTCCGGCGACAGGAACCCGAAGGCGAGCACACCCACGGCGGCACTGGCCATCACGGAGCGCGGCAGCCAGCGGGCGCCCCATACGCCGGCCGCCATGATGAGCACGATGACCAGGCCGAGCCAGAGCTCCACGGCCACCACCGAGATCCTCAGCCGCGTCAGTCCATACGCCTCCACGTACATGTCCATACGTCGAACCGCCGATGCCACGACAACGAGCGCGAGAACACAGAGAGTTCCCAGGACGACGCGGACGAGCGTCCGGTCGCGCGCACCGTCGCGCGGGGCCCAGCGCAGGGCGAAGACGATGACGAGCAGGGTGAGCAGCGTGACCAGGAGCAGCTGCCAGAAGCCCTGGCGTGCGTACTCCGCGTACGTCTGGCCGGTCTTCTCCAGCACCGCGTCGTATCCGCCGAACAGGACCGCGAGCTGGACGGCGTTGAAGGCCGCGAAGAGCACGACGAGCACGATCAGGGGCAGCGCCCATTCGACACGGCCACGGGCCCGGCCGGGGGGCACCTCGACACGGTCCCACTGAACGGGCGCTGCGGCCGTGTGTGCCGCCGCCAGCGCTCCCACCAGGCCGAGCACCAGCAGCACGACGCGCCAGGGGCCGCCGGAAACGGAGGCGTCCGGCATGAGGCCGCCGAGCAGATCCGCGAAGGCGGCGTCGGCCCCGGCGAACAGCGCGCCGAAGACCAGCAGCAGGACCGCCGCCACCGCGAGCGCGCGCAGTACCGGACCCAGACTGCCGCGGGCGCCGCCGAACCGTTCCCGCAGACCGCGCCAGCCCCAGGCGGGGCCGGTGAGAACCGAGGTGTACAGGCCGATCGGACCGAACAGCACTCCGGTCCAGGTACGGCCGCCGTGCAGGGCGAGCGAGCCCGCGGCCACAGCACTCACGACGGCGAGGAACGACGGCCAGTCGGCGTCGCGCAGCGCCGGCACGGTCAGCAGGGCGAGGCCGCCCACGCCCCACACCAGCGTCCAGCGGCGCGGACCGCGGCCGGCCGCCTGGGCGGCGTAGTACGCGGCGAGCGCGGCCGGTATCGCCACGAGCAGGAGGTTGATGGCCAGGCCGTCGCCGAGCAGGAGCATGCTCAACACACCGGTGGCCAGGGCGGCCCAGAGAGTGGCGGGACGGACGGGAGCCGGGGCCTCCGCCTGAAGGTCGGCGAACCACCAGGCGGACTCGGCGACCGGGTAGCCCCAGTCGACATCCTCCGCGTCCGGGTCGTCCTCCGAGGGCCCGTCGCCGGAGTAGGAAGCGGGGACGGCGTCCTCGGGCTCTTCGGTGTCGACGGCGGGCTTCTTGGTCAGGGCGGCGGCACGTCCACCGACACCACCGCCTCCAGCGCCCGCTGCTCTGGAGCCCTCACCGGACCCCCCCTCGGCAACCGCTGCATCCTCCGCTCCCGGCCCTCTCGGCTCGGCCTCGGACGGCGTGTCTGACACGGGACCCCCTCCCGACCGGCCCACGGGCGGCGCCGAGCACGTGGCTGCGGCGGAAGGCCAAGGACCGGTGTCTTGTCGGCGCACGCCCGAGATGATCAACGGGCGGCGTGGCGCACAGGGTATCCACGGGGCAGCCGACGCAGCGGGGCACGGGCCCTCTGTGTCAGGTCTGTGACAGTCACGGAGGCTTGCGCCGGGAGGAAGCGGGGCACACGCGGTGCTCACACGGGCCGACCGCCGTGGCACGGCGACCTCCCGGCCGCATCCCACTCGGCAGGCGTTCGAGACCTACGCCGCGTCCTCCACCGACATCCAGCCCGGCAGCTCCTCGGTCCGTTCCGCCCACTCCACAGGCGGCGCGCCCGCCTTCCCTGCCGCCACTACACCCCCGACGATGGCGCAGTTCGTGTCCACGTCCCCGCCCACCTGGGCGGTCGCCCAGAAGGCCCGCTCGTAGTCGCCGAGGGCACGCGCGGCCGACCAGAGTGCGAAAGGCACGGTGTCGTGCGCGCTCGTACGCCGCCCGCAGCCGAGGACCGCGGCGACCGTCGTCGCGTCGTCGTAGTCGAGCATGTCCCGGGCACGCCGCAGGCCGGCCTCCACGGCGCTGCGCGGCATGAGGGCGATGACGCCGTCGAGCAGCGCCTCGGGGCGGGGCGGACCTCCCGGTGCGGCTGCCAGCGCGGCCGCCGCGGCCACGGCCATGGCGCCGACGACGGCCTCGCGGTGCTGATGCGTGGGATACGCCGAGATCTCGGCCTGATGCGTCGCCTGCTCCGGATCGTCCGCGTACCAGGCACCCAGGGGCGCGATCCGCATCGCGGCGCCGTTCCCCCACGACCCCTGCCCCTTGAAGAGGGCCGAGGCCAGCTCGCGCCAGTCGCCGCCCTCCCGGATCAGCCGCAGCAGCCGGTTGACCGCGGGCCCGTAGCCCCGGTCGAAGTCGTGGTGCTCCGCGAAGGAGCGGGCCAGCTCGTCCTGGTCGATACGGCGGTGGGCCGCCAGAACGGCGACTACGGAGCAGGCCATTTCGGTGTCGTCGGTCCACTGCCAGGGGCCGGAGGGCAGGGCACGGCGCTTGAGCAGCGGATAGTTCTCCGGCACGAAGAACTGCGAGCCCAGCGCGTCCCCCACCGCGAGTCCGCGCAGGCTGGCCAGGGCGCGGGCCGAGCGCCCGTCAGGAGAGGAGTCAGCGATCATCGCCTTGCCACCCTATCCGGTGGCTCCGTACGGCTTCGGCTCGCGCCAGCGGTCGAATGGCCGGTCAAGCGTGTACTTTCCGTCCTCACCGAGAACGAGCATCCGCATCTCCCCGTTCCCGGGGTTCACCAGGCACTCGAACTCCGCGACCGACCAGTGGAACCAGCGCATGCAGAACAGCCGCATGGCCAGGCCATGGGTCACCAGGAGCACGTTCGGCGGGTGGTCGGGCGCCTCGAAGCTGCGGAACAGGCTCTCCAGGAAGCCGCCGACCCGGTCGTACACATCGGCGCCGGACTCCCCCTGTGCGAAGCGGTAGAAGAAGTGGCCGTACGCGTCGCGGTAGGACTTCTGGAGGCGTACGTCGTCCCGGTCCTGCCAGTTTCCCCAGTCCTGCTCGCGCAGCCGCGGCTCCTCGCGTACGCGCACAAGGTCCGGGTCGAGATGGAAGGCCCGGAACGTCTCGTGCGTACGGCGGTACGGGGAGACGTAAACGCTTACGCGCTCATGTCCGAACACCTCCCGCAACCGCTTGCCGGTCTCCTCCGCCTGCCGCCACCCCGTCTCGGTGAGGGCCAGTGCGTGATCGGGTTCGCGTTCGTACACGGTGTCATCGGCATTGCCGGCCGACTCGCCGTGCCGGACGAGGACGATGCGCCGTGGTCGTGCCATGCCAAAACCCTAGATCGGATCGGGCGGATCGAGCACTCGTACGGGTCCCTTACGGCGTAGGTCACACAAACGTGACCCGCTTCAGACCGTCCAGCTCGGTTCCAGCTCCACGATGTCGCCCGCGAGGGCCGCGATGTCCGCCTCGATCTGGGCCCGAAGCGCGAGGCGCTCGACGCGCTCGGCGCGGTACTTGCCGTGTTCGGCGGCCGACTGCCACATCGACAGCACCAGGAACTCGTGGCCGGGCGCCTCACCGAACAGCCCGCGCACCATGCCCGGCGAGCCGGCCATCGCCGGGTTCCACACCTTCTCCTGCATCAGCGCGAAGTGCTCGGCCCTCTCTTCGTGGACGCGGCAGTGCGCCACCCGCACCAGGTCGGCGTCCGTGAAGCGCGGCTCGAAACCCATCTTCACATCGAACCGGTGATCGAAGAGTTTGATATGTGGATCCTTGAAGGTGCCGGACTGCGCGGCGGCCAGCCGGTCATGGGAGCGGGCCATGAAGGAGTCGTAGAACGCACGGCTCTCCCAGAAGGCGAAGATGTGGGCCACTCCGGGTCGCCCCCGGCTCCAGCCCCCGCCC
>NZ_JAAKZY010000139.1 GCF_011045015.1 Streptomyces scabichelini | reverse complement strand
CCCCAACCCCCTCCGCCAACTCTCCCTCGACCAGCTCCGACGTCGTACGAGCATGAAGTGGCGCACCTACCCCGACGACGTACTGCCGCTGTGGGTGGCCGAGATGGACGTCCCGCTCGCCGAGCCGATCACACGGGCCCTCACGGATGCGATCGCGATCGGCGACACGGGGTACCCGGCCGGGACGGCGTACGCCGAGGCGCTGGCGGAGTTCGCCGGCAAGCGGTGGGGCTGGGACGACTTCGCCGTGGAGCGCGCGGCGATCGTGCCCGACGTGATGCTGGGCATCGTCGAGATGCTGAAGCTGGTGACGGGCCCCGGGGACCCGGTGGTCGTCAACTGCCCCGTCTACCCGCCCTTTTACCTGTTCGTACGGAACATGGACCGCACCGTGGTCGAGGCCCCGCTGGGCGAGGACGGGCGTCTGGACTTCGCGGAGTTGGAGTCGGCGTTCGACCGGGTCACCGAGGGCGGGCGCCGCCGGGCCGCGTATCTGCTCTGCAACCCGCACAACCCCACCGGGACGCTCCACACCACCGCCGAACTGACCACCGTGGCAAGGCTTTCCCACACGTACGGCGTACGCGTGGTGGCCGACGAGATCCACGCCCCGATCGTGGCTCCCGGCGCCCGCTTCGTCCCGTACCTGACGGTCCCCGGCGGGGAGAACGGCCTCTCCCTGATGTCCGCCTCCAAGGCCTGGAACCTGGCGGGCCTGAAGGCGGCCCTGGCCGTCGCGGGCCCCGACGCGGTCACGGACCTGGCCGAACTCCCCGAGGAGGTGAGCCACGGCCCCAGCCACGTGGGCATCCTGGCCCACACCGCCGCCCTCGAGGACGCGGGCCCCTGGCTGGACGCGCTCCTGTCGGGCCTGGACGAAAACCGCCGGCTCCTGTCCGCCCTGCTGACGGAACACCTCCCGGAAGTCCGCTACGCCCCCTCCGAGTCCACGTACCTGGCCTGGCTTGACTGCCGTGCCCTGTCTCTCGGCGACGACCCGGCGTCCGTCTTCCTGGAGCGGGGCCGAGTCGCCCTGAACTCCGGCCTCCCCTTCGGCACGGGCGGCGCCGGCCACGTACGCCTGAACCTGGCGACCTCGCCGGAACTGCTCACGGAGGCGGTGCGACGGATGGGGAGGGCGCTGGCCTGAGCGGCCCGCTCACCGGGAGCGGGTCACCTCACCGGTCGTGCGAGGCGGGTCACCTCACCAGTCGTGCAAGGAGTGTGGCGAGGTCGGCCACGAACTGGAGCCAGGGGCGGGCCCGCTCGGCCCGCCGTCCCAGCCGCCGGATCCGGCTAGCGGACCGCCGGGCCTCCCGCCGCCGTTCCGCCCGTTCCCGTACCCGCTGTAAGGCCTCGATCCGCCGGGTCCCGATCCGTTTGCGTCGCGTCATGGCGAGACGCTAACGAGACAGGTTTCGCAGACGCAGGTGGCGGGATCGCCAAAGAGGCAGGAGGGTTATTGGAGGTAACCCGTAAGTCTCGTCCGGCTGTCCTGAGGAGGACGCTCCCGTGGGCCGTAACGAGCGGCGGCCTCTCCGGTGATCAAGGCCCAGTAACGGTCACCGAAGGACCAATGCCACCACTCCGTCGGGTAGTTCACCAGCCCCGCACCCGTGAGTGCGGCCCCCAGCAGCTCCCGGTTGGCGCGGGCCTCCTCGCTGATGTTGAAGGCGTCGGTGTAACAGGCGCCGTCGCTCTCCTCCGGGTCGGCGTTCATCCGCGTACCCAGGTCCAGTTCGCGCCCCTCGGCGTCGGCCAGCGTGAGGTCGACGGCCGCGCCGGCGCTGTGCGGAGCGATGTCCGGCGGAGACACGTACCGGCTCGCGGCCGTGTGGATCTCCTCCTCGGACCACTCGGCACGGTCGGCGCGCAGCCGCCCCGCGTACTCCTCGAAGTACTCCCGCTGCAGCGACGGCGGCCGATACCCCTCGACGAACAGCAGCCGCAAGCCCCGCGGAAGCAGCGCCTGGGCCTTGAGCAGCCGCTCCAGCACGCCTTCCCGCAGGTACGTGAAGGCATCCGCCGGGTCCTGCTTACGCGCATCGACCAGCAACGAGCCGCCGCGGCGGACATCCACGAGAAGCTCACCGCATTCCGCCACGGGTATGGCGGCGACCCGCGGATCCGACATCAGGACGATCTCAGTCATGCGGCCATCTTGGCCTGGGCTTCGGCCGTCTTGGCGCGGGCGCCCGCGCTCCAGCGCCCCAGTACCGCCTCATGAAGCCGATGGCGGCCGGACCCTGTTGGTCACCTTCAGAAGTCGGCGAGGCTTCCGGCCGGCGGCGAGTGGGGTGTTGTCGGTCGTGCAGCGGAAGATCTGGATGAGCGCGCCCGCGGTCGTGGCCCGTCCAGGCATCCGCCGGTTTCCAGGTTCGTGAATTTGTAGTTCCCGCCGCCGAGAGAGTCGCGCGACCACCTCTGGGCCCGGTTGGTCGTGTCGCATGGCCCCTGAGCACCGTGTCGTGCCGGCGGTGACGCGTCACGTCCTGGTCCGCTCAGCGGCACCGGCTCGCCGGCAGCCAGAGCTGCTCCTCGTGGGGACGGCGGGCAGGGCCGGTTCAGTCCGCTGAGAGGACCAGCACACGACAGACAGACCCCGGCGCACCACGCTGCGTCCTGTGCCTTGGTGTGCCCGGCCACCCGGCCGGAGCGAGGAAAGCGCCCGGAAACATCCACCACACGGCAAGGGAGTCGTCATGAGGATTGCCCGCTCACGTTCAGGCCTGAGCATGCTGGGGCTGATCGTCTGTATGGCGGTGGTCGCGATCGGGGTCACCGCGATGCCCGCGTCAGCCCTCAATCCACGTACCTACGCGCAGGTCAAGAACGCGAACGCACATCAGTACTGCCTGGACATGAAGTCCGAGGATCCCGCGGAAGGCGCCCGCGCGCAGCTGTGGAACTGCACCAACACCGCGGAGCAGAAGTTCATTCTTGTGCAGGCCGACCGGGGGCACGATCCGGTCCCCGGACAGTGGACGATCAGGTCGCGGAGCGCGGGCAAGTGCCTGTGGGACCTTGGCGGTGGCACTGCGGGAACCCGGGTCACACAGAGGTCGTGCTTTGACTACGCCCAGGCGCAGAGCTGGGAACTGAGGCCGACCGGTGAGATCGTCAACATCCTCAGCGGACTGTGCGTCGACGCCGTGCGGGACGCGAAGGGCGGCGCAGTCGAGGTGCAGCCCTGCAACGGAAACATCTCACAGCGCTGGTTCCTCTAGCCCGCGCGTTCCGCCCGAGGCCGGGTCCGGACCTCGGGCGGAGCTGGAAAAAGTGCCGCTCCGGCCGGGGCGCGCAGGGGCCCACACCGCCACCGGCCCTTTCGCGGTCCGCTGCGCGGCCTGCGCCAGGCCGGGGCATACCGCCCGCACCGACCATCGGCGCCGCCGAAGTCCGGCGGACGGCGAGCGGCGGCGGGCGGCAGGCCCGTGTCAACGGCCGCGCAGCGCCCTGCTGATGGCCTTGCCCGACCTTTGGGCGACATCGGCAAGCCGTTCCAGATGATGGGCCGGATCGGTCGCGACGAACAGGGCCGCCACCGGGACACGGCACGCGTCGTACAAGGGCACCGCGGCGCAGCACACCTCGTCCACCACCCCCTCCCGGTCGAACGCCGCGCCGCGGTCCCGGATCAGCGCGGCCTGCCGCTGCCAGGAGGCCGGGAGCGGGCCCAGGGGCAGGTCGGGTCGTGCCGCGGCCACCAGCACCTTGCCCGCCGCGGTGAACCAGGGCCAGGTCACCCTGTCGTGCTGTGCGGCCAGTGCCCCGCTGTTCTCGCCGGGCGTCCAGTCCAGCACCAGCGTCTGACCTTGCCGCAGCACGGCGAGGCCCACCGTCGCACCCGTGGCACGAGCCAGTTGCCGAACCGGCCCGCTCGCCGCAGACCGAAGCCGGGGATGCGGCTGCCACTCATGTCCGAGCCGGAACATCCGCGGGCCCATGCGGTAGCCCGTTCCGCGCCGCTCGACCGCACCGAGCACAACCATTTGTTCCAGCAGCCGGTACGCAGTCGTCTTGGGCAGCCCGCATTCCGAGGACAGCCGGGTCAGCCCTGCCTCCCTGGCCCGCTCCACCGCCTCCAGCAACGCGAACGCGCCCTCCAGCACGCTCCGGCCGCCGACACCCGACATCGACGGTGTGTCCGCCTCGGACCGCCGGGGCGACGGCCCCACCACCGGCGCGTGCCGGGTCCGCCCTCCCGATAAGGGCCCGGTCCGCCCTGCCGGCACAGGTGTGGCAGGGTCCGCCATCACGGCCGCCGGATGCGACAGCCTTCTTCCCCGTTGTTCGTCCCGCTGTATGTCCACCCGTATCCCCCTGTTGTCACGCCGACAGGCCCAGAGCCCACCGCCGCTCGTACCTCAACCCACCGCCGCTCGCGCCTCCGGCGGAGGTCTGCCTTCTGCTCATCAGCCTCCGGCCGGGGTATGGGCCGGGAGGTTGTCGATAGGTTGTCGTCCCACCGAATATGTGAATCTCCAGTGGGGAAAACCTGCTCAAGGGGTGCAGAAAGCGTGGTGGATTTACGGCTGCTGGGACAGGTGGAGCTGGCCGTGCGGGGCCAGGGGGCGGAGCTGGGGCCTCCGCAGCGCCGTATCGTGCTCGCGGCTCTGGCAGTTGACGCAGGACGGCCCGTGACGACGGACATGATGATCGAACGGGTCTGGGGCATGGACCCGCCTCAGGGAAGCCGGCGCTCGTTGTACGCCCACATCGCCCGTATCAGGCGCGTGTGCGAGCAGACCGGCGACACCGACGTGCCACGGTTACGCCTGCTGCGCGGCTCCGGCGGATATCTGCTGGAGGCCGCACCGGAGCAGGTGGACGTGCACCTGTTCCGGCAACTGGTGGACCGGGCCCGGCAACCGGGGCAGCCGGCCGGCGTGCAGGCCTCGCTGTTGCGTGAGGCGCTCGGCCTGTGGCGCGGAGAGCCGCTGGCCGGGCTGAGCGGCCAGTGGGCGGTGCGGATGCGCGAGGCATGGCGGCACCGACGGGTGGATGCCGTCATCGCGTGGGCTCACGCGGAGTTGCACATCGGCGATCCGCCGGCCGTGATCGGTCCGTTGACCGATCTGCTGGGCGAGTATCCCCTGGTGGAGCCCCTGGCCGAGGTGCTGATGCGAGCCCTGCACGCCGCCGGACGTGGCGCGGAGGCGCTGGACTGCTACACCACTGTCCGGCAACGGCTGGTGGAGGAGCTGGGCGCCGACCCCGGACCGGGACTGCGAGAGGTGCACCAGGCGATCCTCCAGGGTCGCCTGCCCGACGCCGCCGCGCGGTCACGGCACTCACCGTCGCAGCCGCCGCTGCTTCCGGCACCGTCTGCGGGTCCCCCGTCGCCGCGTCGGACGTGGTCGTCATGGCCGTGGCCGACGCAGGTCCCGGCGCAACTACCCTTTGGCGTAACCGAATTCGCCGGCCGCCAGGAAGAACTGGCCCGCCTGGAGTCGGTCCTGGCCGCGGCCGCGGACCATTCGACCGCGGTGGTGATCTCCGCGGTGTCGGGCACCGCGGGCGTGGGCAAGACCGCGTTGGCCCTGCACTGGGCGCGCCGCGTACGCAAGCTCTTTCCCGACGGGCAACTGCATGTGAATCTGCGGGGGTTCGATCCCGGTGGCCCGACGATGGATCCGGCGGCGGCGGTACGGGGTTTCCTGGACGCCTTCGGCGTCCCGCCGGCCCGCATCCCGGCCGGCCTGGAGGGGCAGGTGGGCCTGTACCGGAGTCTGCTGGCGGGCCGGCGGGTGCTGGTGGTACTGGACAACGCTCGCGACGCCGAGCAGGTCCGTCCGCTGCTGCCCGGTGCGCCGGGATGTCTGGCGCTGGTCACCAGCCGCAACCGGCTCACCAGCCTGGCCGCGATCGAGGGCGCCCACCTGGTCACTGTCGACTTGCTCGCCCCGGCGGCGGCCCGGGACCTCTTGATCAGTCGCCTCGGGGCCGCAAGGGTGGCTGCCGAGCCTGCCGCGGTGGAGGAGATCGTTGCCCGGTGCGCCGGGCTGCCGCTGGCGTTGGTGGTCGTCGCCGCCCGGGCGGCTGCCCAGCCGCACCTGCCGCTCGCCGGGCTCGCCGGCGAACTACGGAAAGCCGACAGCCGCCTGGACGCTCTGGACGCCGGGGACCCGGCCAGCCAAGTGCGGACCGTGTTCTCCTGGTCCTACCGGACGCTGAGCCCCGACATGGCGCGGCTGTTCAGACTGCTGGGTCTCCACCCGGGACCGGACATGGGCGTGCCGGGCGCGGCGGCCCTGGCGGGCGTGCCGACCGGTCGTGCCCGCACGCTGCTGGCCGAACTGGTCCGCGCGCACCTGCTCGCCGAACACGTTCCCGGCCGGTACGCGTCCCACGACCTGCTGCGCGCCTATGCCACCGAACTGGCCAACACGTTGGACACCGAGGCCGACCGGCACACGGCGATGCACCGGATGCTCGACCACTACCTGCATACCGCGCGCACCGCCGAGGCGGTACTGACTCCCTACGAGCAGAACCTGATCACCCTGCCTCCCGCCCGACCCGGCGCCGCACCGGAAGATCTCCCGGACCATCAGGAGGCGCAGGCCTGGTTCATCGCCGAACTCCCCGTTCTCCTCGCCGCGATCGATCAGGCCGCCGCCACCGGCTTCGACACCCACGCCTGGCAGCTCACCTCGGCCCTCACGAGCTTTCTCGACCGGCACGTGTACTGGCCGGTACTGGCCGCCACCCAGGCCACGGCCCTGGAAGCCGCACAGCGCCGGGGCGACCGGGCCGGAGAAGCCAACGCCCACCGAGGTTTCGGGATCGCGCAGGACCGGCTGGACCACCCTGAGGACGCCCGTACCCACTACCTGCTCGCCCTGGACCTGTTCGGCGAACTCGGCAGCCGCCCCGGTCAGGCCCGGATGCACCTGCACCTCGCCCGGCTGTCCGGGGCGCAGGACCGGTTCGAGCAGGCACTCGCCCACGCCTGTCACGGCCTCGATCACTTCCGGACCGTCGACGACCGGGCCGGGCAGTCGGCCGCCCTCAACCACATCGGCTGGTTCCACGCCCAGTTGGGCGACCACCACCAGGCCCTGACGGACTGCCGACGGGCCCTTGCCCTGACCCTCGAGACCAGGGACCTCAACAGCCAGGCCCACACCTGGGACAGCCTGGGCTACATCCACCACCACCTGGGACGGTACGACGAGGCCGTCGACTGCTACGGCCAGGCCCTCGCCCTGTTCCACAGAACCGGCGACCGGCACAGCGAGGCCACCGGCCTCCTCTACCTCGGCGACACCCACCACAGCGCCGCCGACTCCGAAGCCGCCCGCACCGCCTGGACCCAGGCACTGGCCATCGCCGACGAACTCGCCCTCCCGGACACGGATCCCCTGCGTGTCAGGATCCTCCAGCAGCTGACGGTGCGGCGGTAGAAGCCCCGGGCGTCAGCAGGCAGGGGCGGCGCAGGTCTCGGGAGCGCGGACCTCGCCCGGCTGTAACCGCAGCGTCTTCAACGAGGGCTTCGCACAGGGCCTTGGCGTCGTCGAGGGTTCTTCGGCACACGTCCTCGGTGAGTACGAGGCGCTGCCACGTTCGCGGACCGAGGGTGGTCCGCAGGTCGGAGAGGCCGGTCTGCCAGGGCGAATCCACGAGCGCCGGAACGGTGGTCTCTGGTGGTCACGTCGGTTCGGGCTGATTGACCCGGAACAGCCGTTCACCGTCGGCGCTTGTCCTCCTCGTCGGGAACGTCGGCTTCGATCTTCTCTTTGCGGACCTTGCCGGTGACGGTCTCCTCCTCGGTTTGCTCGTCGGTGGTGAGCCGTACCCGCTCGACGGGCTCGGCCTCGGTCTGTGTCACGGGGCGCTCGGCGTGCACGGTCACTTCGTGCTCGGCTTCGCTGATGTCCGGGCCGGCCGTGGCGGCGTCGCGGTTGGCGTCGGTGACCGGTTCGCGTTCGACGCGGACTTCCTCGTGCCGTACGGGGACGGTCTGCTGGACATCCTCGGTGACGACGTACTTGCGCAGGCGGGCTCTGCCGGTCTCCTGGCGTTCGGTGCCGACGTGCATCTGTTCCTCGGAGCGGGTCATCGCGTCATCCGCGGTTCCTGCCTCGCGGTCGGCGCCGGGCCGGGTGGCCTGCTGCCAGGCGGCGTCCCAGTCGAAGCCGTAGTGCTCGTACAGGCGGTGCTCCTCCTCTTCGGACAGGTGCCCGCCGGCGTCGACGTCGACGTTGGGGGCGTCCTTGACCTTGTCCTTGGGGTAGGGGACCTTGAGATGGTCCTCGACCATGCTGGCGTGGGTGATCGGCACAAACGACTCGCTGGTGCCGAACAGGCCGGTCTTGACGCTGACCCATTCGGGCCGGCCGGTGACGTCGTCGAGGAAGACGTGCCGGGCGTCGCCGATCTTGTTGTCGTCGGTGTCGTAGACCGGGTGGTCCAGTACCGTCGGAATCTGCTCTCGGGTGATCATCGTGATCTCCTTTCTGCCGGCCTCGTGACTTTCTGCCGTCCTCCCGACCCGACTAACCTCGCGAAACAGCACAAAACGCGCTGATTGTCCTGATGTGTCGTGAATGCGGGTGTAGGCGGTGCCCAGCCGGATACCCGTGCGAGATGGTGCGGACACTGAAGCGGCACGGAAGGCACGGCGGACACGCCACGGCCGGCCGAGAGGCCGAGGTCGTGCGGGGGACGGATGCCGGGCCGGATGAGCAGGTGGAGCGGCAGGCGCCGGACACTCCGACGGACCTGCCCAAGAGCTCCTGGCCGGCGGTGCTGAAAGGCACTTTGAAGGAGTTCAAGAAGGACGAGCTGACCGACCGGGCCGCGGCACTGACCTACTACGGGATCCTGGCGCTGTTCCCGGCGCTGCTGGCGTTGATCTCTCTGCTGGGGGTCGTCGGGCAGTCGGCGTCGCAGCAGGTGCTGGACAACATCCAGAAACTTGCCCCGGGCGCAGCGCGCGACGTCATCAGCAACGCGGTGAAGCAGATGCAGGGCAACGCCGGACTCGGCTCGATCATGGCGATCGTCGGTCTGGTGCTCGCGGTGTGGTCGGCCTCCGGCTATGTCGCCGCGTTCATCAGGAGCGCGAACGCGGTCTACGACGTCCCCGAGGGCCGTCCGGTGTGGAAGGTGCTGCCGGTCCGGGTCGGCGTGACCGTGGTGCTGATGATCCTGGCCGTGGTCAGTGCGGTGATCGTCGTGTTCACCGGCGGTCTCGCGCGGGAGGTGGGCACGGCGCTCGGGGTCGGTGACACGGGGCTGACGGTGTGGTCGTACGCGAAGTGGCCGGTGCTGGCCGCCCTGGTCACGGTCATGATCGCGATCCTGTACTGGGCGACGCCGAACGCGAGGGGCCGCGGCTTCCGCTGGATCACGCCGGGCAGTTTCCTGGCACTGGTGATCTGGTTGATCGCTTCGGCCGGGTTCGCGTTCTACGTGGCGAACTTCGCCTCGTACAACAAGACCTACGGCACGATGGCCGGCGTCATCATCTTCCTGGTGTGGCTGTGGATCACGAACCTGGCGATCCTGCTGGGCCTGGAGTTCGACGCGGAGATGACCCGCCAGCGCGTCGTCGCGGGCGGCCACCCGGCCGGGAAAGAGCCGTACGTCCAGCCGCGCGACACGCGGAAGTGGGACGAGGAGGACCGCCGCCATCTTGACTCCTCCTGAGTCCTGGAGAGTGTCCTGAGCGGGAAGTCGCTGGTCATGGGTGTAAAGGCGGGTCTACGTGGCGCCGATCGCCGGCTGGCCAGGCGGGCGATCGCGTGGGGGCCGCCGTGGCTGCGTAACGTCGCGCCCGCGGTGGAGGAAGCGGCCGAGCACACCAAGCTGTGGTGGGCGGCAGCCGCAGCGATGGCGGCCACGGGCAGGTGGCGGGGCCGCACGGCTGCCGCCGCCGGGGTGACGGCCATGGCGACGGCTCAGGTGCTGTCCAACGCGGTCGCCAAGCAGCTGTACGGGCGGCGCCGCCCGCCGCGGGAATGGGTCCCGCCACAAGAGCTTCGAGGCCGCCCGGACACCTCCTCCTTTCCCTCCGGGCACACGGCTGCCGCCTTCGCCTTCGCCGGAGCCGTCGCCACGGTGTGGCCGGCCGCCGGTGCGGCTTGCGGGGTGTCGGCGGTGATGGTGGCCGCAGAGCGGATCCACAGCGGTGCCCACTACCCCGCCGACGTGGCCGCCGGCGGTGCGATCGGGCTGGCCGTGGTCCCCCTGGTGCGAGCCGCACCGCATTTGCTGCGGCGTGTGCTCTGACAGGCGGTTGCGTGTCGCCGCTGGGGTACTCGGCCCCCGATCAGCTGGTGGAAGGCGAAGGCCGATGCGGCCGAGATCAAGGAGAGGGCCCAACGATGACCGACGACAAGCCACAGACGGGCGATGAGACGACGCCCACCACGCTCGCGGCGAAGACCGACGTCAAGACCCGCGCCCAGGAGAAGACGGTCGCCGTCAAGCAGCAGGTCGCCGAGAAGACCACGCAGGTCAGGACCCAGCTGCGGGACAAGGCGACGCACGCGGCCCACGCGGTCCAGGACAGGACACCGGAGCCGGTGCGCGCCAAGGCCGCGGCAGCCACCGAGCAGGTCCGCGACACGGCCGCGCACGTCGGAGAGCTGGCCCGGGAGAAGGCCCCGGAACCGGTACGCGAGAAGGCCGGTCAGGGCATGCAGGCGGCGCGGGCCAACCGTATGCCGCTGCTCGCCGCCGCCGGCGCGGTCATCGCGCTGCTGCTCATCCGCCGCTCCAGGAGGCACCGATGAAAGCCTCGAAGATCGCCTACAAGCCGGTCGGCATGGCCATGGGTGCCCTCAGCGGTGTCCTGGCCGGCGCGGTGTTCAAGCAGGTCTGGAAAAAGCTTGGTCATGAGGAGGATGCTCCCGACGCCACGGACGAGCACCGCACCTGGCGTGAGGTCATGTCGGCAGCCGTCCTGCAGGGCGCGATCTTCGCAGGCGTCAAAGCCGCCGTCGACCGCGGCGGCGCCACCGCCACCCGCCGCCTGGTCGGCACCTGGCCCGGCTGACCCTCCCGGCGCATGAAGAGGGCGGGCCCGAAAGCCCGCCCGAAACCAGCGAAGCCCCAGGTCAGGGCCACACCAGGCAATACGGCTGATGCCCCGCCTCATGCAACCGATGGCTGTTTCCCAGCCTCATGTGCCCTGACGGCCCTACAGGGCGAGCGGCTTTTGAAAGCGGTATCGGCGTCTGGCGCAGGCCCTCCAATACCAGGTGGGGGATTACTTCGAGTGCCGTGTTCAGGGCGTACTCCGGTGCCGCGGCGTCGGGGGACCTTTCGATGTCCAGTGCATCGGTCCATTTGCGGGGCTGGTATCGGGCCAGCAGAGCTCGACGGCGAAGCGGCGGGCACGGGCGGGCCTCCCCGCCGTCCACGAGGTGGCCGCCGGCTACCCGAACGCACCCAGATGCTCTCTGGGAGTCGGCCATGGAACACCACCGACAAACCCACAACGCGCGGTACCGGCCCTCCAAGTCGGCGCAGGCCGGTCCAGTGACCGAAGTCACAGGCTCTGGCCGCATACGTTTGCCGACGCTACGGTGTGGCGCCGGACTCGGCGGATCGCTCCCCTGGGGGAGGTGGGAATGAGGCTCATGGATGCGGACCATGCGGGGCTGGTTGTCGCGGCGCAGGCCGGTGACGATCGGGCGCGCGAGGAGCTGATCGCCGCGTACCTGCCGTTGCTCTACAACATCGTCGGGCGAGCGCTGAGCGGACATGCCGACGTCGACGACGTCGTCCAGGAAACCCTGCTGCGCGTGGTGCGCGACCTGCCTACCCTGCGTTCCCCGGAGAGCTTTCGGTCCTGGCTGGTGTCGATCACGCTCCGCCAGATCAATACCCACTGGTCCCGGCAACGCGCCTTCGCCGGCCGGACCACGGTCATCGACGAGGCACGCGAGATACCGGACGCCGGCGCCGAACCTGAGGACATGACGATCCTGCGTCTGCATGTGTCGGACGAGCGCCGTCAGGCTGTCGAAGCCGGCCGGTGGCTCGACCCGGACCATCGAGTGCTGCTGTCGCTGTGGTGGCAGGAACGAGCCGGCTCGCTGAGCCGTGACGACATCGCCGCCGCGACGGGGCTCACGGTCGCCCACGTCGGAGTGCGCCTGCAACGCATGCGCGAGCAGCTGGAACTGAGCCGGACGGTCGTCGCCGCGCTGGAGGCCGACCCGCGCTGTCCGCAGTTGGACGAGACCCTCGTCGGCTGGGACGGTCTGCGTACATCGGTGTGGCGGAAGCGGATCGCGCGGCACACCCGCGACTGCCCGGTCTGCATGGCGACGACGGCAGAACGGGTTCCGGCCGAACTGCTGCTCCTCAGCCTCGCGCCGCTGGCCGTTCCGGCCGGACTCGTCGCCGCGCTGGCCGCCAAGGGCTTGCTGTCGGGTACGGCCGCGAGCGCCGCCGGGCTGGCCACGGCACACGTCACCGTCGGCACGGCGGCGGCGACGGGGACAGGCAGTCTGCACGGCACGCTGATCGGCAAACTCTCCGCGGTGACCGCTCATCCGCTGGTGGGCCTCACCACCGGCGCGGTGCTCATCGCCGGGGGCGCCACCTACGCGACCTGGCCCGAACCGGCGCAGCGGGAGCCCGGCGTCAGCGCCGCTCCCTCCGTCGGCAATCCCACGCCGACCCCGGTGAGTCCGTCCGCCGCCGCGGCCACTGTTCCGCTGGGCGCACACTCGCTGGAGTCCGTGGACGAGCCCGCCCTCTACCTCACGTATGCCGGCGACTTCGCGAAGCTCGGCCGGGTCTCCGCTTCCAGCGGCGCGCAGACACGGCAGCGGGTCACCTTCACGGTCATCCGGGGGCTGGCCGACACAGGGTGCGTCACCTTCCGCGCCGCCGACGGCCGCTATCTGCGCCATCGTGACCTGCGGCTACGGATGAGCACCAACGACGGCAGCGAACTGTTCCGTGAAGACGCCACCTTCTGTCCGCGCCCCGGGGCGGTCGCCGGGGCGGTGACCCTGCGCGCGCACAACTATCCCGGATCGGTCATCCGCCACCGCGACGGTGGCATCTGGCTGGACGGCTCCGACGGCACGAGGGCCTTCGCCGGTCAGGCTTCCTTCATCGTGCGCAGGGCCTGGGCCTGAGTGCTGCGCCATTCATAACGCTTTTTCCCTGCGAGATGCATCACTGAGCAATCGTCCGGACGGCGCGACTTTTCCGTTACGAGACCGCGAGTTCGGAGGCCTCCACTTCGTGGGGTGCCCGATCCCCCTTTGACGTATCTCCTGAAGAAAGTCCTCCAATGACGCGATACACCCGTGACCCCCGAGGAGAATCATGAAGGGCCTGCACCGGCTCGGCCGACGTCGCCGAACATGGGCGATAGGACTGTCGGCCGCGGCGGTGGTGGCCGGTGTCGTGACGATCCTCCCCAACTCCGCCGGAGCCGCATCCCTGGGTACGGAGGCGGCCCCCTCGGGCAGGTACTTCGGCACCGCTGTGGCCGCCGGCAGGCTCGGCGACTCGGCGTACACCGCGATCGCCGACCGGGAGTTCAACATGATCACCCCGGAGAACGAGATGAAGTGGGACGCCGTCGAGCCGTCCCGCGGCACGTTCAACTTCGGCCCCGCCGACCGGATCGTCGACCGTGCGCAGGCGAACGGCCAGCGCGTGCGCGGCCACACCACGGTCTGGCACTCGCAGCTTCCGTCCTGGGTCAGCTCGATCGGCGACGCGAACACGCTGCGCAGCGTAATGAACGGCCACATCACCACCACGATGACCCACTTCAAGGGCGAGCTCTACGCCTGGGACGTGGTCAACGAGGCGTTCGAAGACGGCGGCAGCGGTCAGCTCCGCAGCTCGGTGT
Organism: Streptomyces scabichelini; assembly: GCF_011045015.1. Lineage (GTDB taxonomy): Bacteria > Actinomycetota > Actinomycetes > Streptomycetales > Streptomycetaceae > Streptomyces > Streptomyces scabichelini. The sequence continues at coordinate 13,180 of NZ_JAAKZY010000139.1, read as the reverse complement.
TCCAGAAGGTGTTGGGCAACGGCTTCATCGAGGAAGCGTTCCGCACCGCCCGTGCGGCCGACTCCTCGGCCAAGCTCTGTTACAACGACTACAACATCGAGAACTGGTCGGACGCCAAGACCCAGGGCGTCTACAGAATGGTCAAGGACTTCAAGTCCCGCGGCGTGCCGATCGACTGCGTCGGGTTCCAGAGCCACTTCGGCACCGGAGGCCCGCCGTCCAGCTTCCAGACCACTTTGTCCAACTTCGCCGCCCTGGGCGTCGACGTCCAGATCACCGAGCTGGACATCGCCCAGGCATCGCCCACCCACTACGCCAACACGGTCAAGGCCTGCCTGTCCGTGGCCCGGTGCACCGGCATCACGGTGTGGGGCGTGCGTGACAGCGACTCCTGGCGCAGCGGCGAAAGCCCGCTGCTGTTCGACAACAACGGCAACCCCAAGGCCGCCTACACCGCCGTCGTGGACGCCTTCAAGGCCGCCGCCCCCGGTACCACCACCCCCGGTACCACCACCGGTACCACCACCGGCGGGACGACCGGCGGGACCGGTACCGGGGAGATCAAGGGCGTCGCCTCCGGTCGTTGTATCGACATCAACGGCTCTACCACCGTCAACGGCACCCAGGCGCAGCTGTGGGACTGCAACGGACAGACCAACCAGCGCTGGACCTACACCGCCGGCAAGCAGCTAAAGATCTACGGCGACAAGTGCCTGGACGCCAAGGGCAGTGACACCACCAACGGCACCGCGGTGGTCATCTGGGACTGCAACGGCGGCACCAACCAGCAGTGGAACATCAACACCAACGGCAACATCGTCGGCGTCCAGTCCGGGCTGTGCCTCGACGCCGTCGGCGCGGCCACCGCCAACGGCACCAAGATCCAGCTGTACTCCTGCTGGTCCGGCAGCAACCAGAAGTGGACCGGCCTGTCCGGGACGTCGACCTCGACAACGACCTCGACAACGCCCGCGTCGACGGGCGGCACGTGTGCTCTTCCGTCGACGTACAAGTGGAGTTCGACGGGTGCCCTGGCGCAGCCGGCGAACGGGTGGGCCTCACTGAAGGACTTCACCAACGTCGTGCACAACGGCAAGCACCTGGTCTATGGGTCGAACTTCAACGGCTCGGCGTACGGCTCGATGATGTTCAGTCCCTTCACCGACTGGTCGGACATGGCGTCCGCCGGACAGAAGGCGATGAGCCAGCCCGCGGTCGCGCCCACGCTGTTCTACTTCGCGCCCAAGAACATCTGGGTCCTCGCGTACCAGTGGGGCCAGTGGCCCTTCATCTACCGCACGTCGAGCGACCCCACCAACCCCGACGGCTGGTCCGCGCCGCAGCCGCTGTTCACCGGCAGCATCCCCCGCACCGACTCTCCCACCGGCCCGATCGACCAGACCCTGATCGCCGACGACAAGAACATGTACCTGTTCTTCGCCGGTGACAACGGCAAGATCTACCGGACGAGCATGCCGATCGGGAACTTCCCGGGCAGCTTCGGCTCGTCGTACACGACGGTCATGAGCGACACGAGGAACAACCTGTTCGAGGGGGTTCAGGTCTACAAGGTCAAGGACCAGAACCAGTACCTCATGATCGTCGAGGCGATGGGTGCGAACGGGCGCTACTTCCGCTCGTTCACGGCCTCCAGCCTGAGCGGCTCGTGGACCCCGCAGGCCGCCACCGAGAGCAACCCCTTCGCGGGCAAGGCCAACAGCGGTGCGACCTGGACCAACGACATCAGCCACGGTGACCTGGTCCGCAACAACCCCGACCAGACCATGACCATCGACCCCTGCAACCTGCAGTTCCTCTACCAGGGCAAGTCCCCCACCGCGAACGTCCCCTACGACCAGCTGCCGTACCGGCCGGGTGTCCTCACCCTGCAGCGCTGACCGGCCTGATCCACGGTGATCACCCCAAGGAACCCCAGCCGTGCGTCGGCTGGGGTTCCTCTCTTTCGTGGACGTTCATCGTGGGTACGGACCGAAGCACTACGACCCCACCACGACACCGGCCTTGGCGGAAACCCCAGGTCAGGGCCACACCAAGCAGTACGGCTGATGCCCGGCTTCATGAAGCCGGTGCGAGAAGTCCTGCCACTCGTGCAGCAGTTGGTACACGTTGAAAGCGTCCCGGGGGCCACCCCGGTCCGGCACCGTGGACCAGATGAAGGCGGCCGCGCCCACCGCCTCCTCGCCGATCCCGCGGAGGGGGTCGACGACCGTCATGGGGAGTTTCACGACCGCGTAGTCGGGGTGGAGGACCACCAGTTCCAGCGGAGGGACCTTGTTGAGAGGTATGCCCTCGATGCCGGTGAGGACCATCGCGGCCATCGTCTCCGGCTTGATCTTCGTGAACATACCGTTCATGCCGAGCTCGTCGCCGCCGAGTTCCTCGGGGCGCATGGAGATCGGGACGCGAGCGGCCGTCGCGCCGTCCGGGGCCCCGAAATATTTGTACGTCACCCCCACCCGGCCACCATTCCTGCTCCCTGCCCGTGAGGCCTCGTCGATCCGGCGGATCCCGCTCAGCCCGTCGATCCGATCGCCCCGCTCGGGCTCACTCTCCGTCTGCCGTGACTCACGGGTCTCGCGGGTCTCGGCCGCTTCCGCCTCGCGCCGGTGCCTTCCCCGTTGGGCACGCCGAGGGCCGAGGTCATCGGTCCCCTCGCCCAGTCCGCCACCGCGATGCATATCTCCACCCGACTGCTTTTCTAAGGCGCGCAACCCCCGCCACGCAACCCGATCATCGTGTCAGTGACCTCCCCCACGACCGCCCGCCGAAACGTGCGTTGAAACACCTGTCCGCAGGATCTTGGCAGCCTCTGACACCATGGCTTCTGTGAGCTATCAGTACGAATACGACGCCCCAGTTTCTCATGCTCTTTTCGACCGTGCGGCGACCGTCACGCCCGGCGGCGTGAACTCTCCCGTTCGGGCGTTCCGCGCTGTGGGCGGTACGCCCCGGTTCATGGTGTCCGGCACCGGTCCGTACCTGACGGATGCCGACGGAAGGGAGTATGTGGACCTCGTTTGTTCATGGGGGCCGATGATCCTCGGCCATTCCCATCCCGAGGTGAACGCGGCGGTCCAGGCAGCCGTATCCCGCGGCACGTCGTTCGGGACGCCCAGCGAGGGCGAGGTCGCGCTCGCCGAGGAGATCGTCGCCCGGGTCGAGCCCGTCGAGCAGGTACGGCTCGTGTCGAGCGGCACCGAGGCGACCATGTCCGCGATCCGTCTGGCGCGCGGCTTCACGGGGCGGGCCAAGGTGATCAAGTTCGCCGGCTGCTATCACGGGCACGTCGATGCCCTGCTCGCCGCCGCGGGGAGCGGGGTCGCCACCTTCGCGCTGCCCGACACCCCCGGCGTCACCGGTGCTCAGGCCGGGGACACCATCGTCCTTCCGTACAACGATCTCGATGCCGTGCACGAGGCCTTCCGTGCCCACCCCGGCGAGATCGCGTGCGTGATCACCGAGGCCTCGCCCGGGAACATGGGAGTCGTGCCGCCCGGGCCCGGGTTCAACCAGGGGCTCAAGGACGCCTGTGCGGAGAACGGCGCTCTGTACATCTCCGACGAGGTCATGACCGGATTCCGGACCAGCAAGGCCGGATGGTTCGGGATCGATGGGGTACGTCCCGATCTCATGACCTTCGGAAAGGTCATGGGCGGCGGCTTCCCGGCCGCCGCTTTCGGTGGCCGGGCGGATGTCATGGCGCACCTCGCGCCCGCCGGGCCCGTCTACCAGGCCGGCACGCTGTCCGGGAACCCGGTCGCGACCGCCGCCGGGCTCGCCCAGCTGCGGCTGCTCGACGACGCCGCGTACGAGCTGGTCGACGCGGTGTCCGAGCGGGTCCGTACGCTGGTGACGGACGCGCTCACCAAGGAGGGCGTGGAGCACCGGCTGCAGAACGCCTCCAACATGTTCTCCGTCTTCTTCACCGACCACCCCGTGAAGAACTACGAGGACGCGAAGGCGCAGGAGTCGTACCGCTTCACCGCCTTCTTCCACTCGATGCTGGCGCAGGGCGTCTATCTGCCCCCGTCGTCGTTCGAGTCCTGGTTCGTCTCGACGGCGCACGACGAGCGGGCGGTCCAGCGGATCGCCGACGCCCTTCCGGCGGCGGCACGGGCAGCAGCGGAGGCCACGGCAGCATGAGTGACATCACCGTCGTACACGTGGTGCGGCACGGCGAGGTCGCCAATCCGGACGGGGTTCTTTACGGGCGCCTGCCCGGCTACCACCTGTCCGAGTTGGGGCTGCGGATGGCCGAGCGGGTCGCCGACCATCTCGCCACCCGGGACATCACGTACGTCGTCTCCTCGCCGCTGGAGCGGGCGCGCGAGACGGGCGCCCCGATCGCGGACAGACACGGCCTTGGTCTGGCGACCGACCCCCGGCTGATCGAGGCGGAGAACGTCTTCCAGGGCAAGACCTTCGGGGTCGGCGACGGAGCGCTGCGCCGGCCCGAGAACTGGAAGCACCTCCTCAACCCCCTCAAGCCGTCCTGGGGTGAGCCGTACCTGGAGCAGGTCGTACGGATGATGGGGGCGCTGGACGCCGCCAAGGACGCCGCGCGTGGGCATGAAGCGGTGTGCGTGTCGCACCAGTTGCCGATCTGGATCGTGCGCAGCTTCGTGGAGCGGCGGAGGCTCTGGCACGACCCGCGCAAGCGGCAGTGCACGCTCGCCTCCCTGACGACCTTCACGTACCAGGGCGACAAGATCGTGTCCGTCGGCTACACCGAGCCCGCCCGGGATCTCGTACCGGCTCATCTGCTGGCGGGGGCCAAGCCGGTGAAGGGCAAGGACAAGGCGTACGGGGCGTAGGGAGTCTTGAATTCCTTTAGCCCAGCCATGTGAGGACGGTAGTCCCGTCACTTCAGTTCCGTGACGTATGTAACAGGTTCATCTTCATCTGGAACGTGGAATGTGACGCTGTTTCTCGGAACCCCCGCGTTCGTCGCGCCCTCTAATCCCGTGTCATCCGGCACGGAAACAGAGCGCGACGAACGGGGTTGGAATGCGCCACATCAGTCGAAGGGGAATGCTGGGGCTCGGGGCCGGTGCCGCGGCGGCTGTGGGACTCTCGGGGTGCGGTACGGCGCTGGGAGACACCTTCAGTGGCAGCGAAGGTTCCGAAAAGGGCGGTACCAGCGGCAATGGCGGCAATGAGCCCACCGAACGCCCCATCGGCGACGGCTCCACCGCCTTCACGGGCAAGCAGCCCAACCAGCCCGGTCAGCCCGTACCCCTCGAACCCGGCGAGACCCCGCCGCAGTTCGTCGTCTTTTCCTGGGACGGTGCCGGAGACGTCGGCAACGGCCTCTTCGAGCGATTCCTGAAACTCTCCGAAGAGCACAACGCGCACATGACGTTCTTTCTCTCCGGGCTCTATCTGCTGCCCGAGTCGAAAAAGCGCAAGTACCTTCCGCCGAACAATGCGCCGGGCGCCTCCGACATCGGTTATCTGACCGACGACCACATCAAGTCGACGCTGAAGTACGTCCGGCAGGCCTGGCTCGACGGCCACGAGATAGGCACCCACTTCAACGGCCACTTCTGCGGCGGCACCGGCACGGTTGCCAACTGGACGTCCAAGCAGTGGCGCAGCGAGATCGACCAGGCCAAGTCCTTCGTCAAGGAGTGGCGTACGAACACGGGCTGGACCGACGTGTCCGCGCTGCCCTTCGACTACGACAAGGAACTCATAGGCGGCCGCACCCCGTGCCTGCTCGGCCAGGACAACCTGCTGCCCACGGCCCGCGAGCTGGGCTGGCGCTACGACGCCTCCTCGCCCGGCGGCCGCCAGCGCTGGCCCGAGAAGAACCAGGGCCTCTGGGACCTGCCGCTCCAGGCGATCCCGTTCCCCGGCCACACCTTTGAGACGCTCTCCATGGACTACAACATTCTCGCGAACCAGTCGATCAACTCCACCCAGGCGCCGCCCGCCAACTACCCGGGCTGGCGCAAGCAGGCGACCGACGCGTACATAGGCGGATTCAAGCGGGCATACGAGACGAATCGTGCGCCCTTCTTCATCGGTAACCACTTCGAGGACTGGAACGGCGGCATCTACATGGACGCCGTCGAGGAGGCCCTGAAGTACATGGCCGGCAAGAAGGACGTACGACTCGTGTCCTTCCGGCAGTTCGTGGACTGGCTGGACGTGCAGAAGCCGGACGTGCTGGAGAAGCTTCAGTCGCTGGACGTCGGGCAGCAGCCGGTGGGTGGCTGGAACGAGTTCCTCGGGGATGCCGCCGCGAACTCCTCGAAGGGTCAGTCAAAAGGGGTCGGAAAGGCTGCCTGAAATGCGGGTTTCCGGCCGTGAGGGGGGTGCGCAAGATCCCCGGAACGGACATGCGAAACTTTTCACATGAGTGCCGCCAGCCACGCCCCCCAGCGCTCGAACCGCACCCGCACAGCTACCCGTACGCGTAGCCGCGCCGCCCTGTTCACCTGCGGGGCCGCCGTCGCGGCGCTGGTCCTGTCCGCGTGCGGGTCCGGGGGTACGTCCGGGGGGTCGGGCAACACCGGCTTCGTCACCGGCACCGACGGCATCGCCACGGTCGAGGCGGGGGACCGGGCACCGGCCCCCGAGCTGTCCGGCAAGACCATCGACGGCAAGCAGCTCGATGTCGCCGACTACAAGGGCGACATCGTCGTACTGAACGTCTGGGGCTCCTGGTGCGCGCCGTGCCGCGCGGAGGCGAAGAACCTCGTCACGGTCTCCGAGGACCTCAAGGACCAGGGTGTGCAGTTCGTCGGGATCAACACCCGCGACACCGGCACCAGCCCCGCGCGGGCATTCGAGAAGAGTTACGGGGTCACCTACCCGAGCCTGTACGACCCGACGGGCAAGCTGCTGCTCCGCTTCAAGAAGGGCACGCTGAATCCGCAGGCGATCCCCTCCACGATCGTCATCGACCGCGAGGGCAGGATCGCCTCCCGGACGCTCCAGGCGCTCAGCGAGGAAAAGCTCCGCAAGATGCTCAAGCCGATCCTCGCGGAGAAGTGACCGCTCGTGTCCCTCCTCGCCGCCTCCGCCGCTGACCTCGCTTCCACAGCCAACCTCGCCGCCGCCACCGACATGAACGAGACCGTCTACAGCGGTGCCCTGCTGCTCGCCCTGCCGATCGCCGTCCTCGGCGGGCTCGTCTCCTTCTTCTCGCCGTGCGTCCTGCCGCTCGTGCCCGGCTATCTCTCGTACGTCACCGGGGTCGGCGGCACGGACCTCGCCGAGGCGCGGCGCGGGCGGATGGCCGCGGGCGCCTCGCTGTTCGTGTTCGGCTTCACCGTGGTGTTCGTCTCCGGCGGGGCGCTCTTCGGGTACTTCGGCTCGACGCTGTACGACTACCAGGGTGTTCTGTCCAAGGTGCTCGGCGGGCTCATGATCCTCATGGGCATCTTCTTCGCGGGGCTGATGCCCGGGGTCACCCAGCGCGAATTCCGGTTCCACAAGCGGCCGGTGGCCGGGCTTGCGGGCGCCCCGCTGCTCGGCGCGCTCTTCGGGATCGGCTGGACGCCGTGCATCGGGCCGACGCTCGCCTCCGTGCAGGCGCTGTCCTTCGACCAGGCGAGCGCCGGGCGAGGGGCCATACTGACCGTCGCGTACTGCGTCGGTCTGGGTGTGCCCTTCGTCCTTGCCGCGGTCGCCTTCCGCAAGGCGCTCGGTGCCTTCGGCTGGGTCAAGCGTCATTACGTATGGGTGATGAGGATCGGCGGCGCCATGATGATCGTGACCGGGCTGCTGCTGCTGACCGGCGCGTGGGACCGCATTGTGCAGGAGATGCAGGTCTGGTCCAACGGCTTCACCGTAGGGGTCTGATCCATGAGCACGACTGACACCGGCTCGACCGACACCGGCTCGACTGACACCGGCAAGCGCTCCGCGGCCCGGGACGACGACTCGGCCGCCCGGGACACGGCTGCCCGGGACGACAACGACCTGGGGGCCGCGGGCTCCCAGCTCTCCACCGCCCCCCGCGAGGACGCGCCCAACCTGCCCTCGCTGGGCGTCATCGGCTGGGCCCGCTGGTTCTGGCGGCAGCTCACCTCCATGCGGGTCGCGCTGATCCTGCTCTTCCTGCTGTCGCTCGGGGCGATCCCCGGCTCGCTGATCCCGCAGTCCGGGACCGACGAGATGAAGGTCGAGCAGTTCGCGAAGGACCACCCCACGCTCACGCCGATCTACGAGAAGCTCGGGCTGTTCCACGTCTACAGCTCCGTGTGGTTCTCGGCGATCTACATCCTCCTGTTCGTCTCGCTCATCGGCTGCATCGTGCCCCGCACCTGGCAGTTCGTCGGCCAGCTGCGCGGCCGGCCGCCGGGTGCGCCCCGCCGCCTGACCCGGCTGCCCGCCTACACGACGTGGCGTACCGAGGCCGAGCCCGAGGAGGTCCGCGAGGCCGCGCTCGCGCTGCTGAAGAAGCGGCGCTTCCGCTCGCACATCGCCGGGGACGCCGTCGCCGCCGAGAAGGGCTACCTCCGCGAGGTCGGCAACCTCGTCTTCCACATCGCGCTGATCGTGATGCTCATCGCCTTCGCCTGGGGGCAGCTCTTCAGGTCCGAGGGCAACAAACTGATCGTCGAGGGCGACGGCTTCGCCAACACCCTCACGCAGTACGACGACTTCAAGTCCGGGAACCTCTTCAGCACCGACGACCTGCCGCCGTTCAGCTTCACCCTGAAGGACTTCAAGGGCACGTACGCGAGGACAGGGCCCAACAGGGGCACGCCGCGCGTCTACGAGGCCTCCGTCACCTACAGCGAGGGCGCCGATGGCAAGGAGCGGAAGGCCAAGATCGGGCCGACCGATCCGCTGCGGCTCGACGGCTCGAACGTCTACCTCGTCAGCCACGGTTACGCCCCTGTCGTCACCGTCCGCAACGCCAAGGGCGACGTCGTGTTCAGCCAGGCCGTGCCGCTGCTGCCGCTCGACTCCAACGTCACCTCCACCGGCGCGATCAAGGTCCTCGACGGCTACACCAACGCCAAGGGTGAGAAGGAACAGCTCGGCTTCAACGCCTTCTTCGTGCCGACGTTCGCCGGTGCGGGACAGGGCCAGATGCTGTCCCAGTTCCCCGCGCTGGACTTCCCGGTACTGGCACTGTCCGCCTACCACGGCGACCTGGGCGTCGACTCGGGCCTCCCGCAGAGCGTGTACCAGCTCGACAGGACCAACATGAAGGAGTTCAAGGACTCCAAGGGCAACCTGCTCAAGCAGCGGCTCCTGCCCGGCGAGACCATGAAGCTCCCCGGCGGCAACGGCTCGATCACCTTCGAGAAGGACGTCAAGGAGTGGGCCGGCTTCCAGGTCACCCAGGAGCCCGCCAGCGGCTGGGCCCTCGCCGGAAGTTTCATCGCCATCTTCGGCCTCGCCGCCTCCCTCTTCATCCAGCGTCGCCGCGTCTGGGTCCGCGCCACTCCTGGTCCCGACGGCGTCACGGTCGTCGAAATGGCAGGCCTGGGCCGTAGCGAGTCCGCCAAGGTCCCCGATGAACTGGGGAACTTGGCCGGAGTCCTGTATGAGCTGGCTCCGGGCGCGGAGCCCTCCGACTCCACCGCCACGACTGCCGACCCCGACCCGGACACCAAGGCTCCTGACGCCGCCCCGGACACCAAGGCTCCTGACGCCGACGCCGACGCCGACGCCGACGCCGACGCCAAGTCGGGGTCGGCGTCAGAGACCTCCACCCCCGAACCCCCCGCCGTACCTGCCGCCGAAGGGGCTGAGCAGAAATGACTCTCGCCGCCGCAACCGACCTCGCCGCCGCGACCAACGAAAACCTCGCGAACATCAGCAACACGTTGATCTACTCGTCGATGGCCGTGTACACCCTGGCCTTCTTCGCGTACATCGCCGAGTGGCTCCTCGGCAGCCGCAGCAAGGTCGGCCGTACGGCCGCCGCGCTCACCGCCGACGCGAAGGGCGCCAAGAAGTCGGGCGCGCCCGAGGTCACCGTGAAGTCGGCGGGCGGTACCGCCGTCCTGGAGCGGCCCAAGGTCGTCACGCGGGCCGCCGCCGGTGCGCGGGACGTGCCGGACGGGCCGGGCGCGCACGGCGGGGACGAGCAGGGGGACCTCTACGGCCGTATCGCCGTGTCCCTCACCGTGCTCGCCTTCCTGATCGAGTTCAGCGGCGTGCTCACACGCGCCCTGTCGGTGCAGCGGGCGCCGTGGGGCAACATGTACGAGTTCAACATCACCTTCTCCACCGTCGCCGTGGGCGTGTACCTCTCGCTCCTCGCGCTGAAGAAGAACGTCCGCTGGCTGGGCCTCCCCCTGGTCACCACGGTCCTCCTCGATCTCGGTCTCGCCGTCACTGTCTTGTACACCGCCAGCGACCAGTTGGTTCCCGCCCTCGACTCGTACTGGCTCTACATCCACGTCTCCACGGCGATCTTCTGCGGCGCCGTCTTCTACGTGGGCGCGGTCGGCACGATCCTGTACCTGTTCAAGGACTCGTACGAGAACAAGATCGCGAACGGCGGGACGCCCGGCCGTTTCGCCACCTCCGTACTGGAGCGGCTGCCCGCCTCGGCCTCCCTCGACAAGTTCGCGTACCGCGTGAACGCCGCCGTCTTCCCGCTGTGGACCTTCACGATCATCGCCGGCGCGATCTGGGCGGGCGACGCGTGGGGCCGCTACTGGGGCTGGGACCCCAAGGAGACCTGGGCGTTCATCACCTGGGTCGCGTACGCCTGCTACCTGCACGCCCGCGCGACGGCCGGCTGGAAGGGCCGCAAGGCCGCGTACATCGCGCTCATCGCCTTCGGCTGCTGGCTGTTCAACTACTACGGGATCAACATCTTCGTGAGCGGCAAGCACTCGTACGCCAACGTCGGCTGAGCAGAGCCCTTCATACGAGCCGAGGCCGGTTCCACGTGACATGCGTCACGGGAACCGGCCTTCGTCGTACGGACAGGTAGAGGGCGTGGACACGAATCTGCGAAGACGCATCCGCGCGGGGGACCACGACGCTTTCGGCGGTCTCTTCGACGCGTACGCACGCTCCGTCTACAACCATGCCTACCGGCTCACGGGGGAGTGGGCGGTGGCCGAGGACGTCGTCTCGCTGACCTTCCTGGACGCCTGGCGGCTGCGCGAGAAGCTCGACGAGGAGGGCGGCTCGGTGCGGCCCTGGCTGCTCGGCATCGCCACCAACGTCGCGCGCAACACCCGCCGCGCCGCCCGGAGGCACACCGCCGCGGTCGCCCGGCTGCCCCGGGACGAGACGGTGCGCGACTTCGCCGACGAGATCGCGGACCGCCTCGACGACGCCGCGCAACTGGCTGTCGTACGGACCGCGTTGGCGAAGCTGCGGCGGGCCGAGCGGGAGGTGCTGGCGCTGTGCGTGTGGTCCGGGCTGGACTACCGGGTCGCCGCTGAGGCACTCGGGGTGCCCGTCGGCACCGTGCGATCACGGCTCTCCCGCGCGCGGACAAAACTCGCGAAACACATGGAACCGCCGCACGGGCGCGGACAGGTGAAAGGTGACCGCACCACCGCGGTCGGGCCCCTGAAGGAGGGAAACCGATGAACCAGCTTCCCGAGAAAGACCTTCCGCCGGGCCGTCACCGACTCCTCAAGGAGCATCTGATGACCGAGATCCGGCGAGACGAAACCGACATGGCCACCGCCCGTCCGCGCCGCGGATGGCTGCGGCCCGCGATCGCCGCGGCCGCCGTCGCGACCGCTGCCGCCGTCACCTTCGTCGTCCTCCCGTCGTCCGGTGGCGGCGCGAGTGCCCAGCCGCCCAGCAGGGCGACAGTCGCCCTGCTGGAGGACATCGCGCTGGCGGCCGAGCGCGAGAACGACTACGGCGACATCAGGGACGACCAGTTCGTGTACGTGGAGAGCAAGGTGTCGTACTCCGAAGCAGCGGACGGGAAGGTCACGATCCCGCCGCTGCACCGGCTGGAGGTCTGGATGTCGGTGGACGGTCTGCACGACGGCTTGGTGCGGGAGGTGGGCCGCGAGCCCTTCGTCGTCGAGCCCGACGTCAAGCCGGGCGGGACCGGCTGGGAGGTCTCCGCCAACTACAACCACGTGAAGACGCTGCCCACCCACGCCGACGCGATGTACGACTATCTGTACAAGACCGCCCCGAAGTACAGCGGTCAGGAGACCTATCAGGCGATGTTCGTGCTGGTCGGCGATCTGCTGAAGCAGTCGATCGTGCCCCCGGAGCAGGGCGCCGCGCTCTTTCGGGCGGTCGCCAGGATCCCCGGGGTGACGGTGATAGAGGACGCGGTGGACGCCGCCGGACGGCGCGGTGTCGCCATCGCCCGCGAAGACCCCGACAACCCCAGCCGAGATGAGTGGATCTTCGACAAGGAGACCCGTGAGTTCCTCGGCGAGCGCAGTGTGGCCACCGACGACTACTCGGACGTGAAGAAGGGCACGGTCACCAGCAACACCGCCGTCCTGCGCCGGGCCGTCGTCGACAAGGCCGGCCAGCGGCCCTGACCTCACCCTGTCGCCTCAGCTGCCTCCACAGGAGATGCACAGCATGTGAGGGATGTGTGACGACTCGAATCTTCCCTGCGAGCGTCAACTTCGGCTCCTAGGTTGGGCAGTTGGAGTTGAACGTTCGACATGGGGGGAACCGTGACGGACTCTGTCTCCGGCGCATGTGAAGGTGCCGGGAACGAGAGCACGACCGAGACCGAGAACGACCCGGTATTCGTCGACTCCAGTGGGCGCCGACCCCGCTGGGTCCGCCGTGCCGGATGGGGCATGGGGGGAATCTGCGTCACCTACTGCCTGGCCCTCGGGCTGAGCCTGGCGGGGGCGGCACCGTTCGCTCCCGAGACCCTGATGCCGGTACCGGACCGGGACCGCGGGCCGTCCATCCGCGCCGCCGAGGGGAGAGGGCAGGACGACAAAGAGCCCAGCAGGAGTGGGCGTAACGATTCTCCACGGGTCGAGGCGGTGGACCCCTCGGACTCCCCGGCGGACGAGACGTCGCTTTCAGGGGACTCCGAGGGCGGCGGGGAAGAGCCGGCGGGCGGCAGGAACACCGCCCCGGACACACCCGCTCCCGGCCCGACGTCATCGGCGCCGTCCGCGTCCTCTCCGCCCTCCGGTGGCGGGAGCGACGAGAATCCGGACGCCCCGGACGAGAACGACCCGGGCGAGGGCACGACAGCGCCCGCCGATCCCACCCCCAG
>NZ_JAAKZY010000138.1 GCF_011045015.1 Streptomyces scabichelini | reverse complement strand
AGGACATGGGCGGCGGCAAGACGCAGATCGGAGGCGGCCGGCCGGGCATGACGACCGTCGTCCCGACGACGGACGGCAAGTGGCTGCTCCCGTACGAGTTCTGGGGCGGCGGAACCAACACCCGGTACGTGATCGCCGACGACCCGCTGAAGTTCTACCGCGGCTCCACGGACAACCCCGTCACCTCACTGCCGGTCGACACCGGTTCGCGTCGTCTCGCAGTCAACGGCAGCCCGGTCGTCATCAACCTCCCCGACGGGCGCCTGGTGTACAACGCCGCAGGCAGCGGCAACGTCTGGGTCAACGAGAGCGGACGCAGCGACGGCGTGTGGAAGGAGTACCAGACGACCTCGCCGGCCGGCTACAGCCGCAACCTGCAGTACGTCGAGGGCACCGGCCGCATCTCGATCCTCAACCACCAGGGCACCTCGACGATCCGGTACTCCGAGGTCGACCAAGGCCGCTCGGAGGGCGCCTACTACCAGCTCGTGAACCGCAAGACCGGGCAGGTCATCGGCACCGGTGGCAAGACCAACGACGCCAACATCGGCAACGGGGACGTTCCCGACGTACGCCTGGAGGACGCCGGCTCGGCGGCGAACAAGGACACCCAGTACTGGCACGTGGTGAACGCGCCGAAGGGCGGCACGACGCTGCTGAACAAGTCGGGTGGCCGCATGGCAGGCATCTGGACGGGGAACGCGACGGTGGGCCAGCGGATCGGCCAGTGGGTCGACAACAGCCCTACGGGCGTCTGGAACATCAGCAAGACCGCCGACGGCTACTACAAGTTCCAGGCGGCCAAGAACTCCAGCGTGTTCCTGACGGGCGCATCCGCCGGGGCGCCGCTGACCTTGCAGAACGCGGTCGAGGACGGCTCGCAGGAGTGGCAGCTCGTCCAGCAGGCGCCGGCCTCCGCGGACCTGACGAAGGACAGGCGGTCGAAGCGTCTGACCGCGAGCAGCGTCGGGAGGAACGCCACCCTGTCGCTGAACGCCGCCGCCTCGGACCCCGCGGGCACGGCCCTGCACGCGAACACGACCGGCCACGTCTACGCGTACGCAGCCGACGGGAAGGCCACTGACCTGGGCCCGGTCTCCTTCGACGAGGCCCAGCAGGGCAGCGTGACGCTTCCGAAGACGATCGCGGGCGGAGAGAAGATCAAGATTGCGGTGGTCTTCGACGACACACCGCTCATATGGGACACGGTCACCGTTCGGACCGCTGCCACCGAACGCTGATCCACGGCTCCTCGGGGTGAGCCGGCTCGCCGGCTCACCCCGGCCTCAGCCGCGACGTCGGCCTCACCAGGTGACGGGCAGTTCGTACACGCCGTAGATGAACCCGTCGTGCTTGAACGGGATGTCGTCCAGCTCCGCCGCCAGGCGCAGGGTGGGGATGCGACGGTAGAGGGTGCTGTAGACGACCTGGAGTTCCATGCGCGCCAGGGACTGGCCGAGGCATTGGTGGATGCCGTAGCCGAAGGTGACATGGCGGCGGGCGTCGCGCCCGAGGTCGAGCCCGTCGGGGTTGTCGCCGAAGACGGCGGCGTCCCGGTTGGCGGTCTCGTTGACGACGACGATTCCCTCGCCGGCGCGGATGACCTGGCCGCCGATCTCTAGGTCCTCCAGCGCCGCCCGCCGCGTTCCGCCGTGTGTGATGGTCAGGTAGCGCAGCAGCTCGTCCACCGCGCCGGCGATGAACTTCGGGTCGTCGCTCTCGCGCAGGCGGGCCAGCTGCTCGGGGTGTTCCAGCAGGGCGAGTGTGCCCAGCGCGATCATGTTCGCGGTGGTCTCGTGGCCGGCGAACAGCATCAGCACACCCATCTGCACCGCCTCCTGGCGGGACAGTTCACCGTCCTTGATCCGCCCGGTCAGCCCGGAGAGCAGGTCCTCGCCGGGGTCGTCGAGCTTTTCGCCCACCAGCCCGTCCAGGTACTGGTACAGCCGGATCATGGCGTCCCGCCGCTCCTCGCCGGTGGAGTCGCGATTGATGATGACCTTGCTGTTGCGCTGGAAGAAGTCATGGCTGTCGTACGGCACTCCGAGCAGCTCGCAGATCACCAGCGAGGGCACCGGCAGCGCGAACGCCTCGACCAGGTCGGCCGGTTTTGGACCCGCCAGCATCGCGTCGATCTGCTGGTCCACGATCCGCTGCGCGACCGGCCGCATCGCCTCGACCCGCTTGACGGAGAAGGCGCCGGTGACCATCCGCCGCAGTCGGGCGTGCTCGGGGTCGTCCATCAGGATGAAGCTGAGCGCGGGCGCCGTCTGGTCGGCGTGCACCTCCGAGGGGGAGAGCTTCGGCATGCCGGGGGTGGCCGGGGCGACACTGACCCTCGGGTCGCTCAGCACGGCCCGGTGCTCGGCGTACCCGGTCACCAGCCACGGGGTGCTGCCGTCCCACAGGCGCACCCGCACCACGGGCCCCTCCTCCCGCCGGGCCCGCATGGCCGGTGCGGGATCGAAGGGACATCCCGGCGCCCGGCTCGTGCCGAACTCCGGAAGCGTCTCAGCCATCGACTTCTCCATCGGCGTTCCCTTCAACTCATCGGCGCATCACGGCACTTGACCATCATGGTTCCGGTGCGGCGCGGAGCGGAAGGAGAGAAGCGGCCGGGTGGCGCAGTTGCAGGGTGCTGACCTTCGCAGTCGGCGCCTTGGCGATGATGCGGGCTTCGGCGTCCGCTGACCGGTCCGGGTTCCGGCAGGCCAGTACGACGGTGGCGCCGCGCTGCGCGAACACCTGGGCGGTCTCGAAGCCGAGGCCGGAGTTGGCGCCGGTGATCACGACGGTTCGGCCTCGCTGGTCGGGTACCTCGGCCGAAGTCCACCGCCGGGTTGCCGTCCCGTGGCCGCCCATCAGCCGCAGCCCCCCGCGTGCCCCTGGTCGACGGTGGCGGTCGTGAGGAGTTCGGGGGGCAGGTGCTGGGCGCGGATGCGGGAGACGAAGGCGGGGAGGCGGTCGACGCCCCAGTACTTGTCGAAACCGTCGATGAAGTAGGGCACGCCGAAGACGCCGTCGCGGTGGAGGAGTTCGATGGAGGCGAGGCCTTCGGCCCGTACGGCCGGGTCGGTGGCCGCGTTCGAGAAGGGCTCGGGGTCGAGGCCGAGGCCGGTGGCGAGGGTCGCCATGACGGCGGGGTCGGAGATGTCCTTGCCCTGTTCCCAGCGGGCGCGGTAGACCGCGTCGATGAAGGGGCGGCCGTGGCCGAGTCGGTTCGCGACCAGATAGGCGAGGTGTGAGACCTCCCAGTTCGGATCGGGGTCCTGCGGCCAGACCATGTCGAGATCGCGTTCCCGGGCCAGCCTGCGCACGTCCTGAAGGATGTAGAGGTGCTTCTCGCGCGACATCGGTACGTAGGGGAGGCGGATGCCCCGCTCGGTCAGGTCCTGGGCGGTGGGCTCGTCGGGCTCCCAGAAGGGGAGCCAGTCGATGGCGTCGGCGACGTCGGGGTAGCGGTCCGTCAGGTCGCGGTAGGCCATCCAGGAGTACGGGCTGCGGAAGGAGAAGTACCAGCGCGGGGCGCGGCGTCGGGCCATGGTTCCGGGGCTCCTTGAAGAGGTGGTTCGGCGCGGAGGCGGTGCAGGGCAGCCGGTTCGGCGCGGAGTCGGTTTCAGCGCAGGCGAAGCAGGGCGCAGCCGACCGAGCCCGTGCGGTCCACGGAGGTGATCAGGCCGATCCGGCCGGTGGCCGCGGACACGTCCTGCTCGTCGGACGGATGCTGCTCCTCGGACGGGTGCGTTTCGGCGTACGCGAGCAGGGACGCCGTCTGGAAGCCGGCGGCAGCCGCTCCGGTGTCGCCGATCAGCTCATGGGGGGCGAGGTCGACCGCCCCGGTCTCGCCCAGGACGTCCGCGATGGCGAGGAGCTCTTCGGCCCCCGCCCGGCCGGTGCTGCAGGAGCGGGCGATCGCCACGATCTGCCCCGGGTCCACCGGGGCCTGGGCCAGGGCGCGGCGCAGACAGGAGGAGAGGGCGGCGCGCACGTCCTCGCCCAGGATGACGCCCAGTTCGACAGCGAGGATCTCGGCGAGCACCGGCTGGTCGTCGGCCCCGGCGGGTTCGATGAGCAGCATGGAGCTGCCTTCGCCGAGAGGGGCGGAATCGGCGGAATCTGAGGAGTCGGCCGAGGCGGAGTGGTGCTCCAGCCAGGCGCGGGCCGGCGAGAACTCCTCGGCCGTGCCGCACAGCACACTCTCCGCATGGCCCGAAGCCAGCAGCCTGCGCGCGTAGTTGAGGGCGTGCAGTCCGGCCGCCCGGCCGCCCGCGATCGTGGTGTTCGGGCCCTTGAGCTGGTACCAGATCGCGCTCTGGCCGCTGGCGCAGTTCATCACCGTGTTGGGGAACTGCGCGGGGTCGACGAAGAACGGCTGCTCACCGGTGAGCGAGTCGCGGGTGAAGTCCATCATGCTCTGCGCGCTGCCGGTGGTGGTGCCAAGGGCGAAGGCCGCTCCTTCTCCGGTCCCCACCCGCTGATTGCGCTCGCTCTCGCCGAGCAGCGCACCGACCGCGGTGACCGTGAGACCGGTGACCCGGTCCATGGAACGGGTTCCCTTGCGGCCGAGAGCCGCGCGGATGTCGAAGCCGGGTACCAGGCAGGCGGTCGGCTCCGGGGTCTTGTCGTACGAAGGGCCGAGCGGCGCCGTGGTGTCGCGGCGCTCCCGGATGCCCTCGGTGAACGCGGCCCGGCCGACGCCGAACGGCGAGACGGCGGACCAGGCGGTGATGACCGGGCGGCGGCCGACCGTTGCGGTAGCACTCATGATCGTCACGTTTCTGTGGTGAGGGTTGCTTGCAGAACGGGCGGAGGTGCCATGTCTGACGTCAGTTCGGACGTCAGTACCGAACCGAGGAAGGCCCGCAGTTCGGCGCCGAAGGCAGCCGGCTCGTCCACCATCGGGAAGTGCCCGCTGCGCCCGAGCACCCGCAGCCGTGCGTCGGGCAGCGCGCCGGCCAGCGCGATGGCGTGCTCCGCCGGCGTGGCGATGTCGTGCTTACCGCCGATGACCAGGCAGGGGACGGCGATGCGGGCCGTCCGCAGCTCGGGCGTGCGCAGGAACAGGTCGAAGAACCGGATCCAGCCGTACGGGCCGATCCACTCCCTGACCCGTTCCGCCATGGCGACTTCGGTCTCCGCCGACACCCGGCCGCCGGAGTGGGCCCTGATGCCCTCCTGAAGGATCAGATGGAAGTCGTTGAGGTAGTGGGTGATGGTCCCCCAGTCGAACTCCTCGGCCGTGCCCCGATAGAAGGGTGAGACGAGGACGAGGGCGCGGATGCCGAAACGGCTGAACGGATCGCTGAACGCGTCGCCGTCCACACGGCCGCTCCGGTCGAGCAGTTCGAGCAGCACATTGGACGACATCGAGTGCGCGACCACCACATCCACCGGGCCCGGTACGGAGACCAGCGCCTCCTCGACCCACGGGGTGAGGTCCGCGCTCCGGCCCCAGCCGGTGACGCCCTGGCCGCGCCAGGGGAGCCCGGCGGACCAGACCTCGTGGTCGGGGGACAGCTGCCGCGCGGTCTCGTCCCACACCGTGTCGGTGCCGGCGAGGCCGTGCAGGAACAGGACCTTGGGGGCGCCTGCTGCGGCGGCACCGGGGTGCCGCCGCAGCACGACGGGAGCCGACGGAGCGGGGGGACGCATCACCGTGGGCTCCCCGCAGGAGCGAGCAGGGACACACCGGAGGTGGCGCCACGCAGGCCCGCGCCGGCCACCGCGTACACAGGGCCCGTACCGCCCTCGTCGAACCATCCGGTCGCCGCCGCGCACTGGAGCACGCCAAGGGCGCCGGACGCCTGGCCGAGTCCGGGACCGAAGCCGTCCCGCGGCACGCCGGGGAGCAGATCGTCGGGCAGCACGCCGGCGGCGCCCTGCGGGATCTGCCAGCGGACCGGTGCCGGGCCGTCCGTGCCACCGAGGTCCTCGACACAGGAGCGCACGCCGTCGGTCATCGCATAGCCGCCGTAGACGGCGCGGACGTCGGCCGACCGGTTCCGGGCGGCCTCGTCCCGCTCGACCACGACGGCCGCTCCGCCGTCCACGCCCGTACGACCGTCACCGAGAAGGCGCCGTACCGCGTCGTTGTCCGGCTCCACGCCGATCACCAGAACGCGGTCGACCCGGCCCGAGCGGATCATGGTGGCGGCCCAGTGCATGGCGTCGAGGCCCGAGGTGGCGCCGTTGCAGACCATCAGATTGGGGCCGCGCAGGCCGAACCTGATCGCCACCGAGGAGGCGATGACATTGCTGGACGCGTTCGGCAGGTCCATCGGTGAGGTGGCCGCGACCGTCTGGGCCCTGATGGTGTCCACGGCGCCGGTCACGGTGTCCAGATTGCCGAAGTTGGAGCTGGCGACGACACCGACGCTCGTCCCCGGCACGGTCAGCCCGTCCTCGTCGAGCAGCCCCGTG
This sequence comes from Streptomyces scabichelini, assembly GCF_011045015.1. GTDB lineage: Bacteria > Actinomycetota > Actinomycetes > Streptomycetales > Streptomycetaceae > Streptomyces > Streptomyces scabichelini. The sequence goes on along the minus strand of NZ_JAAKZY010000138.1, from coordinate 20,891 downwards.
TCCATCAGGGCGCCGGAGGCCAGGCAGTACGCGAGCTGGGTGGCCCGGTCCTTGTAGCGCAGGCCCTTCTTGCCGACCAGTACCTCCGGTGCGACGGGCTGTCCGCTCGTCCCGGGTCCCGCGGCGAGCGTCGCAGGGGTGTCGGCGCCGGGGACCAGGACGCTGACGCCGGTGATGACGATCGCGCCGGCCGCAGTGAGGGTGTGCACAGTGCTCATCGGGCTGCCTCCACGATCGCGACCGCGTTGATGCCGCCGAAGCCGAAGGCGTTCAACTGCATGGTCTCCAGCTCGGCTCGGCGCTCGGCGCCGGTGACGAAACGGAAGGCGGCGGCCTCGTCCACCGGGTCGTCCAGGCCGACCGTGGGCGGTATCCGCCCCTGGTCCATGGCCTTCAGGCCGACCACGAGATTGAGCAGGCCCGAGCCGCCGGAGGTGTGTCCGGTCATCGACTTGATGGCGGTCATCAAGGGCTTGTCCGCGTCGGGGCCGAGCACCTCGGCGAGCGCGATGGCCTCGGCCTCGTCGTTGAGGAGCGTGCCGGTGCCGTGCAGCATCACCAGATCGATGTGCCCGGGTTCGATCTCCGCGGCGGTGTACGCCTGCCGCATCGCCTGGGCGATGCCTTCGGGCGAGGGCGCGGTGGCGTGGAAGGCGTCGCAGTTGACCGAGACGCCGCGCAGCCGTCCGTGCACCTGCTGACCGTCGTTCCCGGCGTCCTCTCTGCGGAGGACGACGGCGGCGGCGCCGTCGCCCATGAGCACACCGGTGCGATGGCGGTCGAAGGGCCTGACCCGCTCGGGCGCCACCGGGTGCACCCGCTCCAGCAGTCCGTACATGCTCTCGGTGAGCACGTCGACACCGGCCACGATGACGGTGTCGGGACCGTCCGGCCCGGCCAGCAGATCCGAGCCGAGGGCGAGCGCGTACAGCGAGGCGGAGCAGGCGTTGGAGAAGGTGTACGTCTGCTCGGCGCCGAACCGCTCCCGCAGGGCAGGCCCGAAGTGCAGCCCGTGCTCGGTGAGTTCGGCCTCTCCGCGCCACCACAGTTCCAGGGAGCGCAGCTCGCGCAGTCCCGTGCCGACAAGTACGGGGATGCCGCGGAGATCCTCGCCGAGGCCGGCGTCCTTGGCCGCCTGGCCGACCGCGTCGAGGAGCAGAGCGGTGGCCCGGGCCGGGACATCGACGCCGACGGCCGGCCGGTTGTCGACCTCGTAGGCGTACTGGGCGCGGAAGTTGGCCCGGTCGAAGCCGCGCAGCGGGGCGTGGCCGGTGACGCCGGCGCACAGGTTCTCGAAGAGATCGTCGATGCCCCTGCCCGTGCTCGCTGTGGCGCCGACGCCGGTGATGGACTGGCTCAGCACAGCGCGTCCTCCTTCACTCGTATGGGATCGGCCGTGGCGTCGTAACGGCCGAGGAGCAGCACCGCGTTGTTGCCGCCGAAGGCGAGCCCGTTGTTCTGGACGACCCTCAGATCGGCCTCGACCGTCTCGTTCGGCACGCAGTCGACGGGGCACTCCGGGTCGGTGGTGACGTGGTTGATGGTGGGCGGTACGAAGCGGTTGTCGATGGCGAGCGCGCAGCCGATCGCCCCGAGCGCACTGGCGGCGCCCATGCTGTGCCCGAGCATCGACTTCACCGACACCGTGCGCGGCGGGGTGTCCCCGAACACCTGGCGGATGGCGCCGACTTCGGTGACGTCGTTGGCCTTGGTGCCGGTGCCGTGCGCGGAGATGAGGTCGACCTGTTCCGGCTTGACGCCGGAGTTCTCCAGGGCGCGCTCCATGACACGGGCGACGCTCGCCCGGTTGGGGGCGACCTGGTGGTACGCGTCGCAGTTGAGGCCGTATCCCAGCACCTCGGCATAGATGTGCGCGCCACGGGCGAGGGCGGAGTCAAGACGCTCCAGTACGAGGACGCCGGCGCCCTCGCCCGTCAGGATGCCCTTGCGGTCGACGTCGAAGGGCTGGCAGCGGTCCGGGGCGATGGTGCCGAGCCGGTAGAAGCCGGTGAACGTCTTGCGGCACATGGCGTCCGCGCCGCCGCAGAACGCGAACTCGGCCTCACCGGAGGCGACGGCGTCGAAGCCGTAGCCGATGGCGTAGTTCCCGGCCGCACAGGCGGTGGGGACGGTCACCGCCTCCACATCGCTGAGGCCCAACTCCTGGGCGATGGCCACCGAGAGCCGCCCCGCGGGAACCCGCCGTACGGCCACCGGGTCCATCCGCTCGGCGCCCTCGGTGATCTCGGCCTCGACGAGGTGGTCGAGATCGTAGGACTCCCCGTCGGTGGTGCCGATGGAGATCAGGCCGCGCCGCTCACGGAGCCGCCCGAGGTCGAGTCCCGAGTCCTCCAGGGCCATGCGGGCGGCGGCCACCGAGAACTGCGTGGCCCGGCCCAGCTGGTCCAGTTCGAGCTCCGTGACCCACTGCGCGGGGTCGAACCCGGTGACCTCGCATCCGGTCGAGTGAGAGAACCCCTCCGTGTCGAACACGGTGATGGGCTTGGCCCCGCTGCGGCCCTCCCTCAGCCCCCGCAGGAACTCGGTGACGCCGAGGCCGATGCTGGAAACCACACCGAATCCGGTGAGGACGACCCGGTGGCGTGCCTCTTCCCCGGCCGGCCCGATCGCTCGCTGTGCTGCGTGCTGTGCTGACATGCCACCCTTCCGATACACAGTCGTTGGTCCTCACCCGGATCCGGGCGGGCGCGGGCCCTACCAGCCGGCGGCCTCGGCCACGACCTGGTAGACGCCCTCGATGTTCACCATGCGAGGCAGTTCGCTCTGGTTGATGACGACGTTGAACTGCTTCTCCAGGGCGGCGAGAATCTCGATCGCGCGCAGCGAGTCCGCGTTGTGGTCCTCCTTGAACAGGCTGGTCCTGGTGACCTCGTCCTCCTCTATCTCGAGGATGTCGCAGACGATTTCCTTGATGCTTTCGGTGCGCTCGGCAAGCTCGGTGGACATGCTTTATCTCCTTGAGAAACGTCCTCGGGAAGAAATGTGCTGGGGAAAGGAATGCGCCTGGGATTCGATGCGCGTATCGCTTTCCGTGACTTGATTCTTGACCGCCGCACAGGGAATCGGCCCGTCGGCGGCAGGAAGTTGTCAGTGAATTGCTCAGGCCTGCCGCAGGCGGTCGGCGGGGCGGCGGGCCAGCACGGCCTGGTCCACCGTGAGGACGAGTGCGCCGCGCACCCGCGTGGTGCCCTCGAAGATCTGGATGTCGTCGATCGTGCGGGCCAGCCGGACGGAGTGTTCGAGGGTGTCGCCCGGGAACACCGGCGGCCCGAAGGCCAGTCGGGTGTAGCTGCCCAGCATCAGGACCTCTTCGGCGAGCACATCCGTGTTGGCCTTGCCGGCCGTGGCGAGGACGGCCGCGGCCTGGTTGAAGGACTCCATCAGCGGGCCGATGGGATAGGCGTACGCGGCCGGGTCCTTCACCTCGGTATCGAGGTGCCGGTACCAGGGTTCGCCGTAGGTGACCGCCTTCTCGGCGGTGACCTGCTCGCCGGGGGTGAAGGACAGCACCCGGTCGATCAGCAGCATCTCGTCCCGGTGCGGGATGCGGGCCATCAGCTCGGGCAGGGACAAGGGGCCCAGGCCCGTGGGGAGTTCCAGTGGTCCGGAGAACTCGGGCAGTGCGAGAGGGGATACGGCGCCGGCGTCCTCGTACCGCAGCCGGATCCTCGCCACCTGCTCCCGCTCGGTGGCGGCGGTCACCCGGCACACCCACCCCGCCGCGTCCTGCGTCCAGCGGAGCGAGAAGGTCAGGGTGTCGCCCGGGTAGGCGGGGCGCAGGAAGCGGGACGATTCCAGTCCGGCCAGGCGCAGTCCGGAGGCGTTGGACGGGGGCCGGTCAAGCGCTGCCTGATGGGCCGTCTCGACGAGGAAGACTCCGGCGAAGATCGGGAAACCCCGGTAGTGGCCGTTGAACACGGGCTCGGCGGGATCGAGCGGAAGCTCGACCGCGCAGGTCCGGGCGGCGCCGTCGGCCCGTACCACCGTGTAGGGGGTACGGACCGACCGGCACCGTTCATGGCCGCTCATCCCGTGACTTTCCCGAGAAGCAGGCTGTAGGTCTGGCCGAAGTTGGTGATCTCGCCGAATTCCTTCTCGGAAATCTTGACGCCGAACTTCTTCTCCAGCTGGACCATGATTTCCAGGCCCATGAGCGAGTCGACACCGAGGTCGTCGACATAGCGGGCGTCATCGGTGACGTCCTCGATCTCGACGTCGAGGGCGTCGGCGACGAGTGCGCGCAGGGATTCCTTTTCGAGCGTGGCAGTGGTCATTTCTGCTTCCTTATATGAGGTGTGTGAGGTGTGTGAGGTGTCGGATATGCAGGCGTGAGGCAGGGGATGCGTTCACGCCGCGATGAGATTCCAGGGCTCCGGCAGCCGCTTCGCGTGCCGGGGTTTCGCGTCGGCCCACCAGCGGACCGAACGGGCAAGGAGGGCGGCCGGATCGCCGACCTTTTGCGTCGGTTCGAAGGGGGCCGGGATGCTGGTGTAGCTCTCGAACATGCTGAGCAGTTGGACCGCCCGCTGCTGGACGTCCGAGAGGTGCGGTGTCGACAGCGGAAGGAAGAAGCCGTGCCAGTGGGCGGCAGGGATGACGGGGGCGAGCGGGATCGGCGCGATTCCCCGCTCGTCCCGCCATTCGTTGATGGTCCGGGTGATGACGGCGACCATGTCCGAGACCCGCAGACAGTCCTCGCCCGCGGCGATCGTCTCCACGGCCTGCCCGGCCGGCGGCGCCCCGAGTGCGGCGGCCACGATGACCTCGGCCACCTGGTCCACGGGTGAGATCTCGATGAAGCCGTCCGGATCACCGACCAGCGCCGGTGCCAGGCCCGAGACCAGGGACTGCACCATCGCGTACGGGCCTGAGAGGCGGGCTATCGCGCCATCGGTGCTGCGGCCGAAGACCAGCGGGGGCCGCACGATGGTCAGCGGTCCCGGATGCCGGGTCCGTACGAGGTTCTCGGACTCGGCCTTGGACCACTCGTAGCCGTTGCGGTACCGGCCGTACTCCGGATCCCGGGTGGCCCCCTCCTGTCCGTCGACGTACGCCGTCGAGATGTGGACGACATGGGTGTCGGCGTCGGCGAGTTCGAGGACGGCCTCGGTGGTGCGGACATTGGCGGCGATCGCCTCGTCCTTGGTCATCGTCCACCGGGTGGAGGCGGCGCTGTGGATCACCACGTCCCAGTGCTGCCGCAGCTCGGCGGGAGCGGGCTCGGCGCCCAGTACCCAGCCGGTCTCCTCGGGACGCGAGGGACGCCGTGTCACGGCGGTGACCTCGGTCTTCTCCCCGAACTCGGCCAGCTGCGCGAGGACTTCGCTGCCCACCACGCCACCGGATCCGGTCAGCAGGATCTTCATGTGGTGCTCCTCGGTGCGATGCCGGCCTGGCCCGAGGTGGTGCGTTCGCCGATCCGGGCCAGCGCGGACTCGGTGAAGCCGCGCAGCGTGCGCTCGGCGATCGGGCCGAGCATGGCGTCCATCAGCGGGATGCCGATCTTGAAGTCGATGTGCAGCTCGACGGTGGTGAGCGGGCCGTCCGTGCCGATCTGCCAGTGGCCCGTGCAGTGGGACAGCGGGCCCTCGGTCTGGCGGAAGTCGATGCGGCGCCGCTTGTGGTCGATGGTGTCCTCCTCCACCCATTCCAGGCGCGGCCCGGCGGACGCCACTTCCGCCGCGGGCCCCAGCAGCACGGCCCAGCGGGTGGTCCGCCGGTCGCCGTCCTGGTGGAGGATCTCGGCCTCGGCGACCTCGGGGACGTACGACGGGATGGACGCGCAGTCGAGCAGCGAGGCCCAGAGCCGGCCGGGGGACTCCCCGGTCGTCTGGCGCGTGGTGATGATGGGCACGGTCGGTCAGTCCTTTGCGTTCGGTGACAGGCCCAGCTCCGGCAGATCGCGGAACTCGGCGTCGAGGTCGGTGAGATGGTCGCCCCGCGCGCTCTCGTGCAGGTCCTTGGAGCGGATGCACAGCAGCGCGATGACGGCGCCCACGGCGGTCACGGCCGAGGACGCGATCAGTACGTCGTGCAGACCGTCGACGAAGGCGGACTGTGCCGCCTCGGTGACCTTCACAGTGATGTCCGGCGGCAGGGCCTCGGCCATCTCGCCGACGGCACCCGTGGCCACCGCGTCCCCGAACTGGTCGGCCCTCGGGCCCAGTTCGCCCGCGACGGACGACGCGGCGAAGGAGTCGGCGACCCTGCTCTGGAAGACCGCGCCGAACACGGCGATGCCCAGGGCGACGCCGACCTGCTGGAAGGTCTCGGCGATCCCGGAGGACATGCCGGCCTTCTCCGGCTCCACCATGCCGACCGAGAGGGCGGCCCGCAGCGGCTGGTAGATGCCCATGCCGACACCGGCCACGAGCATGCTGGGCAGCAGCACGGTCCACTCGCTGTCGTCCCGCACCAGGGTGACCAGGCCCAGGCCGACCGCCATCAAGGTGCCCGAGAGCACCGCGAGCAGCTTCGGTGACACCCGGGCGGTCAGCAGGCCGGTGACTCCCGCGACGACGAACAGCGTCAGCGTCATCGGCAGGAAGCGCACACCGGTCTCCAGCGGGCTGAAGCCCAGCACGTTCTGCAGATAGGAGATCTGCAGGAAGATGGCGCTCAGGACGGTGGAGTTCCACAGCAGAGTGGCCACGGACATGCCGTTGAACGTGGGGATGCGGAACATCGACAGATCGAGCATGGCCGCCGAACCGCGACGGCGCTCGATGACGACGAACAGCACCAGGAGCACGCCCGAACCGACGAACATCGAGACGATGGGCGCGCTGCCCCAGCCCTCCGCGTGCCCCCGCAGGAAGCCGGTCACCAGCAGGCCGAGCGCGCTGGAGAAGACCACCAGACCGGCCCAGTCGATGGGGTGGCTGTCCGGGTTGCGGGACTCGCGGATGCGCAGCGCCCCGATGATCAGGGCCGCGGCGCCGATCGGCACGTTCACCAGGAAGATCCAGCGCCAGTTCAGCGCGTCGGTGAGCGCGCCGCCGATCAGCGGGCCGAAGGCGATCGCCAGGCCGACGACACCGCCGAAGATCCCGAAGGCCCGGCCGCGGTCCTTGCCCCGGTACTCATGGCCGATCAGCGCGGGACCGACCGCGAAAAGCACCGCGGCGCCCACACCCTGCAGCCCACGGGCGAGATTGAGCTGCAGGATGCTCTGCGAGAGACCGCACCAGAGCGAGGCCAGAGTGAAGACGACGAAGCCGATGTTGAAGACCCGCTTACGGCCCAGCCGGTCGGCGAGCGAGCCGCCGGTGAGCAGGAACGCGGCCAGCGTCAGCGCGTACGAGTCGAGGACCCACTGCAGCTCGGAGAAGTCGGCGTCCAGCGAGACCCGCATATCGGGCAGGGCCACGTTGACGACGGTGAGGTCGAGCATGAGCATGAACGTGGCGATGCAGACCACGCCCAGCGTCCAGCCGCGGGCCGAGGCGGCGGATTCGCCGTCGGATGCCGCTACTTCTTCTTGTGTTGCCATGAAGTGCTCTCCTTCACTGGGGTGTTGAGGGGGTGACGAGGGCGGCGGAGACATTGCCCGCGGCGGTTGCGGTGACGACGATCTGCGGTGCGGTGGCCTGGGCCAGCGCTTCGGCGACGGCCTGGAGGGGGCGCAGGGATCCGGCTCCGGCGGGCTCCGCGGGGGCGCCGAGTGCGGCCTCCACCGCTCGGGCGACCGGGGAACCGTCACCTGTCAGGCGGACTTGGGGCCAGGACCCGTACGAGACCCCCGAGACCCCTTCGAGCAGCACGCCCAGTGCCGCCCGTACGTCCTCCGGAACGTCGGCCCGGCCCGGCGGCACGAACACCGAGCGCACCTCGACCCGCCCCAGTGCCCGGCGGCCCCCGGCCCGTACCGCCTGTGCGGGCTCGACGACCAGGGCGAGCGCACCTTCCTCGGCCGCGCCCCGGACGGTCACCGCCGCCTTGTCCGACTCCGGTGGCACGGCCTCGGTCGCCCCAGTCAGCAGCCAGTCCGCCCGCCCCGACCTCAGCGCGCGCAGCCCGGCCTGGAGCGCCTCGAGGCCGGCCGTCCGCGGCGTGTGCACGGCCAGGCTGAAGCCCTTGAGGGCGTGCTCCATCGCGATCCGGCTCGCTATGAGGTTCGGCGAGAAGTACGGGGCGGCGGTCGGTGAGAGGAGGTGGGCCTCGCCCGCGACCGTCGCCTGGTCGATCTCCGCGTGCACGCCGGCCACGGCATGGTTGGTGCCGACCGCGACCGCGCGCCGCTCCTCGGGGACGGCGAGCAGCGCGTCGCCGATGCCCTCCTGGGCCAGCGCCCGCTTGACCGCGGCCAGCAGGTACTGGGCGGACGGCGGCAGATGGCGGTAGCCGCGGCCGAGTTCGGCCCGCTGGTCGAACCAGCCGGTCCGGCCTGGCTGCGGCGGTGCGACGGCGTTCACGGCGGACACTACGAAGTTCATGAGGGCGCTCCGGTCAGGGCCAGGGAGATGTTGTTGCCGCCGAAGGCGTACGCGTTCACCAGCGCGACCCCGGAACGCAGTTCGGTGGCCTCGGTGGGCAGGTGCACCGGGCACTCGGGATCCATCGCGGCCGTCGCCGGATTGCCGGGCACCGTGCCGCGGTGGAAGCACAGGGCCGCGAGGACCGCGCCCAACACCCCGGCGCCGCCCGCCAGATGACCGATTACCGCCTTGAGGTTGTGCAGCGGAATCGCATCGAGCCGGGCGCCGAAGACGGCGCCCATCGCGGCGGCCTCGGTGCTGTCGTTGAGCCGGGTTCCGGTCGCGTGCGGCACGATCAGCGTGACGTCGTCGGGCCCGGCTCCCGCCTCCTCCAAGGCCGCCCGCATCGCACGTCCGGCCTGGGCGCCGGTGGGGTCGGGCGCGGTGGGATGGGCGGCGTCGCAGCTCCAGCCGGTGCCCGCGAGCCTCGCGTACATCCGGGCGCCGCGCGCCCGCGCATGGGCGGCGGATTCCAGTACGACGGCACCGGCGCCCTCGCCGAGCACCACGCCGGCCCGGTCCCGGGCGAAGGGCCGCGGCCGGTCGGGGGCGAGAGCGCCCATCTGGTTGAAGGCGGCCACAGTCACCCGTGAATAGGCTTCGGCGCCGCCCGCGACCACCACATCGGCCTCGCCCGAGCGGATCATCTCCGCGCCCATCGCGATGGCGTAGCCGCTGCCCGCACACGCGTTGCTCAGATTGACCGCCCCGGCCCCGGCGCCGATACGGGCGGCCAGAGCCGAGGCCAGCACGAACGGCGGCGAGGCGTCCGCCACCGGCGGCACCTGACCCGCCCGGGCCAGCTCGACCTGCCGGGCATCGCCGACGCTCGACCCCATCGCCACGGCGATACGGGCCCCGGGCACGGCACCGAGCCCTGCGTCGGCGTACGCCTCAAGACCGGCGTCCAGGGTGTAGCGGGTCGCGGGCGCTGTGTCCGGGGCCTCAGAGCCTGTCGGGCTCGCACCGGGCACCAGGTAGTACAGCGGCAGCGGAACCTTCAGATCCGGGTCGGGCACCCGGTCGGCGACGGCGGTGTCGCCGGCCCGCACCCCCGCCCAGAACGTCTCCACGCCCCGGCCGAGGCGGCAGACCACACCCAGGCCGGTTATGGCGATCTCAGTCACCGTGAACAACTCCCCGTCTACACAAACCCCGTGTTTCCGGGAGGACATTAGGCCGGGGAATCCCTCGAATCGGAGAACCGGCAGGAACCTGAAACGCCCTGGTGCGGAACGCCGGACCCGCTCTGCAGGAAGCTGTCAAGACCCCCGGCGGAACTCGGAGTTGCCCCTACGTTTCCTTCCGTCCGCAGAGCCCTGGACCAGGAAAAGGAACGGGCAATTCACATGCCATTCACGTCACTTACGGAAAAGCTGGCCGCACTCACCGGCACGACCACCGAAACCGAGGTGCGCCCCCGCTACGAGGGCAACAACATCAACACCTGGATCGGCTTCAAGCACGTCAACTACATGGTCGAGGAGGCTGTACTCGCGCATTTCCGCGCCGCGGGACTGCCCTCGCGCACCCTGTTCCAGGAATACGGTCTCGGCCTGGAGCTCGCCGAACTCGACACCCGTATCCTCAACGCCTTCCACCTGGACGAGACGGCCACCGCCACGGTCCGCCCCACCGGCGACGGCGCCTCGCTGGCCTTCGCGGTCTCCCTCTCCAAGGACGGGAAGAACAAGGACGTCACCGCCAAGGTGCGGGTCGCCCTGCGCCGTGAGCGCTATGTCGACCCCGCCGATTCCGTCCCTTCCGAGCTGGCCCCGTACGCCGTCGAGCGGATCGCGACCGCCGCGCCGGTGCGGGACGCCGAACTCGTCCCGAGCGCCGATCTCGGCCTGACCGCCACCCACCGGACCGACCCGCTGCTCAAGGAACTCGTCGAGGGCGGCAATGCCATCGCCTGGCGCTGGCGGGTCTCCTACCCGTACTGCCACAACAACGAGCGCCTGCAGATGTCCGGCTATCTGCGGCTGATGGAGGAGGCCAAGGACCGCTTCGTCGCCCATCGCGGCATCTCCATCAAGACCCTCCTCGACGAGCGCAAGTGGATCCCCGTGGTACCGCGCTCCTCGATCCGCTTCCTGGACGAGGCGCTGATGGAGGAGGAGCTGCACATCGTCTTCACCGTCGAGGACGTCTTCAAGGACCTCACCTACACCTCGCGGATGGACTGCTACGTGATCCGCGACGGCAAGCTCGTTCCCACCGCCACCGGCACCATCGTGCACGGCTACGCGGTGTTCTCCGACCGCAAGGACTGGGCGCTCGTCCCCTTCGACGAGCATGTCCTCACGGCCCTGCGGGGCGAGTGACCCACCGTGCCCGACTTCGTGCTGATCGAGTCGTCCGGGCCCGCCTCAGGACCGGCCGGCGCCCGGTTCCTCGACGACGCGGCGACGCTGGCGCGCTCCGGCCACCCGGTCCGGCTGGTGCTGGTCCAGGAGGGCGTCACCGCCGCACTGCCCGGCGAGCGGCCCGAACTGACGGAGTTCCTGTCGTACGGGTCGCACGGGGCCGAACTGTGGGTCGACCGGTATTCGCTGACCCAGCGCGGTCTCGAGGCGGCCCAACTGCCCGGGCAGGCCCGGCTGATCGGGATGGACGAGGTGGCGGGAGAGCTGCTGGCGCCCGGCACCAGGGTGGTGTGGCACTGATGTCGCGCACCCCGCAGACGGACGTACTGCTCGTCGTGATGGGCCCGCCGCACACCGGGGAGCTCACCACCTCGGTGTTCCGGCTGCTCCAGGCGCTCCTGGAACGCGGCGCCAGCGTCCAGGTCTGGGCCTGCGGCTACAGCACCATGCTCAGCCAGGAGGCGCTGGGCGAGACAAAGCCGGCCAATCTGCTCGACCGCTATGCGCAGTACCCGACCACCGTCGTGCTGATCCGGGAACTCCTGGAGGCCTTCCCCGGCCGGCTGCACTGGTTCGGCTGCCGGGCCTGCAGCGAGCACCGGGGCGCCACCGGGCACATCCCCGAGGTGCGCATGCGGGCGCCGCACACCTTCGGCGGCCATGTCCACGCCGCCACCAAGACGCTGTTCATGGGGGTGGCCTGATGGCCTCACTGGCGATCGTGGAGCGCGCCTACCGGGGAGCGGTCGAGGTCGCCTACTTCGACGCGCTCTTCCTCGGCATCGAGATCCACCGGCAGCTCGGCCTCGACCTGCTGCTGCGCGGCGAGGCCGTGACGTACGCGGTCGACGCCCCGCCGCCCGAACCGCTCCTGGTCGGCAAGCGCCTGCTGGACACCCTCGACGCGCCGCGCGCCGATCTGCTGAGGCTGCGCGATCTGGGCGTCGGGATCCGGGTGGAGAGCGAGGACCTGGCGGCCCTGGGGCTGAGTGCGGACCGGCTGATCGACGGGGCCGAGTGCGTGGCGGCGGGCGAGTTCACGGCCTGCTGGCCCGACTACGACCGGATCTTCTTCCTGTAGCCGCTACTTGTAGCTGCTTCCTGCAGCCGCGTACGTCAACGCCTCATAAACACACAGCCACTTCGAGAGGGAGAACAGACGGTGACAGAAGTCGTCATCACCGGTCTGGGCGCCCTGTGTCACCTCGGCGCGGGGGTGGACAGCTTCTGGCAAGGGCTGCTCGACCCCACCGCGCCGGTCGCGGCCCAGACCCCGGACCTCCTGGCCCATGTCCCCATCAGGGACTTCTATTTCCTGCCCGAGGGCGCCCTGCCCCCGGAGCCGGACACCGTCGACGGCTTCGCGGTCGGCGACGCCACCCGGGCGGCACTGAGCGTCGCCCGCGAGGCGGTGGCCGACGCCGGCCTCGACGTGCTCGCCGACGGCCGTACCTCCGTCGTGATGGGGACCTCCATCGCCGACGCGTACGTCATCGAGCAGTGGCGCGGCAGCAAGAGCTTCCCGGCGGACGACTCCTGGACGCCGGTGTTCTCCACCGCGTCCGTCGTCGCCCGCCATCTGGGCGCGGACGGCGCCGCCTGCACGCTGAGCAACGCCTGCTCGGGCAGCGGCTATTCGATGGCCATCGGCGCGGACATGATCCGCGCGGGAGAGGCCGACGCCGTCGTGGTCGGGGGCTTCGAGACGTACTCCCGGGTCGCGCACGCCGCCTTCAACCAGGTCGGCGCGCTCGATCCGGCCAGCTGCCGGCCCTTCGACGCAACCAGGGGCGGCACCGTGCTCGGCGAGGGCGCGGGCGCCGTCGTACTGGAACGCGCCGAGACCGCGCGGGCCCGCGGCGCCCGGGTGTACGCGACGCTGACCGGCACGGGGTGGAGCTGCGAGGCGTACCACGCGACCGGACTCGACCCGGACGGCACACAGATCGTGCGGGCGATGCGGGACGCGCTGGCCGAGGCGGACACCACGCCCGACGACGTCGACTTCGTCGTCCCGCACGCCACCGGCACCAAGCTCAACGACCTCGTCGAGACCCAAGCCATGTACGAGATCTTCGGCGAGCGGACCGCCCAACTGCCGCTCTACAGCCTCAAGGCGCTGATCGGGCACACCGGCGGCGCGTCCGGCGGCCTGGGCACGGTCGCCGCCGCGCTCTTCCTGCACCACGGTTTCCTCGCACCGAACCTGCCGGTCGCCGCCCCCGACCCCGACTGCCCGGTGCATGTCCCCGTCGCCTCCGACACCCCGGCCGGCCGGACCGCGATGGTCAACTCCTATGCCTTCGGCGGCAACAACATGTCCCTTCTGCTGCGGGGTGAACCGCGATGACCGCTGACGCTGATCTGGTGGTGACCGGCATCGGCGTGGTCACCGAGGCCGCCCTGGATCCCGAGGGGGAACGGACGAAGGGCTGGTTCGACCACCGCGCCGAGCTCGGCCGCGGCTACAAGTACCTGCCCAGGGCCAGCCAGTACCTCCTCGCCGCCACCGCACGGGCGCTCACCGACACGGGCGCGCAGCTCGCGGACGTTTCCGAGGACCATCGGGCGATCACCGTCGGCACCAACAACGGCATGTCCGAGCTGCAGGGCGAGTTCGACCGCACAGTCATCGAGGGCGACTCCACCCTGCTCAGCCCGGCCACGGTGCCGTACTTCTCGGTGAACCTGGTCGGCTCCCGGGTCGCCATGGAGCACGGCCTCAAGGGTTTCAGCCTCGGCGTGCACAGCCCCCGGGTGGCGGGTCTCGAAGCCGTGCAGCACGGCGTACGGGCACTGCGCGCCGGGCGGGCCCGCTGGCTGCTCACCGGCGCCGCCGAGTCCCCGCTCGACTGGTCCGAGCCCGGCTCCGCCGGCAGCGAGGACGGGGCCGTGGCCCTGGTCGTCGAGCGAGCCGAGGACGTCGCGGTACGCGGCGGCCGGGCCCATGGCCGGGTGCAGGTGCGCAGCTTCCTGCTCCCGCCGCCGGTGGCGGACTCACCCCAGGGCCAGGAGCAGGCCGAGCGGCTGCTCGCCGCCGCCTTCGCGGCCCTCGGCCTGGCCCGCAGGCGCCCCCAGGTGTGGCTGATCGGCGGGGACGACGCCGTCACCGGCACGGTCGAGGCCGCGCTGGGTGAGGGAGCGATCAGGGCCTCGGCCGGTGCCGGCTGCCTGGGGCCGGCCGTGCAGGTCGCGGCCCTGCTGCGGGAGGCCTTCGTCGAGCAGCTCGTGATCGGGGTCGCCGCACAGGGCAATGTCTCGGTCGCCCATGTGGTGCCGGGCTCGCGATGACGCATCCGAGCCATCAATGACCCACCGAACGAAAGGAGTTGAGCCCACCATGTCCGTGGCATTCGCCACCCCCCTGAACCGCACCGTCCAGACCCTCGAGCGCCGTCCCGACGGGGCCACCACCCGGCTGACCGTGGGCGCGGACGAGCAGGTCTTCCGCGGCCACTACCCCGACTTCCCGATCTTCCCCGGGGTCTGCCTGGTCGAGACCGTCCACCACGCGGCCCTGGCCAACCCGCCCGCCGAGGAGGGGCAGCCGGTACTCACCGCCGTGGAGTCGGTGCGCTTCCTCAGCCCCGTCTTCCCCGACGACGAGGTGACCGTCGAACTGGAGTGGAAGCTCAAGGCCGGTGCCTGGAAGGCACACGCGGCCCTGTCCACCCCCCGGGGCAGAACCGCCCAGATCCGCCTTGGCTACGAACTGCGGGAGGCGACGTGACCAGCACTGCGGGAGGCGTCGTGACCAGCACCGCGGAAGGCGCCGTGAACAGCACTGCACCAGGCATCGTGATCGGCATCGACCGGCTCAAGGAGACGCTGCCGCACCGCTATCCGATGCTGCTCGTCGACCGGGTCACCGCCGTCGAACCGGGGGTGAGCCTCACCGCGGTCAAGGCGGTCACCGCGAACGAGCCCTGGTACGCGCAGCTCCCCGACGACGCCACCGAGGACGACCACGCTTACCCGGTCGCCCTCCTGGCCGAGTCCTGGTGCCAGGCCGCCGGGGTGCTCGCGCTCTGGGAGCAGGCCGGCCCCGAGGAACTCGCGGACCTGGTCATGCTCTTCGGCTCGATCAGCGGCATCCAGGTCCACGGCCGGGCGCTCCCGGGGAGCCTGGTCGAGCACCGGGTACGCCATGTCCGCAGCGTCGGCACCACGCTGATCTTCGAGGGCGAGAGCCTCTTGGACGGTGCGCCGCTGCTGACCGTCGGCTCGATCGTCATCACCATGCGTCCGGGCGGCGAACTGGCCGCCGACGGGGACAACACCACCGAAGGAGAGCTGACCCATGTCTGAACAGACCCCCAAGGTGGCCCTGGTCACCGGAGGCTCCCGGGGCATCGGCCGCGCCTGTGTGCTGCGCCTCGCCCAGGACGGTCACGACGTCGCCTTCTGCTACTCCTCGCAGTCCGCGGCGGCCGACGAGGTACGCAAGGAGGCATCCCGTCACGGCACCCGGATCCTCGCCGTACAGGCCGACGTGGCCTCCGCGGATTCGGTACGCGGCCTCGTCAAGCAGGTCAACGAGCAGCTCAACCCCATTGACGTACTGGTCACTTCGGCCGGGATCGTACGGGACAACCCGTTGCTGCTGATGACCGACGAGCAGTGGAACGAGGTCGTCGACGTCAATCTCACCGGCACCTACAACGTCTGCCGCGCCGTCGCCTTCGACATGCTCAAGCGCCGCTCCGGGTCGATCGTCACGCTGTCCTCGGTGGCTGGCGTGTACGGCATCGCCTCGCAGACGAACTACGCCGCGACCAAGGCCGGGATCATCGGCTTCACCAAGTCGCTGTCCAAGGAGGTCGGGCGGTACGGGATCCGGGTCAACGCCGTCGCACCCGGCTTCATCGAGACGGACATGGTGTCGGGGCTCGACCCGGAGTACTCGAAGAAGATGGTCTCGGGCGTGCCGCTCGGCCGGATGGGTACCGCCGACGAAGTCGCCGATCTGGTCTCGTATCTGTCCTCGGACCGGGCCGCGTACATCACCGGTTCCGTGGTCCACATCGACGGTGGGATCGTCCTGTGACGCCCGTGATCCGCACCGTGGTGCCGGTGACCCTGACCGTCGCGCTGGTGGTGATCGGCGGCCTCCACCTCATCTGGGCGTTCTCGCCCTGGCCGCTGGACGACAAGGTGTCCTTCACCAGGACGGTCGTGGGCAGTGACAGCGGAGAGATGCCCCCGCCGGCGCTGTCCGCCCTCGTCGGTCTCGCGCTGATCGCGGGCGCCGCGCTCATCCTGATGGTCAACGAGACCCTCCCGGCGATCGGCCCCGGCTGGCTGCGCACATTCGGCGTCTACGGCCTGGCCCTCGTCCTGCTCGGCCGGGGCATCGGCGGCTTCCTGCTCAACTCGGGCGCCACCAGCGAGTTCCAGCGGTGGAACAACGCGCTGTACTCACCCCTGTGTGTGGCCCTCGGCCTGCTCGGCGGTGCGGTCGCGATTGCCGTGCGCAAGCGCTGAGCAGCGCCTCGCCGGCGGGGGAGGACGTCCCCGGCCCCCTCCGGTTGTGGGAAACACCACGTTAATTCTCGAACCATTCCCCATCAGAGAACTTCGGAGCCCGGCGCGATGGCCGCGCGGGTTACGTCAAAGCAAGCCCTTTCATCAAGGTCCGGAGTGGTGTCACAGCCGTTTTCCGGCCGACTTGACGAACCCTCATGTTTCCGCCGGGCAAATAGTTCAACTCTCACTGAAATGAAGTGCGTTGACTGTCTACTTTGCGCCACTGTACTGTTGGGTACGACTGAAGTTGTGATCATTACTTTACGTCGGGTCAGCAGTAGGGATTGAGCGATCGAGGCCCTGGTCGGGCCCCGGTCGCCGTTCCGTGCCACGGGGGTGGACGCAAAGTGTCTAATCGTGCGGAATTCACGCCACATTCCAGCGGCGAGGCGGAAATCGCGCTTCTGGAGATACGCTCGCTCATCGATTCGGTCTTCCCGAAGAACCAACTCACCTCGGCGGAAAGCGGCTCGCTGCTCACCACGACCGATGATGCCCACACGGCGCTTCAGGCGCTGGCCGATCAGCTCAGCAGAGCCGAGAGCCGCGTGGACGTCGTGCTGCCCTCGGACCGCTCCGGGGCCGGACTGCCGACCTTCGTGCTCTCCAGGGCGCCCAAGAGCGTGCCCGGCGGTGTCCGTATCCGCATGCTCGGATCCCAGTCCACAGCCGAGCAGTTCGGGCTGCTCGACCTCAAGCGACGGCGGCACGACCTGGAGATCCGGATCACCGACGCACTGTTGCACGGGGCCGTCATCATCGACGGACGCACCGTATTGACGCGACACGTGAAAGAAGGCACCTCGCATGCCGCGCGCGTGCGAGCACCGGCCGTGGTCCAGGCCTTCAACGCACTGTTCGCCGGTGCTTGGAAACGTGCGGTTCCGTTGTCACTGGACCGAATTCGCCACGAGTTCCCCCAAGAAATCCTCATCTGCCTACGTGAGGGCTACATAGACGAGGTGGCGGCCCGCGAGCTGTCGATGTCCGTACGGACCTACCGTCGGCATGTGGCGGAGATCATGCGCCTCCTCGGGGCAAACTCTCGTTTCCAGGCAGGCGTGTTCGCCGCCGAAGCGGGACTGCTGCGGAGCGAACGCAGCCAGGAGCAACAGGCCGGCTGACATTCCACTGGCTTGAACGCGGCAACATGCTTGAACGCAGCAACATGACATTCAAGTCGGCCACCTCGCTCCCGAATTCACTTCTCCTGTCAGTTTCTGGCCATTGCGCCGACCGGCCTCTTGGCGGCTGCCTAGCGTCCGACGCATGAACCGACTCCCTTGAAAGGGGTGCGCCGCCATGGGAAAGACCGCATTCGTCTTCCCCGGCCAGGGGTCACAGCGGGTGGGCATGGGGCTCCATCTGCTGGAGCAGCGGCCGGACTTGCTGGACACGTACTACAGGACGGCGGACGAGATCCTCGGCCTTCCGCTGTCCCGGCTCTGCTGGGAAGGCCCGGAGGAGGTACTGCGTGACACGTCCGTCACCCAGCCCGCCGTCTTCCTGACCAGCATGGCCACCCTTGACGTCCTGCGCGAGCAGGGCATCGAGCCCGATCTCGTCGCGGGCCACAGCCTCGGCGAATACACGGCCCTGGTGAGCGCGGGCGTACTCGACTGGACCGACGCGCTGCGTCTGGTGCGCCGCAGGGGCGAGCTCATGGCCGAGGTCAACGCCGAAGTGCCCGGCCGGATGGCAGCGGTCATCGGCCTGGATCTGGCCACGGTGGAGGCTCTCTGCGCACGTGCCGCCGCGGAGACCGGCCAGATCGTCGAGGTGGCCAATGACAACGAGCCGGGACAGGCCGTCGTGTCCGGGCAGGACGGCGCGGTGGAGCGCGTCTGTGCCGACGCACGGGACGCGGGCGCCGTCAGGGCGGTCGTCCTGGAGGTGGGTGCGCCCTTCCATTCCAGCCTGATGGCCGGAATCGAGGAGGAGTTCGCCGCCGAACTCGCCAAGACCGAGCTGCGCGCTCCGCGGGTGCCGGTGGTCTCAGGAGTCACCGCGGACCTGGTCGGCTCGGCCGATGACATAGATGACATACGTGGCTGCCTGCGCCGCCAGCTCGCGGGCCGGGTCCGCTGGACCGGCGCCGTGCGCACGCTGACCGCCGCCGGGGTCGGCAGGTTCGTCGAAGTGGGACCGGGCAATGTGCTCTCCGGTCTGTGCCGGCGGATCGCGCCCGACGTGCCGGTCAACACGACGAAAGACGCACGCAGGCTCGCCAAGACCATCGCACTCGCCGGCCATGAGCTCGCCGGCCACGAGCTCGCCCGGCCCGGCACCGCGGCATGAAGGGGGACACGGGGATGCACATCGTCTCTGAGACCGAGGAGAGTACCGAGGAGAGGTCCGTACCCGATGCCGGGGTGCGGGACCTGGGCACCTGGCTGGACGAACTGACCGAGCTCAAAGGCCTGGTCAGGCAGGGCCCCGACCCTGCCGCCACCGAGCGCCAGCACGCCAAGGGCAAGCTGACGGCGCACGAGAGGATCGAACTGCTCCTCGACGAGGGCTCGTTCACCGAGATCGAGGCGCTCCGCAGGCACCGGGCGACCGGCTTCGGCATGGAGCAGCGCCGCCCGTACTCCGACGGCGTGATCACCGGCTGGGGCACGGTGCACGGCCGCACGGTCTTCCTGTACGCGCACGACTTCCGGGTGTTCGGAGGCGCACTCGGCGAGGCACACGCCCAGAAGATCCACAAAGTGATGGACCTCGCCGAGGCGGCCGGCGCCCCGCTGATCTCGCTGAACGACGGAGCGGGCGCCCGCATCCAGGAGGGCGTCACCGCGCTCGCCGGCTATGGCGGCATCTTCCGCCGCAACACCCGCTGCTCCGGGGTGATCCCGCAGATCAGCGTGATGCTGGGGCCCTGCGCCGGCGGCGCCGCGTACTCCCCGGCGCTGACCGACTTCGTCTTCATGGTGCGCGGCACCTCGCAGATGTTCATCACGGGTCCCGATGTGGTGCAGGCGGTCACCGGAGAGCGGGTGAGCCAGAACGAGCTCGGTGGCGCCGACGTCCACGCGGGCACCTCAGGTGTCGCGGCCTTCGCGTACGACGACGAGGAACAGTGCCTCGAAGAGGTCCGCTATCTGCTGTCCCTGCTGCCCTCCAACAACCGTGAACTGCCCCCCAGGTCACCGGTGTCGGACTCGCCGGTCCGCAGCACCGAGGCGCTCATCGACCTCGTACCCGCCGACCCCAGCCGCTCCTACGACATGCACAAGGTGATCGAGGAGATCGTCGACGACGGTGAGCACTTCGAGGTCAGCGAGCGCTGGGCGGCCAATGTCATCTGCACGCTGAGCCGCCTCGACGGCCATGTCACCGGCATCGTCGCCAACCAGCCGGGCAGCATGGCCGGGGTCCTCGACATCGAGGCCTCGGAGAAGGCCGCACGCTTCGTCCAGTTCTGCGACGCGTTCAACATCCCCCTCGTCACCCTGGTGGACGTGCCCGGCTTCCTGCCGGGCGTCGGCCAGGAGCACGACGGCATCATCCGACGCGGCGCCAAACTGCTCTACGCCTACTGCAACGCCACGGTCCCCCGTATCTCACTGGTCCTGCGGAAGGCCTACGGCGGCGCCTACATCGTCATGGACTCGCGTTCCATCGGCGCCGATCTGTCACTGGCCTGGCCGTCGAACGAGATCGCGGTGATGGGCGCCGAGGGCGCCGCCAACGTCATCTTCCGCAAGGAGATCGCGGCCGCCGACGACGCGGACGCGGTACGCGCTCAGAAGATCAAGGAGTACCAGAACGAGCTGATGGGCCCGTACTACGCGGCCGAACGCGGCCTCGTGGACGATGTGATCGACCCGGCGGAGACCCGCTCGATCCTCATCCGCTCACTGGAGATGCTCCGCACCAAACACGCCGACCTGCCGTCGCGCAAGCACGGCAACCCGCCGGTGTGATGGCGATGACGACACATGCTCCCCACCTGACGGTCGTACGAGGAGATCCCGACCCGGAGGATCTCGCGGCACTGATCGGCGTGCTCATCGGCAGCGGCCGGAGCGGGCCGGACCCGGTGGATCCCAGTCCGCTCCGCGCGGGGTGGGACCGCGCATACCGCGAGGTCAGCCCTCAGGCGGGATCCTGGAGGTCACCCCGATGACACACAAGCCGCGCAAGCCGCCCAAGCAGCGCAAGCCACGCAGCCTCGCGTTACGAGAGCAGCCCACGGGCAGGCTCTCGATGCGCAAGGTGTTGATCGCCAACCGTGGCGAAATCGCTGTCCGTGTCGCCCGGGCGTGCCGAGACGCCGGTATCGCGAGCGTGGCGGTGTACGCCGAGCCGGACCGGGACGCGCTGCATGTGCGTGCCGCGGACGAGGCGTTCGCGCTGGGCGGTGACACGCCGGCCTCCAGCTACCTGGACATGGCCAAGGTGCTGCAGGCGGCCGCGGACTCGGGGGCGGATGCCATCCATCCCGGCTACGGCTTCCTCTCGGAGAACGCGGAGTTCGCGCAGGCGGTGGGGGACG